>JARIBW010000013.1 GCA_029264355.1 Collinsella sp. | reverse complement strand
CCGAACACGCGCTCCACGCTCGCAAGGGCGTTTTGCAGGGTGTTCACTGTGAAGGAAAGCTGCGTGAGCGGCTCTGAAGCCTGATGGATGTACTGGAAAAACGCCTGGAACACACCGATGGTGATCCTCCCCCTCACCAACATGCCACCCGCCGTCACGGCGATCAGCACCTGCGCGAGGCGAATGATGAAGCGAATCAAGGGGCTGATGGCGTTGGTCGCGAAGTCGGAACGACGGCTTGCGCGCGCGAGCTTGTCGGAAAGCTCGTGGACGTCCCTCGAGCTCCGCCCCTCGCGATTGAAGCTCTTGATGATCAGGCGGCCGGAATAGGCCTCCTCCACCGTGGCGGTGAGCTCACCCACGTAGCGCTGGCGCTCCGCCGCGAGCTTGAGCGTCCACCTGGACACCGCCTTGGTGAGGAGGGCCGACGCGAGGGCGAACCCCAGGAAGATGACGGTGAGCAGGGTGCTGTAGCGAAACATCATGTACAGCGCGCCGATGATCGTCCCCACCGCGCTCATCAGCTTGAGCAGGCCGGTCTGCAACACCTCGGACATCTTGTCCAAGTCGTTCGTCGCCCGGCTCACCACCTCGCCGGGCTTGTGCCCGTCATAGAACTTCAGCGGCAGGCGGCCGAGCTTCTCGGACACGCTGCGGCGCAGCGACAAGTTGAGCTTCTCGGCGAAGCCGGCCATGACGAAGCACTGCACCGAGTACAGGGCGCAGGCACCGCTCCAAATGGCGAAGTACACCCCGAGTTCGCGACCCCCGGTATCCCAACCCACCGTGAAGGTGCGGCCATCGGCAAAGGCAGATTGGATATTGGACCACAGCACGTCGATCACATGCGCGCTGTACGCTGGCGCGGCCACATGAAAACAGGTGTAGGCGAGGATGGAGGCGATCACCACGCCGAATCGCCAGCGCTCCCCCGCCGCGGCGGACCACAGGCGGCGAACCGTCCCCCAGGCGTCCTTGGGCACCTCGAGTTCCTCCTCCGGCGTGCCGGAGGCGTCGGCCATGGCCCGAGCGTCCTCTATCGCGCCTTCGCGGCGCTCACGCTCGATGCGCGCGTTCTCGGCGAACAGCTCATCCTGGCCGTCATCGCCCTTGCCGTCGTTCCACGCCATGCTATTCGCCTCCCTTCATCTGGCTCTCAGCGATCTCCCGGTATACCTCGCAACTTCCCATGAGCTCCTCATGCGTTCCCTTGCCCTCGATGCGCCCGTCCTTGAGCACCACGATCTGGTCGGCATGCAAAATCGTGTTGACGCGCTGGGCAATGATGAGCACGGCGGCGTCGCGCGTCTCCGGTTTGAGGGCGCGACGCAGGGCCGCATCCGTCTTGAAATCGAGCGCCGAGAAGCTGTCGTCAAAGATATAGAGGTCGGCGCGCTTCATGAGAGCCCGAGCGATGGACAGGCGTTGCCGTTGCCCACCGGAGAGATTCGTCCCGCCCTGCGCCACCGGAGAGTTCAGGCGACCGGACAGGCCCCACACGAAATCCGCCTGGGCCACATCAAGCGCATGGCGCATCTCGGCCTCGGTCGCATCGTCGTCGCCATCTCGCAGATTGCTCGCGATCGTGCCCGAGAACAGCCATGCCTTCTGGGGTACGTAGGCTATGCGCTCGCGCAGGTCATGCTGGGACATATCGCGGACGTCGACGCCGTTGAAACGCACCGCCCCTGCCGTGACATCGTGCAAGCGCAGCATCATCTTGGCGATGGTTGACTTGCCCGATCCCGTCGAGCCGATGATCGCCGTGACCTCGCCGCGTCGGCAGGTGAAATCTATATCAGCGAGCGTGTCCTCATCAGCATCGGCAAAGCGAAACGCGACATGCTCGAACGCCGCGACAACATCGGAGGGGGCAGAAGCCGCGACCTCGAGCGAAGGGGAGGATCCCCCCGACGCGGCAACGCCCGCGGCTCGCCCATCCGCTATCCCCGGCGTTTTCTCGATCACCTCGGCGCAGCGCTTCAGGCACACGATGGCACGTGGCACCATAAGGGCCACGAACTGCGCCATCATGATGTAGAACATGATGAGCATGGCGTACTCGACCACCGCCGATACATTGCCGATCTGCATGGCGTGCGCGCCCACCCGGTTGCCGCCGAGCCATATAAGCACCACCTCGGCGATGTTCATGAGGCAGAAGCTGAAGCAGTCGACGCCCGCGAATATCCAGTTCACCTTGATCGCCGCATCGGCGTAGTCGGTGAAGACGCCTCCCATGCGCCCCTCCTCATGGCGCTCCCTGCCAAAGGCGCGGATGACGCGCACGCCGATGATGTTCTCGCGCAGCACCACGTTCATGCGGTCGATGAGCCCCTGCATCTTCTCGAAAACCGGGGCGGCGCGACGCACCGCGAGCACCGCGAACACCATGACGACGGAAACCACCGCGAGCATCATGGCGCCCATCTGGGGATCGATTTTGAAGGAAAGGACCGTGCCCATAACGCAGATGATGGGCACCGGCAGCATCGCTTGCGTGGCGAGCATGACCGTCTGTTGGATGACGTTTACATCGTTCAGGGTGCGCGTGATCATAGAGCCGGTGCCGAATTCCTCAAAATCGGACCCAGAGAACGCCAAGGAGGCATCGTAAACGGCGTTTCGGATGTCGCGCCCCACATAGGAGGCCAGCCGGGCGCACAGGTAGTTTCCGAGCAACGCCCCGCCACTCGCGCAGCAGCACGCCACGAGCATGCGAAGGCCCTGTCCCATGATGAAGTCCGTGCTCCCGCTGGCGATACCCTGGTTCATCATACCTGCGAGCATGGTCGGGACGTACAGCGTGCCTGCGACGTCCAACAGCAAGGCGGCGAGCGTCGCCGCCACGAGCGCCCTATACGGTCTCACGGTCTTCATCAGCAGTTTCATACGCACCCCCATGCGGACGGCGCACCATCCCGCCGCTCGCGTCCGCCTCATCTCTTTCAATAGGACATGCTTTTATTATTAGATACCAATCCTAACGCATCGACGCAAGGCCCTCAATGGCGGAGTGAAGGCCGACCGAGCCTTCACTCCGATCGGACGGAAACGGGCGCCGGACAAGGGCCCGCAACGCTTTCCGCCCGTCTTACGGTGAAGCCGGAACGGGGGTATCGGCAGCACGGAAGTATCGGCATGAGAAAGGGCCGCCCCACGGGGGCGGCCCTCAACATCCACCGCACGTGCGCGATGGTTACTCCTCGACGGGCTCCTCGGGCTCGGCGGCCTGTTCGGGCTCGGCGGCGCCGGGATACACCCAGCCCTCTTGGATGGACTCATGGAATACGGCGCCCTCGGCCAAGTCGTGGATGCTCTTGCCGTCAAGCCAGGGAAGCTCCACCAGCTCGGGCAAGGTGGTCACGAGCTCGGAGCAGTCCACAAAGCGACCGTTGTCGTTCAGCTGCCCGCAATCCTGCACGCGCCAGTACCCATCGGTGTGGGTGACGTAGTACTCACGGCCATCGACGTCCATGAACACGCGCGTCTTCGAGCGGAGGTAGGACAAAAGCCCCTCGAAATCCAGAGATATCTCCTGTTCGGCCTTCAGCCCCATGTTGGCTCCTATCGTCCGAGCGCCCGTCGTCTTTTGCCCGAGCGCATGTGTAACCGATAAGTTCCATCTTTCCCGCCTTATACGCGTTTTGCGAGCAAAAGTTGGTGGACGGCTGTTTTGCTCGAGCAACGGCATGCATACCAGAACGGGATTTATGAATATCCCTTCGAAGCGGGCACGCCCCGACGACAGCTCGACGGCCTACCAGATGCCCAGCGCGCTTTGCATTCCAATGCTCACGCACGTGATGCCGATCCAGCAGCACAGGCCCATGAAGATCGGCTTGCCGCCCGTCTTCACCAGCTTGACGATATCGGTGTTGAATCCGATGGCCGCCATGGCCATGACGATGAAGAACTTGGAGAGCGTCTTGATGGGGGCGGTCACCGCGACGGGCAGGGCGAAGACCGTGGTGATGACGCTCGCCAGGACGAAGAACAGGATGAAGAACGGGAAGATCTTCTTGATGTCGAACGTGCCCGCGGCCTCTCCGGTCCCCGTCCCCGCCGCGGCGGCGCGCTTGGCCTGGCGAAGCTGCCAAAACGCGAGGAACAGCGTGATCGGGATGATGGCGAGGGTGCGCGTGAGCTTGACGATCGTCGCATAGTCGAGCGCGTTTGACCCCGGGTGCATGCCGTCCCATGCGGCCGCGGCCGCGGTGACGGAGGACGTGTCGTTGACCGCGGTGCCCGCGAACAGGCCAAAGCCGTCATTGCTCATCCCGAGCATGGCGCCGAGCGAGGGGAAGATGAGCGCGGCGATGATGTTGAACAGGAAGATGACGCTGATGGCCTGGGCGATCTCCTCATCATCGGCGTCGATCACCGGAGCGGTGGCCGCGATCGCGGAGCCACCGCAGATCGAGGAGCCCACGCCCACGAGCGTCGAGATCTTGCGCGGGATGTGCAACGCGCGGCACAGCACGAACGAGATGATGAGCGACGTGGCGATGGTGGACACGATGATGGGAAGAGAGCTGGCGCCGACCTTGGCGATCTCGCCCAGATTGAGCCCGAAGCCCAGCAGGATGACGGCATACTGCAAGATCTTCTTAGACGTGTACTTGATTCCCGCCGAGGTCGCATCGGACACGCCGGCGCGGTTGCGCAACGCCAAACCGAGGGCCATGCCGATGAGGATGGCAAAGACCGGCCCCCCTATGACCTCGAATCGCTTGCCGAGAAACCATGCCGGCACCGAGATGATCAACGCGAGCGCAACGCCGCGCCACAAATCCTTGAAGTCCTTGATGAGCTCCACACTTCCTACCTTTCCGGGCTACAACTCCCATATGGCTCTTTTTTACGTGGTTTCAATCCTATGACCTGTATTTATAATTTGTTGTACCGTATCATTTATTATTCCATCACGATTTCTTATGAGGTTCCATGCTCGATTATCGCACGCACACGTTCCTGGAGGTGTACCGCCAACGGAGTTTCACCCGGGCGGCGGAATCGCTGCTCATCACGCAGCCCGCGGTGTCCCAGCACATACGCCAGCTCGAGGCGCATTACGGTTGCGCGCTGTTCACCAAGACGGGGCGCGGGGTCGATCCGACACCAGCGGCGGACTTGCTCTACCGCCGTCTCCTCACCATGGAAAACGATGAGGCGCGCCTGCGCATCGAGGCCGCCGACGCGGCGCATCGGAACGCGGCCTCGCATATCGCCCCGCTCAGGTTCGGGTGCACCCGGACGATCGCCGACTACGTGGCCCCGTTCCTCATGGCCTCGCACCTCTCGACTCACCCGGACTCCGATGTTGCCCTGCGGGCGGGAAACACCCGCGACCTCGTGTGCGCCCTCGACCAGGGAATCATAGATTTCGCACTGGTCGAGGGGTCGTTCGATCGGTCCAGCTTTGCGTTCGAGACGCTCTCGACCGAGCCCTATGTCGCCGTCGCGGCTCCCAGGGACCGGGATGGAAACACGCCCTCGCGCCCGGTCGCCTCTGTTCGGGACTTGCTCACCGAAAGGCTCATCCTGCGCGAAGCCGGATCGGGAACGCGGGAGATATTGGAAAAGCACCTCTCCGCACGCGACCTCGACCTCGGTGATTTCGCCGGCGTCGTGGGGATCGAGAGCATCCCGACCATCAAGGCGTGCGTGCGCGCCGGCTCCGGCATCACGTTCATGTACCGCGTTGCGGTGGAGGCCGAGCTCGCCGCGGGCGAGTTCGTCGACATCACGCCCGACGACTTCCGCATCGAACATGACTTCTGCCTCATCTGGCAGCGCGGCAGCCAGTACGCCCCGCGTTATCGGTCCCTCTGCGAAGCCTGGCGGGCCCTTCTCGCATCGGCCCAAAATCGCCGGTAAGTCCCGATTTGGGATATTGAAGCGGTACAATTTGGGAAATTCGCACATCGAGCAGGAGCCGACCATGCCTCGCAGGACCACCATCACCATAACGGACGTCGCCCGAGAGGCGGGCGTCGCGCTGGGAAGCGTCTCGAACGCGTTCAATCACCCCGACAAGGTCCGCCCCGAGACGCTCGAGCGCATCCTCGAAACGGCCGATCGGCTCGGCTACGCGCCCAACCAGAACGCGCGCATGCTCGCCGGAGGGCGCAACCGCCTATTCGGCCTCATTCTCCCCGGTCTTGACCACGGCATATCCCTGCAAATCGCCAACGGTGCGAGCGCCGAGGCGCGCAAACACGGATACGGGCTGCTCATGGCCTCCGCCCAGACGGACGAGAAGACCGCGCGGCAATACCGCGACTACTTCACGGGCACCCGGGTGGCGGGGATCCTCATGCAACCGCCCGCCGTCAGGGACTGGAAGCCCCTCGACTCCCCCTCCCATATCCCGCTCGCCTACCTCGACGTTCAAAACGATGCGCCGGGCCATTATGTCGCGGCGGACAACTTGGCGATCGGCGAGCTGTTGGCGCGGCACGCCTTCCAAAGCGGTGCGCGGCGCGTCGCCGTCATCGGCAACCCAACCTTGAATCGCCTGGCCCTGCGTGTGGAGGGCATGCGCCAGGCGTTCGCCTCCGGGGCCGCCTGCCCGTACGAGGTCTTGGAGGCCGGGGCCTGGAATTCCGCGCATGACGGACTCGATTTGGGAAGACTCCTGGCCGAGCGCCCCGAGGAGGAGCGCCCCGATTTCATCATCGCCCTCACGGACACGCTGGCGACCGGCGCCATCTCGGGCGTGCGTGCGGCGGGCCTGCGCGTTCCCAACGACATCCGCGTCGCGGGGTGCGATGGCAACCCCCTCGCCTGGACCGGGCCGGTTCCACTCACCACCGTGGCGCCCATCGGCTACGAGATCGGACGCCGCGGAGTGCGCCAGCTCATCGCCCAGATCGACGAGGAGGACCCCGGCGAGGCCGTTGAAAATCACCAGGAGCTCGTGCGCCCCTTCCTGCTGGCCCGGGCGAGCACAGGCGTCAACCGCTCCGACGATTTCGCCGACCCCGATATCGACATCAGCGGGTACCTCTAAGACACCGCGGCCCCGGCTACGCGCGCAGGGCTACGTCGGGACGGGAGAGGATCGCCTCGGGAAGATCGTGCAGACTCGCCAAGACGGTCGTGCACAGCGCCCCGATCTCGTCGGTGGGATCCATGAGATCCGGAACCATGTAGACCTGCGCGCCCGAGCCGTGACCCGCGAGGACCCCGTTGAAGGAATCCTCGACCACCGCGCATTCCGCCGGATCGACCCCGAGCCGTCGCGCGGCCTCGATGAAAATATCCGGTTCCGGCTTACCGTTCGGCACCTCGTCTCCGCAGACGATCGCGGTGAAATACGAGGTCAGCGAGAATCGTTCCAAGCGCGGGATGGCGCGCACGCGGGCCGTCGAGGTGGCCACGGCGAGCGGCAGGCCGGCGGAGCGCAACGCCTCGAGCGCCTCATGGGCGCCGGGCTTGAGCTTGAGGTCGGTCGCGGCAAGCTCGAGAAACGCCCTCAGGTGAATATCGACCGCCCGCTGGGCCAGCTCCTCGTCGCCCCCAAGGTGCTCGACGAGCAGTCCGCGGCAGGCGCGCGAGTTGCGGCCCAGGAGCGTATCGATGAACGAGGCGGGCAGGGACACGCCCAACTCGTCCGCCGCGACGTCCCACGCGTGCCTGCTCACGCCCTCCGAGTCGACGAGCGTCCCGTCCATATCGAAAACAACGGCCTGAATCACCTTCGCGCCCGTCCTCTCACTCGATGTATCCGGGATGTATTCTACCTGTTCGCCGGGTACGCGAGCGAGGGGACGTTCGCTGCTAGTTGGCCTGCGTATACT
>JARIBW010000038.1 GCA_029264355.1 Collinsella sp. | reverse complement strand
GCCGATCAAAAGGAAGAGCTTCGCGAGCAGCTCTCCCAGGAGCGTGCCGCCCACCAGCAGGCGATCGCCGAGGAGCGAGCGGAGGCCCAGGCGAGCGCCGTGCAACTCCAACGCACCATCGATTCCCTGAACGCGCAGCTTGCCTCTCAAAAGGACGCCGCCAAGCTCACGGAGTCCTCTGTACGCGAGGAGCTTGGTCGCGATGTGGCCGCTCGCGATGCGAAGATCGCCTCGCTCGAGGCCCAGTTGGATGCCGGATCGACCCAACGCGACTTGGCGGTGACGCAGGCCGTCGCCGAGGCCCGCGCGTCGTTTGAGGAAGAGCGCGCCAAGCTCTCCCGCGACCTGGATGCCGCCCGCTTCGAGCTCTCCCATGAGCAGGAGGTCCGCGCCGCTGAGAAGCAACAGATCGAGACCGCTCATGCGCTCGAGATCGAGCAGGTGCGCCAGAGCAACCAAGAGCTGGTTCGCTACAAGGATGAGGAGATCGAGCGCCTGCGTGACATGAAGGCCCGCCTTTCCACCAAGATGGTGGGCGAGACCTTGGAGCAGCACTGCGAGACCCAGTTCAACCAGCTGCGTGCCACGGCGTTCCCGCGCGCCTACTTCGAAAAGGACAACGATGCCTCGGACGGGACCAAGGGAGACTTCATCTTCCGCGAGTGCGACGAGGCGGGCAATGAGATCGTCTCGATCATGTTCGAGATGAAAAACGAGAACGACACCACGGCCACCAAGCACAAGAACGAGGACTTCTTCAAGAAGCTCGATTCGGACCGCAAGAAGAAGGGCTGCGAGTACGCGGTGCTCGTCACCTTGCTCGAGCCGGAGAGCGAGCTGTACAACACGGGCATCGTGGACGTGAGCTACCGTTACGAGAAGATGTACGTGATCCGCCCGCAGTTCTTCATCCCCATGATCACGCTGCTGCGTAACGCCGCCATGAACGCGCTCACCTACAAGCAGGAGCTCGAACTCGTGCGCCAGCAGAACATCGATGTCACGGAGTTTGAGGAAAAGCTGCTGGGTTTCCAGGAGGGATTCAACCGCAACTACGACCTGGCGAGCCGCAAGTTCCAGACGGCCATCGATGAGATCGACACGACCATCAAGCATTTGCAGAAGGTCAAGGACAACCTGCTTTCCAGCGAGAACAACCTGCGTCTGGCGAACGACAAGGCCCAGGGCCTCACCATCCGCAAGCTCACGCGGAACAACCCCACCATGAAGGCCGCATTTGCCGAGGCCCGCGAGGAGCGTGAGGCACGCGCCCTCGAGGCGGGGGAGACCGATGCGGAGTAGGGGTTGAAAGGCGCCCGTAGGAGCTCGAAGTGCCTGCATGAGAACGCCCCGGCGATTCTGCGCGTCGCCGGGGCGTTCGGGTTTCCGTTCACTTGATGCCCGTGATGGGCTGGGATTTTTCGTTGCCTACACGTCCCGCTTGGGCGTGAGCGCGAAGGTCATCACCAGGAGTAGCGCCGTGAAGGCGGCGACGAACGGCCAACGAGTGGGATCGGAGATGCTCGACAGGCCGATGGCGAGCGAGCTTGCGAGCGCGATGGTCGGAGCCGCGGCGCGGCGGGCGCGCGTGAGCGCGGGGGCATCTTCGCGCAGCGCCCCGCGCAGCGCCTCGCTGTAGTACAGCGAGAGGATCAGCATGGTCATTGCCACCACGACTTCGGATATATCACCGTTGGGAAGCAAACCCAGGATGCTCACCGCCGTGTGGATCCCCATCCAGAACAGCGTGGTGGCGAGCGCGATCATGGCGCTCACCACCGGGAAGCGCAGGGTCACGTTCATGCGGCTCACGGCGTGTTCGAACGGCATCATGTGATGGAGCGCCAGGGACTGGGGCATGCGCAGGGTGGCGAGCACCATGCCGTTGGCTCCTCCGAGCACGGCGATGAGGGCGATGACGTTGGGCAGTGCGCCGGCCTGCTCGCCAAAGAGCTTGACGAACATGAGCGACAGGCTCGCATCGCCCGCCTCGATGACCGCCTGCGGTCCCAAGAAGCACGAGATGCCCACGAAATACCCAAGGTAGAGCACGAGGATGATGATGGGTGCGACGATAAGCGCGCGCGGCAGGTTGCGCTGCGCGTCCTTGAGCTCGGGGGCGATGCTCACCGCGGAGCTCCAGCCATCGAAGGCGAAGGCGATGGGCGCGGCCGCGGCGATCCAGGCGATGCCGGCGGCGGGCGCGGCGGCGATGTCGGCGCCAAGTTGGGCGACGGGGTCGTTCACCATGAGGCCGATGACACCCACGAGCACCAGCGGCAGGGCTTTGGCCAGCGTGGTGAGGTTTTGAAAATAGCCGCTGAGGGTGGGCCACAAGATGTTCCATGCGGTGCAGGCCAGCAGGAACACCAGGCCGACGCCCATCTGCCAGACAAAGGTCCCGGGCAGGTTGAAGGTCATGCAGGCGTACACGCCCACGACCCAGCTGAGCACGGAGCAGACGACGGGCATGTACAGGAAGGTGAAATTCCAGCCGATGAACGCGGCGCGACGCGGACCCAGGAATTCCTCTGCGTAGGCGATCAGGCCGCCGTGCCCGGCGGTGCGCGCGGCGAAGCGGGCCAGCGTGAGCCCGCCGAAGATGATGGTCGTGGCGGCGAGCAGCATCATGGCAACGCCGAGGGCCACGTTGCCGCCCGTGGCTATGAGGATGTTGTCGGACTTGAAGAAGATGCCCGAGCCGATGCAGATGCCCACGATCAGGCATATGGCGGTGAACAGAGAGTAGCGCTTCACCGGGGCTGTATGGGCGATGACGGCGGCGCCCGCCTCGCCGCAGGCGCCCTCGGCGACGGATTTGGAAGACTTGGAAGAAGAGGTCATGGCGTCCTATCCCAGGCGTCGCATGCGAACGCTCATGTCGATGGGCTTGGCGGTGAAGGGCGCCGTGGTGGCCAGGCCGTCCACGCCGGTGGCCGCGTACTCGCCCGCGTTGCCGGGGTTGACGCCCCCGGCGGCGATGATGGTGAGGCGCGGATCGAGAGCACGCAGGTCGCCCACGAGCCCGGCGAGCTCTTCGACGGGGATCTTGTCGAGCTGGATGCCGTCGACGCCCGCCCAGGTCATGGCCCCGCGCGAGGCGGTGCAGGCGCGCGTGCAGGCGGCGTTGTGCCACGCGAGGGCGAGCGCCTGCTCGGCGTTCACCTCGACGAACAGCTTCTTCTCGATGCAACGCGAGCGGATCTGGGGCAGTTGCTCGATGAACGCGTCGATTCCGCCCATGAACGAAAGGTGATGGTCGAACACGAGAACCGTTTCGGACAGGCCCAGGCGGTGGGGGAATGCGCCGCCCGCGACGGTGGCCTCCACGAGCAGGTCCTTCACGCCCGGCATGCTCTTGCGGGTGGTGAGGATCTCGCAGGACGGGTTGGCGGCGTGCGCGGCGTCGACCATCGCGCGGGTCTTGGTGGCCACGGCGGAGAGGTGGTCGAACACGTTGAGGCATACCTTCCAAGCCCGGTGGAGCTGGGAGGCCGTCCCGCCGATCGCCATGAAGGACTGGCCGGCCTCGAGCGACGTGCCGTCCGGCAGGATGTTGGTGACGGCGCATCCGAGCTTGGTGGCGATGCGCGCCGCGATCTCGCCACCGGCGAGCACGCAGGCCTCGCGGGTGAAGTACTCCATGACCCCGGCCTGGGTGTCGATTCCCAGGATATGGCTGGTCAGATCGATATAAGGCACGTCCTCGGCGATGAGTTCGTCGATGCGGGCGTCGGATAAGGTGACCATCGGTCCTCCTTTGACAGGTTTCTACGGTGAAAATCGTATCATCACCGCGCGATTCCCCTGCACCTATCACGCGGAAAAGGCATAATGCTATGTGATATATGACGTCCCACCTACAAGACGTCCCGTCGCGCCGCCCGCGCGCCCTCGAAAGGAGCCTTATGGATCTCAACAAGCGTCCCGACGACATGGCCCGCATCACCACCCCCGAACTCGCCCAGGCCTTTATCGAGGAGCAGGTTGCCGCCTGCCGCGAGCAGATCGGTGATAAGAAGGCCCTCCTGGCCCTGTCCGGCGGCGTTGACTCCTCCGTGGTCGCCGCGCTGTTGATCAAGGCCATCGGCAAGCAGCTCATCTGCGTGCACGTGAATCATGGCCTCATGCGCAAGGGCGAGTCCGAGCAGGTCGTGGACGTGTTCCGCAACCAGCTCGACGCCAATCTCGTCTACGTGGACGCCACCGACCGCTTCCTGTCCCTGCTCGACGGCGTTGCCGAGCCCGAGGCCAAGCGCAAGATCATCGGCGCCGAGTTCATCCGCGTCTTCGAGGAGGAGGCCCGCAAGGTCGGCGACGAGGTGTCCTTCCTCGCCCAGGGCACCATCTACCCCGATATCCTGGAGTCCGACGGCGTGAAGGCCCACCACAACGTGGGCGGTCTGCCCGACGACCTGCAGTTCGAGCTCTGCGAGCCCGTCCGCCTGCTGTACAAGGACGAGGTCCGCGTGATCGGCCGCGAGCTCGGCCTGCCCGAGAACATGGTCGAGCGCCAGCCCTTCCCGGGCCCCGGTCTGGGCGTGCGCTGCCTGGGCGCCATCACCCGCGATCGCCTGGAGGCCCTGCGCGAGGCCGACGCGATCCTGCGCGAGGAGTTTGCCGCGGCCGGTCTCGAGGGCAAGGTCTGGCAGTACTTCGTGTCCGTGCCCGACTTCCGCGTCACCGGCGTGAAGGAGGGCAAGCGCCTGTACGAGTGGCCGGCGTTCATCCGCGCCGTCAACACCGTGGACGCCATGACCGCCGAGGTGCCCGAGCTCGATTGGGCGCTCCTCAAGAAGATCGGCGACCGTATCGCCTCCGAGGTCAACGGCATCTGCCGTGTCCTGTACGACCTCACCCCGAAGCCCTGCGGGACCATCGAGTTCGAGTAGTCGGGACAACCGCGACGTGCGGTGCTTTTCGGCATAAGGCCCGTGTATTCACGGCTTGAGGGAAGGGTTTCGCCTCGTTCGGGCGGAACCCTTCCCCGCATTCGGGCACGCGATCTGGGCGGTTTTCGAGTGCGGGGCCTCTGGTTCAAGAGGTGGAAAGCCTTTCCGACGGGTGCCCGTACGGAGTGCATGCCCGGTTTGGCAGATGGGGTGAGACATGATGCGAAATACGGCCATGGCCGATGTCGCCGCGGCGGTGGAAGCGCGATGGGGCGGGGAGATGTCCGAAAGGGCCGCCGCCGACGCTGCGACGCGATTGCGGGAGCTGTGCCGGGAAAACGCGCGTGCATGCCGGGCAAAGCGCGTGCATTACGCGAACAACCTGTTCCCATGCATCAGCTGGTATGAGGCGCTTCAGAAAAACGGGGTTTCACAGCGGGACGCATTGGCGTTCATGGACGAGCTCTGGATCGAACGCGCCGCGAGAAGTGCGGAAGCCACCGGGAAAATGCTGGGTTATTCAGGGCTTTACAAGCTGTACCCGCTGATATTCCGATGGGTTGCAAAGCGGCAGTTCGGAACGAAAGCGGGTTTTGAGGCCGACTTTTACCGGACCGGAATGACTCGCTGCAAGTTCGATATGAGGAAATGCCTGTTCTTGGACACGTGCGAAAAATATGGATGCCCCGAACTCACGCAGTGCTTCTGCCATACGGACGATGCGGGAAACGAGGGCCTGCATCCGAATCTGTGCTGGAATCGCACGCAATATATGGGCGGTGGCGCCGCGTTTTGCGATTTCGATATCTACGTAAAGAAGCGCGATGCGAGCGCCCGCCCGCCTGCCGAAGGCCCGGATTGCGCCCACTGCATCTAGTCGGCCACGCGTTGTCTCGCGTAGATGCTCTTGTTGAAATTGCAGAACTTGGCCGCCGCGCACGCGATGAAGAAGAGCGGCAGCGACGCGGCACCGAATACCTCGCAACCGATGAATACCGGGGCCAGCAGCGTGTTCGTGGCGCCACCGAACACCGCCGCATATCCGAGTGCCGCGACAAGAACCGGATCGAGCCCGAAGGGCGCGCCGAGCACGGCTCCCAGGCTCGCCCCGATTGCGAACAGGGGCGTGACCTCGCCGCCTTGATACCCTGCTGCGAGTGTTGAGACGGTCAGCAGCAGTTTGAGGGCCCAGTCGTAGGCATGGACCGGGCTGCCCGCGAGGCTGTCGGAGATGAGGTTGGTGCCGAGTCCGGCATATCTGCCGTGGAAGAGCGCGATCACGAGGAGGGAGACCGCCGCCCCCATGAGGGCGATGCGCGCATACGGATTTGGAATTCGAGTCGCAGCCTCCTGCTTCGCCCAGTCGAGCATTACGGCGAAGGCGGCCCCGACCAGCCCGAAGATTCCCCCCAGAACCATCACCTTGAGGACGAGTGCGGTTCCCACCTGCTCGAGTGCCGGTACAACCGCGTGAAACGCCTCGAGCCCCAAGGCGCCTGACACTCGGCTTGCGCAGAGCGCGCCGATGAGGGAGGGCATGAGCATACGGTACCGCAGCTTGCCTGCTTCGAGTACCTCGACTGCGAAGAGCGTGGCCGCGATGGGGGTGTGGAACAGCCCCGCAAATCCGGCTGCCATGCCCATGACCGCATAGGAGCCGTCGTGGGCCGCGTCGAGCCGAGGGTGTGCGCGGCGCCCCACCCAATGGGATATGGCGGCGCCCATCTGAACCGCCACGCCCTCGCGCCCCGCGCTTCCCCCAAACAGGTGGGTGAGCCAGGTCGTTGCCATGGAGAGCGGGATCAGCCGCAGGGGGATCTCCTCTTCCGTGCCGTGCCCGACATCGAAGACGAGGGAGATGCCGCGGGCCGCCTCCCGGCCGAATCGCCGATACAGCCACGTGATGAGCAGGCCCGCCAAGGGGAGGAACGGCGCGAAGGCGAGAAGGTGCGAATCCCTCAGTGCGCCTACGGTGAGCAGAACCCTCCCGAACAGCGCGCACACCGCTCCGGAGGCTATGCCTATGGGAATCGCCAGGATGCAGGGGAGGGCGCGCTGGGCGAGTTCATGTTCAAGATGCTTGCTATCGCGGGGCATTGCGCGCCTTTCGTCGGATGGGTCGGGGGCCGCTTTTGGAGACGATGGGATGGTCCTCGAGGCGATGGGATGCTAGAAGCGGCGGTCGTCCTCATCGGTTTCGGCGGCGTGGTAGGCGATGCTTTGCCCGAGCAGCGCCGCGATGGCATCGAGGACGTCGTGGTCGAGTCGGTAGTGCGTCCAACGACCGTCTTTGCGCGCACGGACGATTCCCGCATCGCGCAACGCCGCCATGTGGTGGGAGAGCGTGGGCTGGGTGATCTCGAGCTCTGCGAGTAGGTCGCGGGCGCATCGCTCGCATCCATCCCATAGCAGCTCGATGATGCGGAGGCGGTTGGAGTCTCCCAGCGCCTTGAGGTTCGATGCGAGCCGCTCGCGGTCGAACTCGCCGGCGACGATGCGCGCCCTAAGCCCGATGACTCGCTGTTGGATGATGCGCATCGTTCGCATGAGTGCGTCATCGTCCTTGCCGATGGGGTCATCGAGCCCCCAGTCCTCGCGATACATCGCCGGCAGGGAGGGGCATTCAACACCGCAGCCCATGGTGATGAGGATGTCGACATCGGGCAGGTGCGTCAGGGGTTTGGGCTCGAGCGATGCGACGTCGAATCCGTACTCGCTTGCCAGCAGGCGCGCGGCACTCGGGTTGACGGCCTTTACCGGGTGCGTCCCCGCGGAATGGGCGAGCATGACGTCGTTTGCGAACTGGCGCGCCATTGCCTCCGCGATTTGGCCCCGGCAGGCATTGTGCGCGCAGACGAATGCCACGACTGGTTTGCCCATATCCCGAATCTCCTATATTTACCTGCTATTACTTCATATAGAAACTCATCAATATAATAACATATCGACAGATTCCGATATTTGAACGGGAGAGTTCCGGGTGGGAGAAAGCGCTAGGTGGGGCGCTGGTGGGCCGCGGCCCTTCGCGACATGGTGCTTGCCGTTTCATCCGGCAACGCCCTTTGTACACGGCGAGGGATGGGACGCGGGGCGAGTCGCGCCCTCGGATGCCTCGACCGTTATCGTACGGGCTTAGCGCGGGTGGCTCGTGAGGTGCCATCCGTTGCAGTAAGGGCAGCGATAAACCGAAAGGCCGCCTCGCCCGTGCTCGGCGCATGCGGCTATGGCGCCTTCCGCCTCCGACCTGCTTGAATAGCGGTTCTTGGATTCGCAGGCTTTGCGGCGGAGTGCGGCATCGTGTTCGGCGTCGAGACGATCTTCACGCTCCCGCTCACGTGCGAACAGATCGCCCATGGCGCCTCCATCAAATCCGGCTTCAAACGCCGCGCGTTGTTTGGCGCGCGCCGATCTTTTGTTGCTTGCCATAGGTGCCTCCGCAGTTCGCTCGTTGGTGAACATGGTAGAGCATGCCCCAACGGAGAGACGATGGGCGTTTCATTAGCTCGCAGCTAATGAAACCCAGGGGGCGCTTTCCGATAATGAAGTCACTTGGGGCCCAAACGGAGGGGTCTTCTGTTGCGGAAGGGTGGAAAACATGGAAGAGGTTTCCGAAAAACAGCGTCGCTCCGGCATTGCGATTGCGGGATTGATCATCGGCGTCTTGGCGCTTGTAACCTCGCTGCTGCCATTTATCAACAACATCTCGTTTTTCGTTGCGCTGATTGGCGCGGCGCTGGCGATTGCCGGTATGGTCTCCTGTGTGCGCGGCAAGCGCACGGGCAAAGGCCTGGCGGGCATTGCGATCGCGGTGAATGTCGTGGCAGCTGTCGCCGTTCTGGTGAGTCAGGGCATGTATGGTGCTGCCGTCGATGACGCGTTGAATGGGCCTCAGGCGGTTCAGTCATCTGAAGGCGATGGAAAGAAGGAAGAGGCTGAGGAACGGCCTGCTGACGAGCTGGCGGTCGGGTTCAAGGTCGAGCTTGAAAATGGCCTGTCGGTGACGGTCAATGAAGTGACTTCCGGTTTGGCCAACTTCGACGGGACCGAGGTTACTCGGGTCAACGTCACGTACGAGAATAACGGTGATGAGCCCATTTCTTTCAACTCGTACGATTGGAAGGGAGAGAACGAGACGGGTGTTCGTAGCGACACCACGTATTTCGACGGTGGGGAGGATGCGATTAACTACGGCGACCTTTCCACCGGCGGTTCAGTTTCGGGCAATATCTATTTCAGTGGAACGCTGTCCAAGGTGCTCTATTTCTCCAGCCTACTTACCGATGATCCCGCTGCTACTTGGATTGTGTCGTAAAGTTCTGGGGGGTGTGTCGAAGGGCGGCGTTCGTGTTGGTTCGCGTCGTCGCCCTTTTAAAGCGTCTGATGAGCATGAAGGGTGTGGAATGGGGCTGATATGACGGAGCGTTTGACAGAGCAGGTGTTGCAGGAGCTGATCGAGGCCCCGTCCCTCGATGACTTCATCGGAGGTCATGACTTTCCCGCCGAGACGCTTTCGGAGTTTCTCGAACGCATGCTCGAGAAGAAGAACCTCAAACGCTCGCGCGTGGTCCGCATGGCCGACCTGAATGAGACGTTCGGATATCAGATTTTCACCGGCGCCCGCAACCCCTCGCGTGACAAGGTGCTCCAAATCGCATTTGCCATGGCATTGACGCTGCGCGAAACGAACCGCGCGCTCCGTGCCGCGGGGGTGAGCTCGCTCAACCCGAAGTGCCGCCGAGATGCGATCATCATCTTCTGCATTGACCAGGGATGCAGTCTTCAGAAGGTCAACGAGGAACTCTACCGCCTTGACGAGGAGACTGTCTGCTGATTGTCCGCGCGCGCTGGTATGATGCGGGTCATGAGGAATTCTGAAGACATAGTTGCAACCAATGCCCCGGGCTCGGGGGACGAGACGTTCCAGCATGACCTCGAGGCGTTCCTGTCCCAGTCTGCAGAGGCGACGACCTGGCATGCCGATCGGGTGATCAAGCAGTCTGAATTCGAGACGACGGAGCTGGTGCGGGGCCGCCCGAGGGAGGGGGTCGCCGGCAGATACGTCCGCAAGGTCATCGATATCGACTCCGGCGCCGGCGTGGCGTACGAGGAGCTGTGGCGAGCTCAACAGCAGGGTGCGAGCCTGGCGTGCGCGCCTCGATTGGTCGAGTGCGCTCGCAGCGGTGGCACGCTGACGGTGGTGATGGAGCATGTCGATGGCTGCACGGTCGACGCCCTGCAAAGGGCGATCGGCGCGGGGGAGCATCTGGCGACGCTCGTGCTGCCCACACTGAGCCGAGCGGTTGTAGAGCTCCACACGGCGCTCCCGAGCCCCCTGATACATCGCGATCTCAAACCGTCGAACGTTATCATGCGCGCTGGTGAGGCTGTCGTCATCGACTTCGGAAGTGCTCGGATGTGGCGCCCGGATGCGTCGAGCGATACCACCCATTTCCTGACGCGATGCTATGCCCCGCCCGAGCAGTTCGGCTTTGGTCAGACCGACGAGCGAACCGATGTGTACGCGCTGGGCAAGATCTTGTATTTTTGCCTGACGGGCGAGCAGCCCCCGAACGTCTGTGGAGCTGGTGAGTGCAAGGGTAAAGGCATAGGCGATGGGTGGGCGCGGGTCATAGAGACGGCTTGCGCATTCGACCCCGCCGACCGCTATGCCTCGGCTGCGGATTTCGGCGCGGCGATTTCGGCTGTGGTCGAATCGGGCCGCACCGTCACGACGCGCGCGGCGGGAGTGCCTGTGCGTACCCGTCCGATGAGCTTCGCGTTGTCGGCGCTGAGAAGGTGGAACCCGCTCACGCTGATCCCCTCATGGATGGGGCGCGTTTGGAACATCGCGGTTCTCGCGATGCTCGCCATGATGCTGTGGATGAGCGTTGAGACGATTTTCAACCCCACAACTGAGGACATGGGCAGGTCGATAGGGTATTTGTTCGCGCAGAACGTCTTGTGCATCGATCCGATTCTCATAATCGGAGCGTATCTCTTGCTCGATCGCCGGCGTTTGCGGGCGAAATATCCCCTGCTCGCGCGGTGGGGTATTTTGCGCGAAACCATCTATGGGCTTGTCGCCATGGTCGTGGTGCTATTCGGCAGTGGGTTGTTTGCCCCATGGTGGGATGGGTCTAAAGGGCCGAACGAGAAAAGGCATCGCCCGCTTCCGTTTGCGGGCGATGCCTTTTGAGGCGAGCTGTTTGAGACGATCTGTATGGCGGTACGGGCCCTAATGATGGCAGGCGTGCTCCGGCCCCATGGCTTCGGCCTGGCCGGCGGCCACACGCTCGGCGGCCGCACCCACGGTGGGGGAGTCGGCGTCGTGCAGAACGGCGATGCCCGCCGCGGCAAAGCCCTGCATGGGGCGCATGCCCATGCCCGCGGCGACAATGGCGTCGATGCCGGCATCGGAAAGGATCCCCACGGGGCGCATGCAGCCACCCTCCTCGTGCGGGGGATTGGCGATGGTGCCCTCGAGGGAGACCTGGCCGTCTTCGACGTTCAGAATCGTGAAGCAGTCGGCGTGGCCGAAGTGGGCGGAGCGCTGGGCCTCGAGGCCGCCTTCTCCAACGGAGGGAACTGCGAGCTTCATGTACGATGCCACCTTTCTGCGTGATATATCGCAACGGGGTTGATGGTCCCATGGTAGCGCGTTTGCGCAGGGTATGCATGCGCACGGGGCCGCCAAGCCCCGGGCGTGCGTGAATCCGGCGCTCGGGCTCGGGCCCCGGCGCGGGAGCGGCGATTCGCATGCAAAGTTACGAGGAGAAGCTCCATAGGTTGGCGCATTGGCCGAGAATCCGGTCGAGATCCCAAGGGTGGTCGCCGTTGCCGGCGCTGTTCGGGTCCCGCACCATGACCTGTCCGTCTTTGGTGAGGCCGGCGAGCACGATGAAGTGTCCCGTGGTGGTGAAGTCTCCGGGCCGCACGCTGCATATGACCGGCCGCCCCGCCTCGAGCTCGGCGCGGACGTCGTCGGCGCTTGCGGGGAGCTCGGAACTGCGAAGGCCGAGTATCGCCGCGCCGTCTGTCATCAACGTCCAAGCCGTCATGCCGTCGACGGTGAAACCGTTCTGCTCGCTGAAACGCGCCATGGCGGCGGGATCGAGGTCCGTCTTTCCCGTCAGGGACACGTAGACCATGGAAAGGCAGGTGGGTCCGCATCCGTTTTCAAGGATGTTCCCTCCCGCATAGGGTTCGGCGGACCATTGGGGGTCGATTTGATACAGGAATGGGACCTCCCCCTTGCGCCAGGCGTGCGCAGGTGTCGAATGGGCCACCTGCTCTTGGGGCGGCGGGGCATCCTTTCGTCCCATCCCGGCTTCCTGTCCCTTGAGTGATTGGACTGCGAGGATGGAGGCGATGGCGATACCGAGGCCGATGAGCGCCAGCTTTCCCGCGCGCGATGAGCACCGCCGTGTTCGCCGCACTGCGCGGGATCGTTGTCTGGCGATGGCATATCTCCGTCGCGTCGCACCGGCCTGCTGCGGCACGGCGGAGCGTCGTTGTCGCGAGCCGCGATCGTTTCGGAATCTCCCTCCCTCGAGGGGTCCATCAAATTCTCTGAGAGGGCGTCGGACGTCATTTCTCCCATATGTGTTCATGGTTCAACTCCTTGGATGATCGCTATGTCATCCATGATGGGGAGGGGCCCTTGCGCCTTCGTGACACCTACGTGACGGGTTGGTCATGCAGCTTAATGGGAGGTTAAAAATAACTTAATGCCACGCATAATGCTGCGCATCGCCGGCCAGTCGGATCGGGTCGGCGATGCGCAGGGAGGATCGATGGGATGCCGGGGGGCTAGCGAACGAGGTCCTCGATCGCGCCGGCTCGGTAGTTCTTGAAGACGATGCCGTCGCCGTCTTGCGTGGCATCCAGGTCGACGTCGGCCATGATGCCGAAGTCGTGGTCGCCGTCCGAATCGTGGAACACTTGGTGCACGTGCCAAACGTGATCGGACCGCTCGTCCGATTCGTCGATTTCAAGGAACGCGGCCGATCGCGCATCGGCATCGGTGAGCAGATCTTCGTGCGCCTCATAGAACGCGTCGAGCACTCGTGCCCAGCGGCTCTCGCCGTAGCCCCAATCGGCGTCGAGGTCCCCGAGGGCGTCGGCACGGTCGAGGGCGACGAGGCGCACGCGCTGGAACAAGGTGTTGCGCACCATGAGCGTCATGCCGCGGCGGTCGGCGACCACCTCGTCTCCGTGCTTGATGGGAGCCGCGCCCGGCTCCGCGCCCGCGTTGGCCCACTCGTCCACAAGGCTCGAGTCGACGGAACGCACCACGAGTCCCAGCCAGGAAACGATATCGTCGAGCTCCTCGGTGCGACGCTCCACCGGCACGGTGCGATCCAGCGAGCGGTAGGCCTCGGTGAGGTAGCGCAACAGGATGCCCTCGCACCGCGCGATCTTGTACTGCGCGATATAGCTCTTGAAGTCGCAACCGGTCTCGAGCATGTCGCGCAGGACCGACTTGGGGCTGAGCTCGTAGTCGTTTGCCCATGGGACTTGCGCGCAGTACGTGGCGAACGCAACGTCGAGCATCTCCTCGAGCGGTTTTGGGTACGTGACGTCCTGTAGCCGATCGACGCTCTCCTCAAAGTCGATGCCCTCCGCCTTCATGGCGTTCATCGCCGCATCGCGGGCGCGACGTTCCTGCGCCCGCAGTATCTGCTTGGGGTCTTCGAGCGTCGCTTCGACCATGGAGATGAGGTCGAGTGTGTACGTGGGGCTTTCCGGATCGAGCAGTTCGAGCGCCGCGAGCAGGAACGGGGAGAGCGGCTGATCGAGGGCAAAGTCCTCGGGCAGGTCGACCGTGAGGAAGTACGAGGCGGGGCCGTCAAGCGGATGTCCCGGAGTTGCGTCCGCCGCCGCATCCCCCTCATCGTTTCCGACGTCGAGCGCCCTCAGCTCGTCCAGGTTCTCGGGGGCCTCGGTGAGCGAGACCGTCGGAAACGAATCGGCGCTGTGGTCATCGGGATCCACGGATTCGCGCACCACGACTCCGGCGTCGATGAGCGTGGCGAAGATTTCCGCGGCGCGCCCCTTCAGCCTCGCCTTCTCTTCGGGGGTCTGAAGCGACGCGTCGATGAGTGCCAGCACGCGCTTCCAGGCGTCGCCACCTTGCTCGACCTCTGCGAGCACCATGGAGTGCGTGATTCGCAGACGGGGCTTGAGGGTCTCGGGCTCGCTTTCGATCAGGCGGGTGAAGGTGTCCTCATTCCAGGTTACAAAGCCCTCCGGCGGGCGCTTCTTCTTGATCTTCTTCATCTTTTTGGGGTCGCCCATGGCCTTGAGCTCAGCTTTATGGTTCTCAATCTCGAACTCGGGGGCCTCGGCGATGACCACGCCCTCGGTGTCGAAGCCCGAGCGGCCCGCGCGCCCGGCGATCTGATGGAACTCGCGCGAGCGCAGGCGACGCTGCTTGTAGCCGTCGAATTTCGTGAGGCCGGTGAGCAGAACGGTGTGGATGGGCACGTTGATCCCCACGCCGAGCGTATCGGTGCCGCAAATCACGGGAAGCAGGCCCTGTTGCGCGAGCTTTTCGACGAGCAAGCGGTAGCGGGGCAGCATGCCGGCGTGGTGCAGGCCAACGCCGCTCGAGATGAGGTGCTTGAGCGTCTTGCCGAATGCCGTGGTGAAACGCTCTCCCTTGATGGCCTCCTTGATGGCCTCGCGCTGCTCCTTGCCGGCGACGCCGTAGCTTGCAAGCGCGCGAGCGGATTGAAGGGCCGCGTCTTGGGAGAAGTGCACGATATATAGTGGTGAGTCGCCTTGTCTCAGGGCGAGTTCGACCGTTCCCTCCAGTGCGGTTTTCACGTATTCGTAGGAGAGGGGCACCGGGCGCGGAGCGTCGGCGATGAGCTCCAGTTCACGTCCGGTGGTACGGGTGAGGGCGTCTCCGATGGAGGTCATGTCGCCCAAAGTGGCGCTCATGAGCAGGAATTGCGTGTGGGGCAGTGTGAGCAGCGGGACCTGCCAGGCCCAGCCGCGATCCGGATCGGAGAAGAAGTGGAACTCGTCCATGGCGACGCAGCCCGCATCGGTGTCCTCACCTTCGCGCAGCGCCTGATTGGCGAGGATCTCGGCGGTGCAGCAGATGACGGGGGCCCCGGTGTTGATATGCGAGTCGCCGGTGATCATGCCCACGTTGTCACGTCCGAGGATGTCGACCAGGTAGAAGAACTTCTCGGACACGAGGGCCTTGATCGGTGCGGTGTAGTAGGCGCGCTGTCCGCTGGCCATGGCCATGAACATCATCCCGAGCGCGACGAGCGACTTGCCCGAACCCGTTGGTGTGCCCAAGATCACGTTACTGCCCGTGGCCAGGGAGAACAGTGCATCTTCCTGGTGTTCCCAGGGTTCGATGCCGCGAGAGGAGACCCATTCCATGAACCGTTCGTATGCCTCTTCGGGCGTCAGCCATGGATCGGGTTGTGAAACCTGCTCGGTTCCGTCGGTTTCCGGTTCCCACCAGCTGGGTGCGAGCGAGCCCAGGGAGCCGTGGGCAAAAGGGTCGGTAGTGTTGGTCACGTCGGGCATGTGCGTTCCATTTCGTCGATGTTGCTGTGCCTATTATGACCGAATGCGGCGTGCCGGATGCTCGTTTGGAGTGCCGCGCATCGACTCACCGGCAGATCACTGCGCTAATAGCAGGGTCTATTAGCCGCAAACAGGGGGTCTAAATGTGCGAAATCTCGAGAGTGGTCAAAATACCCTGATTGTGCGCTGAGAAGAGCCTCTCAGGAAGCATGCATATCCCCGCGTCAAGAAGAACCCTGGGGTTTTGTATTGACTGTCGGTCAAAACGTTTTTTTCGAGGTCGCTGCTACGATGCCCGGACAATCGGATCCTGGGCATTTGTTGGTCGGCGTGCGAAGGTTCGCCGCACAATCAGGGTGTTTTGACCATCATCGGGAAAACGCGCGCCCATTACGTGGAGAGCGGGAAAAAATATGCAGCAAAGGCCCGATAGATAAGGCATTTATGCATTTCGCCGCGCTGCGAGGTGCTGACGGCGGTTGCGGAGGTTGTCTACGGCGTAGCTCATGCCGTAGGGGATGTAATCCTCGGCAAAAAGATCCTCGGGAAGATAGTCGATAAGGCTTTGCGGGAGGTCAAGTGCGGACTGAAGCTGCTCGGGCGTGGCTGGCTTATCCGCAGGTCGCGCGTAGATCGCGTGGACAGTCGCCCCCTGCCCGGTAAGACGCCGCTCGTACTCGGTGATGGGCTGCTCGGGATGGGCGGTGCGGTCGTCGTGCGTGGCGCACACCACTTTCCACCCGATGGCTTTGAACTGCGGTAACGAATACTCGTACAGCGGTAGGCTGTCCGTGCGAAGCGTGAGCATGCCGTTCGCCGCGATGAGCGGGCGGTACCCGTCGAGATGCTCGGCCGTGGTTACGCGAAGCCGCGCGTGGCGACGCTTGGGATGGGGCGTGGGAAAGTTGATGGAGATGCTCGAGAGCTCCCCGGGCGCGAAGATCTCGGCTAGGTTTGCGGCATCACCGGGAATGACCAGGGCGTTTTTGATGTCCAGGTCGAGAACCAACTGAGCTGCATGCACAACACACACGGGCTCGCTGTCCATGCCGATGAACAAGGTGTCAGGGTGGCGCTGTGCCATGGCGGCGAGGTAGGCGCCCTTGCCGCAGCCCAAATCGAGATGCACGTGATTGAAGCGCTCGGCGCCGCCGGGGATGAGTGGGCAGCATGCCTCGGCCCAGCGCCCCCGGTACGCCGCGGCGCCTGTCTCGATGGCGTCGGACGCGCGCTCGATGCGCTGGTCGAGGACGAAGTTCTTGGGCATACGTGCGTGCATGGGGGCCTCTCGGATGGGGTCGGTGCTTATGAGCGGGAAAGGTCGATTAGGCGATCCGTTCGAGGATCAGGTACCGATTGAGGGTACCAGAGCCCCCGTCCGCGGAGTAGCGCGCGATCTCGCGGACGCGCGTTCCCACAGATGCTACAAGCGCGTCGATTTCCGATTCGTCAAAATGGTGGCAGTAGCGCAAGGGGGAAGGGTCGGATTGCCAGCCCAGGAAGTGATCGTTCTCGTCGAGCGGGAACATGACGTTCGACGTGGACTCGCGGGCGACGGAATCGGCTGCGAGGGCCTTGCGTGCCAATCTCTCATCGTGCATGAACTGCCAAAATGAGATGATCACATTCCCACCGAGCGCGGTGCGGTCGACGAGCATATCGAGCATGCATGCCCGCATGGCAAAGCTCGGCACGTGATGCATGAAGCCGAAGCAGGCCGTCAGATCGCACGCGGGGACACCGGCGGTGGCGAGGTGACGATTCGGGGTGGCGTGCCCAAGGGCGCCGAGACAAGTCCAGTCGTCGAGAAGGCTCCCGAGGACATCCATCTTGAAAAAGGTCGTGCCGGGAATCTGGGAAGCGTCTTTTGCAAGCTCGGGACAGGCGTCGATCGCGTTGAATCGAAGGTCGAGGTCTGGAAATGCGTCGAGGAGAAACCGCTCGAAGCGCAAGTTGCCGCAGGCGAGGTCGAGCACGAATGGATGGCGCCCGTCGCCCTTGTGCTCGCCACCCCAGTTGAGTTGCGTCAAGAGCTCGGCTGCGCGCCCCCACCCTTCCCACGGCGAGCTTCGCGTCGCGGAGAATGATGCCGCGTGTTCGGCGTAAAAGCGGTTGTTGAGCTCGATGAGCTTGTGCGCGGTGGTGAGGTCCATGGGGCTCCCGGCGAAGATGCGGCCATATCGACAAGGTTATTGTAGAGCGGAACGCTTAGACGACAACGTGTTCCGGGCCGCATCCGTTGAGGTGAAGACGCGGGGCTCATATACAATGGGTCCATGGAACAGATTATTCTCGACATACTCGAAGAGCTGCGTGCCGGCCGGAGCGTAGACGACCGCGCCTTGCTCAAGATGGGGCATGCGGCCGCGCGCCGTTCCGGTGCAGATAAGCGCACATTCGCCAAGCGGCGCCTATTGCCGTTCTACCAGCGGGTGAAGAGCGAGGAGCGCGCTCGTTGGGAGTCATGGGGCGTGACCCCCGAGCTCGAAAGGCGGCTCCTCGCCGTTTTGCGTATGAAGCCGCGGCGCAGCGCCTCGGGCGTGGCGACCATCACGGTTATCACCAAGCCTTGGCCGTGCGGCGGCGATTGCCTGTTTTGCCCGAACGATATCCGCATGCCCAAGAGCTATCTGCACAACGAGCCCGCGTGCGAGCGTGCCGAGCAAAACTGGTTCGATCCATACCTGCAGGTCACATCGCGTCTGACCGCGCTCAGCCAGATGGGCCACGCCGTCGACAAGATCGAGCTCATCGTGCTCGGGGGAACCTGGAGCGACTATCCGCGGGGCTATCAGGTGTGGT
Source organism: Collinsella sp. (assembly GCA_029264355.1). Taxonomy (GTDB): domain Bacteria; phylum Actinomycetota; class Coriobacteriia; order Coriobacteriales; family Coriobacteriaceae; genus Collinsella. Next base: position 28,168 of record JARIBW010000038.1, on the reverse strand, counting down.
TCATCGCGGAGCTGTTCCGCGCGTTGAACGAGTTCGAGCCCGCTATGGACGGCGCGCGCGGTTCCGCTGCGGGCCCTGCAGGGGACGGGCGACCGTGCGCGCCGTCCCGCTCGAGTGCCGAGGAACGGAAAGAGCTGTACCGGACGCTGGGATTTCCCCAGGGGGATGCACAGCTCGATCGGGCGGCGGAAGAGGTCCAGCGCCGGCTGGACGAGCATGCGTGCTCCTACAACCAGGCATTTTCCGATCTATACGGCGCCGGGTCCCCGTGGCGCGCCGTCGCAGACGAGCAGGTCGCCACGTTTGACGAGCTTGAGCGGTTGCAGCGCGCAAACGAGACTGCCCGCTGCCGCGTGGTCGGGCTCGTGGTGGAGACGCGTCCGGATGCCATCACACCCGGTTCACTGATGATGATCCGTCGCCTTGGATGCACCAAGGTGCAGATGGGCATCCAGTCCCTCGATCAGGCCGTTTTGGATGCGAATGACCGAGACATCGAGGTTTCCCAGATCGGGCGGGCGTTCGAGTTGTTGCGCGCGTTCGGGTTCAAGATTCACGCGCACGCGATGGTCAACCTGCTGGGTTCCACACCGGAACAGGATAAGGCCGACTACCTGCGACTTGTGCGCGGTCTACCGTTTCAGCCCGACGAGATCAAGCTCTATCCGTGCGCGCTCATCGAGGGTGCGCGGTTGCAGGAGCGCTTCGAGGCGGGCTCATGGGCGCCCTACTCCGAGGCAGAGCTGCTCGACATTTTGGTGAGCGATGTCGCCGCAACCCCTCCGTTTTGCCGCATCTCGCGCATGATCCGCGACTTTTCCTCGCACGACATCGTGGCGGGGAACAAGAAGCCCAACCTTCGTCAGCTCGTAGAGAATCGCCTGCGTTCCCAGGGTGATGCGCGCGGCATCCAAGAGATCCGCTTCCGCGAGGTCGCAACGAGCGAAGTGCCCGTCGACGAGCTGCGTATGGAGGATGTCTCGTATGGGACATCGAACACGCGCGAGCACTTCTTGCAGTGGGTGACGCCCGAGAACCTCATCGCGGGTTTCTTGCGTCTGTCCTTGCCGAACGAGGGGTATGTGCGCGGGTTGTCCGCCTCCATCGAAGCGGATCCCAAATCCAGGGCGGCTGGTTTTGGAGATGGGCTCCTACCCATCGTGGCGGGCGAGGCGATGATTCGCGAGGTCCATGTGTACGGCATGGCCACGCAGCTCGGCACGGGTGGAACATCCGCCCAACACCTGGGGCTTGGCCGTCGCCTTATCGAGAGGGCCTCCGAGATCGCGCGCGAGGCCGGCTATGAGCGCCTCAACGTGATCAGCGCGGTGGGAACGCGCGAGTACTACCGTCATCTCGGCTTCCTCGACCATGGCTTGTATCAGCAAAAGGAGCTCTCATGACTCGAAAGCCCTCGAACGTTTCCGCGGGCTTCGGAATCGCGGCGGGGATGGCCCTCGCCGCCGCGGCCCTCGGAATCGCCGCCGCCGGCGCCACTGCGTTTTTTGCGGGATCTCGGTGCCTGCGGTCCGCGCGGACCGAATCGGGCGTGGCGCGGGTGAAGGAGGTGCGAGACACGACGGGCAATCGGGTTCGCGTTCTCCAACAGGGCGGTGTGTATCAGAGCGCCACATATTTGGATGAGCGGCGTTTTGAACCGGTGTTCGCGTACTATCGGGCATTTGACCGCATGTTCGATGCCGAAGCAGCCAAGCGTGAGACGACGGGCCGCGGTATCGATCGGGTGCTCGTGATGGGCGGCGGTGGATACGCGTATCCCAAGCATGTGCTCACCACGCATCCGACCATCGATATGGATGTCGTTGAAATCGACCCATCCATCACGAGGTTGGCACGTCGGTGGTTTTTCCTCGATGAACTCGAGCTCATCGCAGGCGATCGACTGCGTTTGATCACGGCGGACGCGCGCTCGCTCATCTCCCGGGCAATGGCCGAGGGGGTGCGCTACGATGCGATCGTGAACGACTGCTTTGCGGGCCATGAGCCCGTCCGCTCCCTTGCCACGGTGGAGGCCCTGCACCAGGTCAAGGCCTGCCTGAATCCCGGAGGCCTGTACCTCGCGAATGTCGTTACTTCCGCGGGTGGGGAGAACGTCGATTTCTTGCGAGACGCAGCTGCGACTGCCGCTTCGGTGTTCTCGCGCGTCCATGTGGTTCCTTGCGAGGATGCCTTATTTGGCGCTGAGGACAACTATCTGCTCATCGCGACTGACGGAACGTATGCCTTCCACGACGAACTGCCCCTCGATGACGCGATGTACGGTGATGTCATGTGCGACGCCCGGGGCCGGACGGCTTTGAGCCGAGCGGACGGACCCCTCGTCCAGCGCGGCCTGGTGCCATGACTTCACGGTGAGCGCCCTTGGTCTAACGTCCCCTCCCCGGCGCCATCGCATCACGCCAGCCGATGACTCTTCGACGCATGCCGTCTATGTCGAGCACGCCCTCGGCAAACCCCTTTCGGACCAGTTCGGCGGGTAAAAACTTGTCGTATTTATCGAAATAGGGGACCTCTCCGGGATATAAGAGCTCGATTGGGTCGAAGTCCATTTCGGCCTCGGCGGCCACCGCCTCGAAGAACGTGCGCGCATCTGCCTTCATGTGAAACTGCATGAAGTAGGGGCGGGACGGATCGAGGCCCTTAATCCCCAGCTCGGACGCGCATTTGATCTTGAGCAATCGTTCGAGTGCGAGAAAGGCGTAACTACCCAGCCACGGAAAGAGCGCCCAGGTGTCTCCGCCCAGGTTGATGAGGGGTCCCGCTCCCAGCGATGTGTCGGCACCGGCCGCGCCCTCACCGCGTTCGTCAATCGAGTCCCAGGCGTCAAATGGCGCATGCGCGTCGAGCGCGCCATGAATCCCGCCGCGTTCATCGACCTCCCAGATATCCTCGGTGTCGACGGGGCGGCCCGCGGCGCATGCGACGGCCGGGCTTCGATGGCCGGCGGTAATCCCCGCGTTGACGGCGATGTGACGCGCCTGGGCGAGGCGCGCTTGGGCGTTGCCCATCAGGTACGGGTAGACGTCATGTTCCTCGAGTACACCTCGCATGCGTTCGAGCACATGGGTGTCGATATCGCCCGCGCAATCGCCGAAATAGGCGGGAACGCGGCCTTTCACCTGTGTGCAGTAGACGAGATGCCGTTTCCAATCAACTTCCTCGACAAGCCAGCAATGGCCTGCGATGGCGATGCGCTCGCCTGCGGGCGGCGGATTCACGATCGTCCCGAGCTCGGCGGACTCGCAGCGTACGGTGAATTCCTCGTTTTCTTGAAAGACCGCGTAGAACTTGAAGGAGTTCGTGAGTCGCTCTCCGGAGATCCCGACGATGAGCCCTCCTCCCTCCGTCACCTCGACGTGCTCCGTTTCGATGAGATGGCGCAGCAGGCAACGCAGGTCGTCGGCGCTGATGCGATGGAAATACGATAGCGTGAGCACGCGGTTCGCGAGTTCGGCGGGCGTGAGCTCGCCGCAACTTGCGAGCGTGCTCATGACCTGGTGATACAACAGGCTATATGGCAGGCGGTCGAGTGCCGGGGGTTCGACCCAGTGCTCTTCGCGGTAAAGCTGGACCAAGGCGATCCCCTGGATCAGCTTCCAGGGGATGGTCTCGGGCAGCATTGCGCGCGGCTCGGGTTGTTCCTCCCGCATGACGAAGTGCATCTCGGGCGGCAGGTCGCGCCGACCCGTACGCCCCATCCGCTGCAAAAAGCTCGACACGGTGAACGGCGCGTCGATTTGGAAGGCCCGCTCGAGTCGGCCGATGTCGATGCCGAGCTCCAAGGTCGCAGTGGTGACGGTGGTTTGACGCTGCTCATCGTCGCGCATGAGCTCCTCGGCGCCCTCCCTGTATGAGGCTGAGAGGTTGCCGTGGTGGATGAGGAAACGGTCCGGTTCGCGTAGGGCCTCGCAGTACGAGCGCAGGCTCGAGCAGACGGCCTCGGCCTCCTCGCGGGAATTGACGAACACGAGGCATTTGCGACCGCGTGTGTGCTCGAAGATGTAGCCGAGCCCCGGATCGGCGTCACGCGGCGCGATGTCGGTTCGGGCCATGATCTCCCCGTCGGGAAGCGCCTCGATGCGCACCTCGTCATCTGCGGGAAGCATATGCGGGCCGCTGCCGCGCGTCACGTCGGCATCGAGTGCCCCCAGGGTATCGTCGCCGCGCTCCGGCGCCTGAGGTCCGGCCATGTAGAAGTGTTCCATGGAAAGACGCCATGTGCGGCGCGGCTCCTCGAAGCGGGGAATGACGCAGCCCCTTTGAGTGCCCGCCGAGAGTAAGGCACCCGCACGCTCGGGGTCGCCGATGGTGGCCGATAGCCCGATGCGCCGCGGATTGACCCCGGCCATGCGCGATAGGCGCTCTATGAGGCAGAGGGCCTGCCCGCCGCGATCACCTCGCAGCAGGGAGTGGACTTCGTCGATGACGACGTAGCGCAGTTCGCCGAACAGGCGCCCAATTGCCGCGTGACGGTGGAGCAGCAGCGCCTCGAGCGACTCCGGCGTGATTTGCAGGATGCCGCCCGGGTTTTTGAGGAGTTTCGCCTTGTGGGAGGAGGAGACGTCCCCGTGCCATCGCCAGACCGGGATATCGGCCTCCTCGCAGAGCGCGTCGAGCCGTTGGAATTGATCGTTGATGAGGGCCTTGAGCGGGCCTATGTATAGGGCCCCGACGGTCGCCGGCGGGTTTTCCCAAAACTCGGTGAGGATGGGGAAGAAGGCCGCCTCGGTTTTACCCGATGCCGTCGAAGCGGTGAGCAAGACGTTTTCCTCGGTGTTGAAGATCGCGTCTGCCGCGGCGACCTGGATAGAGCGCAGATTCTCCCAGTCATGGGCATAGATGAAGTCTTGGATAAAAGGCGCATAGCGGTCGAATGCGTTCATGTGCGGCCCTCCTTCCGCATAAATCCCGTGAAGAGAATATAGCATAAACAGAACATATGTTCTAGAATAGAAAACGCGAGGCTCAAATCGAGTGCCATGAGAAAAGACCTGCGAGCTTGGCGTTCGCAGGTCCGGTCCATCGAGTAGCTTCTTGATTTGCGGCGGATATATGTTGCGAATCGGATCGCGTGCGCCCTAATTCGCCTCGACGCCTTCCGTCCAGGCGGCCACGTCCTCGATGCGGATGGTGTTGGCTATCTCGCATGGGGCCCCTTCAGCGGAGGTCATCTCGGCGATCGCGTCTGCCATGTCGCCCTCGCGGACCGCTTCCGTGACGAGCGCGACCGACCCGTCTTCGAGCGTCAGCGCCTGTCCGACCGCGATGCCGTGCCTTTCGAGGACCTCCTCGGCGCACGACCGGGCGTCGTTCGCGCCATCGGGCACCACGCGCACGTAGTACCGCGTCGAGAGGTCTCGGATGCTGCGGATCGCCAGCTCGCGTTTGAACGGTTCGGGCTCGGGAAGCGCCTGCGTCCCGGCCGAAAGGGGCTCGGCGAGCGCAAGCACGTCGCCCACCACGGCGCTCGCGGTGGGGAAGGCGCCCGCGCCCGCGCCGTAGAACATGGTCTCGCCCACGGCGTCGCCCACGACGCACACGGCGTTCATCGCGCCCGACACCCCGGCGAGCGGGTGCGATGCGGGGATCATGGCGGGATGCACGCGCACGTCGATGCCCGATTCGGTGCGATGGGCGATGGCCAGCATCTTGATGGCGTAGCCGAGCTCGCGGGCGACCTCGATATCTTGGGCGCAGACGGCGCGGATCCCCTGTGCGTGCACGTCATCTGCGGTGATGCGAGTGGCGAATCCGATGGAGGAGAGGATGGCGATCTTGCTGGCGGCGTCAAGGCCGTCGACATCGGCGGTGGGGTCGGTCTCGGCGTAGCCCAAGCGCTGGGCGTCGGCCAGGACCTCCTCGTAGCCCAAGCCCTCTTCGGCCATGCGCGACAGGATGTAGTTGGTGGTGCCGTTCACGATGCCGGCGACGGTGATGATCTCGTTGCCGGAGAGGTCGCGCCCGAGCGTGTCCACGATGGGGATGCCGCCGCCGCACGAGGCCTCGCAGCGAAGCTGCACGCCCGCCGCGCGAGCGGCCGTGGCGAGCTCTTCCATATGGCGGCCGAGCAGGGCCTTGTTGGCCGTCACCACATACTTGCCCGCGGAGAAGGACTGCTCGAAGATCTCGGTCGCGGGATGCTCCCCGCCGATGACCTCGACCACGATGTCGACGGACGGGTCGGACACCACATCGCGCCAGTCGGTGGTGAAGCGCCCGCGGTCGATGTCGAGCTCACGGGCGCGCTCCTCGCTGCGGCTGCATGCGCGCGCGATGCGCAGATCGACCCCGAGGTTCTTGCGATAGCGCTCGGCATGAGTCGTGATGAGGCGGTAGACGCCCCCGCCCACGGTGCCCAATCCGATGATGCCGATGTTGACGGTGCGGGTGCCCGACTGCATGGAAGGCTCCTGTTCTCCCCGGGCATGTCGCCCAGCGGGGCTCGATCGCGTTCGTGTTCCCAGCATTCTACCCGCTTTGAGGTGCGCGCCCGCTTTGAGGTGCGCTCCCGCTGCAGGACGTGTGCGGTCGGTGGCGCGGCGGGTGGCGTATAGCATAAAAGCGCGTGCGGCGGGTCATGGGCCATGTGAGCGGCGAGCGCATGCGGGCAAAAGGCATGGATTGTTTCGCCGATATTTCGAACGTTCCCGAAGATACTTTTCTTTGGTAAAGCGTGTAAGCTGAAGCGACCTCGCTGGCGAATCGCCGTGAGGGCAGGTACACCGCCCGTGCGCCATGACGGGCTGCATTTGAGAGGAGAGCCGCATGTCGAGCCTCACCGGTAAGTCATTCAATCCTGTTATGAATCGCAGGAGCGTTATCGCAGGCGTAGCAGGTCTGGGGGCGTGTTCCCTTATTAGCGGCTGCTCCGACGGCGGCTCGGGCGCGGATGGCGGCTCGGGTGCCCCCGCGTTCAAGATCGGCTCCATGGGCCCGCTGACCGGCCCCGCCGCCTCCTACGGCACCTCCGTCACCGGTGGCGCCGAATTGGGTTGCAAGGACTTCTCCACAGACGAGCTGCCGCTCGCCTTCAAGGCCGAGGACGATGTCGCCGATGGCGAGAAGGCCGTCAACGCCTTCAACAGCCTGGCCGATTGGGGGATGCAGGCGCTCGTGGGCCCCACCACGACCGGGTGCTCGCTGGCCGTCGCCCAGGAGGCCGAGAACGCGCATCTGTTCATGCTCACGCCTTCCGCCACGGCCCCGGATGTCACGGACGGCAAGACCGTCGTGTTCCGCGCGTGCTACAGCGACCCAGCGATCGGCGCCCATTCCGCCGAATGGCTCGCGGAGAACTTCCCGAATGAGAAGATCGCGACCTTCCACAATGCCGGCGACACGTACTCCGCGGGCGTTCACGACGCATTCCTCGAGAAGGCAGAGGAACTCAAGCTCGATATCGTGGACAAGGAGACCTTCAAGGACGACTCCGCCACCAGCTTCACCAACCAGCTCACGAAGGCCAAGAATGCCGGCGCGACGCTGATCTACGCCCCTATCTACTACACCCCCGCCTCGGTCATGCTCACCAACGCCTCGGACATGGGCTATGACGTAAAGGTAATGGGCTGCGACGGCATGGACGGCATCTTGGGCGTCGAGGGCTTTGACGCCGCGCTTGCCGAGGGGCTGTACCTCATGACGCCGTTTTCCGCGGACGACCCCAAGAACGCCGATTTCGTGACGGCTTACAAGGAGGCCTACGGCGAGACTCCCGACCAGTTCGCCGCCGACGCCTACGATTCGGTGCACGCCGTGGCGCTGGCGCTCGCAGAGGCCGGCCTCGGTGCCGACGCAGATCCGGCGGAGGTCGCCGATGCGCTCCCCGAGGCCATGACCAAGATCACGGTCGAGGGTCTTACCGGCACGCTCACCTGGAATGACAAGGGCGAGGTCGAGAAGGAGACCACCGTCTACGTCATCGAGGGCGGCAAGTACGTCCCGGCGTAAGGCGCGCCCGATAACGTCCGCAAGCACACGTCGAACCCGGCGCGGGGACAGGGCTTGGGAGCTTTGTCCCTGCTTTCGGTTGCGGGAACTGCGGTTCCCTTCACGCGAAGAAAGGGGGATTCGCGCATGACGGTCTTTTTGCAATACCTCGCCAACGGCCTCACCATGGGCAGCGTGTACGCGATCATCGCGCTCGGCTACACCATGGTCTACGGCATCGCGAAGATGTTGAACTTCGCCCACGGCGACGTCATCATGATCGGCGCGTACGTCTCATTTGTGGTGACCTCCTACCTGGGCCTGCCCGCCATCGTCTCGGTGCTCGCCGCCGCGGCGGTGTGCACGGCGCTGGGCATCCTCATCGAGGGCCTGGCTTACAAGCCCTTGCGTCAGGCGGGCCCGCTCGCCGTCCTCATCACCGCCATCGGCGTCTCGTATTTCCTGCAAAACGCCGCCCAGCTCATCTGGGGCGCCACGCCCAAGAACTTCACGTCGATCGTGAGTTTCCAGGTTCCCGAGGCCCTGCGCGCCTACAACGTCTCGGCGGTCGGCATCGTGACCGTCGCTGCGTGCCTCATCATCATGGCGGGCCTCATGTGGTTCACCGGCAAGACCAAGATGGGCAAGGCCATGCGCGCTTGCTCTGAGGACAAGGCCGCAGCTCAGCTCATGGGCATCAACGTCAACCGAACCATCTCCATGACCTTTGCCATCGGCTCCGCGCTGGCCGCCATCGCCGGCGTGCTGCTGTGCTCCTACTCGCCGGTCCTGCAGCCCACCACGGGCTCCATGCCCGGTATCAAGGCGTTCACCGCCGCCGTGTTCGGCGGCATCGGCTCGATCCCCGGCGCCTTCGTCGGCGGCATCCTGCTCGGCATCATCGAGGCCATGGCGCAGGCGTATATCTCCACGAGCCTTGCGAATTCCATCGTGTTCGGCGTGCTCATCGTCGTGCTGCTGGTCAAGCCCGCGGGTCTGTTCGGCAAGTACGTTCCGGAGAAGGTGTAGGCGATGTCCATGATGAAGTGCATGCAAAATACGAGGGCCCGACGGGACCTCATCACATACGCGCTCGTGATCGCCGCTTTCGCCGTCGTCTGCCTCCTGCAGGCGAACCGCATGATCCCCCGCATGATCGCGGGCCAGCTCGTCCCGATCTGCTCCTATGTCGTCATGGCGCTTTCGCTCAATCTGGTGGTCGGCGTCGCCGGCGACCTGTCGCTCGGTCATGCGGGCTTCATGAGCGTCGGCGCGTACACCGGTATCGTCGCGGCCATGAGTTTGACCGAGGTCGTCCCCGACGACGGCCTGCGCCTGGTCATCGCCGTGATCGTCGGGGCGGCGTCGGCCGCGCTGGCGGGATTCGTCATCGGCATCCCCGTCCTGCGCCTGTCGGGGGACTACCTCGCCATCGTGACCCTTGCATTCGGCGAGATCATCAAGGAGATCGTCACCTGCCTGATCGTGGGCGTGGATGAGCGCGGCCTCCACGTGCTGTTCAATCTCACGGGCAGCCTGTCGGCTGGCGATCTCAACCTCTCCGAGGGCGGTGTGGCGATCATCAAGGGCGCGCAGGGCGCCTCGGGCGTGGAGGTCATCTCCACCTTCGTCGCCGGGTTCCTGCTCGTCATGGTCGCCCTCGTCGTGGTGCTCAATCTGGTGCGCAGCCGCACGGGCCGCGCCATCATGGCCGTGCGCGACAACCGCATCGCCGCCGAGAGCGTGGGCATCTCGACCACCAAGTACCGCATGATCGCCTTCGTGGTGTCCGCCGCGCTCGCCGGGGCCGCCGGCGCCCTGTTCGGCAACGGTTTCTCGCAGCTGTCGGCCACCAAGTTCGACTTCAACACCTCGATCCTCATCCTGGTGTTCGTGGTCCTGGGCGGCCTGGGCAACATGCGCGGGTCGATCGTGGCCGCCGTGGCGCTCACCATCTTGCCCGAGGCCCTGCGGCAGTTCTCCGATTACCGCATGCTCGTCTACGCGGTCGTGCTCATCCTGGTCATGATCGTGTCGAACAACGATACGGTCAAGGGGGCCGTGGGGCGCCTCAAGGCGCGCTTCGTATCGCATGGGAAAGAGGTGGGAACCGATGCCTAAATTCGAGTTCGAACGCGGCAAGATGGTGCCGGTCCCGAGCCATTCCATCGTGCCCGAGCGCGACGTCGATTCCGCGCCCGTCTTGGAGGCCCTGCACCTCGGCATAGATTTCGGAGGCTTGAAGGCGGTCGACGATTTCAACCTCACCATCGGCAAGACCGAGATCGCCGGCCTCATCGGCCCCAACGGCGCCGGCAAGACCACGGTGTTCAACCTGCTCACCAAAGTCTATGCGCCGACGCGCGGGACGATCCTGCTCAACGGCAACGACACGAGCGGCAAGACGGTCCATCAGGTCAACCGCATGGGCATCGCCCGCACGTTCCAGAACATCCGCCTGTTCGACACCATGACGGTGGAGGAGAACGTCAAGGTCGGCCTGCACAACACCGAGGCGTACCCCACGCTCTCCGGCATCTTGCGCACGCCGGCGTACTGGAGGCGCGAGCGCGAGGCGCATGAGCGCGCCTTGGAGCTCCTGTCGATCTTCGGCATGCAGGACCTCGCCGGGCACCGGGCCGGCAGCCTGCCCTACGGGGCCCAGCGCCGCCTGGAGATCGTCCGCGCGCTTGCGACCAACCCGAGCCTGCTGCTGCTCGACGAGCCCGCCGCCGGCATGAATCCGTCCGAGACGGTCGAGCTCATGGAGAACATCGTCAAGATCCGCGATACCTTCAACATCGCGATCATGCTCATCGAGCACGACATGAACCTCGTCATGAATATCTGCGAAGGCATCTGCGTGCTCAATTTCGGCAAGGTGATCGCCAAGGGCACCGCCGAGGAGATCCAGAACAACGAGGCCGTCATCGAGGCGTATCTCGGCAAGCGGAAGGAGGCGTGAGGGCCATGGCACATCGTATCTTGAACGTCGAGGCCATCAACGTGTATTACGGCGCGATCCACGCCATCAAGGACGTCTCATTCCAGGTGTTCGACGGCGAGATCGTGGCGCTCATCGGCGCGAACGGCGCCGGCAAGTCCACCACGCTCAAGACCGTCTCCGGCCTTCTGCGCCCCGACACCGGTTCCGTCGAGTTCATGGGAGAGGACATCACGCGCACCCCCGCCGACAAGCTCGTGTCTCGCGGCCTGGCGCACGTCCCGGAGGGGCGCCGCGTCTTCGCGCAGATGACCGTCGAGGAGAATCTCGAAATGGGTGCCTACACCCGTCCCAACTCCGAGATCGCCCCCGGCCTTGAGCGCGTCTACGCGCATTTTCCACGTTTGAGGGAGCGCCGCCGGCAGGTGGCCGGCACGCTGTCCGGCGGCGAGCAGCAGATGCTCGCCATGGGCCGTGCCCTCATGAGCAACCCCCATCTGCTCATGCTCGACGAGCCCTCCATGGGCCTGGCGCCCATTCTCATCGAGCAGATCTTCCAAATCGTGAATGACCTGCACGAATCGGGCACCACGATCCTGCTCGTCGAGCAGAACGCCCAGATGGCGCTTTCGATCGCCACCCGCGCCTACGTGATGGAGACGGGCAAGGTCGCGCTCTCCGGCACGGGTGAGGAACTCCTGCACAACGACGACGTCCGCCGCGCTTATCTCGGTGGCTGACGTCGGTCTCGGGTCCGTGCCCGAGCCCCGACGTCCCTGCCTCGCGCGCCTCCCGCAATGCCATCCGGCGGGAGGCGCGCATTTTCATGCGCCGACGCCCCGCGGGAATGCGCCTCGTCCGGAGGAGGGCGCAAATTCGAGACGTGCCCGATCTCGCGAATTCGAGCCCGTTCCCGAATGAGACGCGGGGGCGTGCGTTATCCTGGGGGCACACGTTTCGATTTTTTGGGAGAACCTATGCTGTTCGAATATTGCGCCGAGAACTTCACCAATATCGAGGCGGCCCTGCGCGCCGGCGCCGACCGCATCGAGCTGTGCGACAACCTCGCCCAGGGTGGAACCACGCCCTCCGCCGGTGTGATCGAGCAGGCGGTGCGCATCGTGCGCGAGCATGAGGGAGCCGAGCTGCGCGTGATCATCCGCCCCCGTCGCGGCAACTTCGACTATTCCAAGGCGGAGATGAAGGCGATGGAGACGGATATCCGCTATGCGGGCGCCAACGGCGTCGACGGCGTCGTCCTCGGCTGCCTCAAGCGCCGCTCCAAGGGCAAGGGCTTCGAGCTGGATCTCGACGCCACCGGCCGTCTCGTCAAGGTGGCCCGCAGCGTGGGCGAGATGCGCGGTCGCGAGCTCGGCATCACGTTCCACATGGCGTTCGATGCGCTCGATGAGGCCGGACAGCTCGCCGCGATCGACGCGCTGGCGGAGATCGGGGTCGATCGCATCCTCACGCACGGAGGCCCGGCCAACACGCCCATCGAGGACAACTACGACCGTCTCCGCGCCCTGATCGCCCACGCGGGCGACCGTCTCACGATCCTGCCCGGCGGCGGCATCACCGCCAAGAACGCGGGGCAGGTCGCCGCCGCCCTGGGCGTCGACGAGCTGCACGGCACCAAGATCGTCGTCCTCTAGTCGAGCCTCTCGTCGCGGCGCTCTTCCCGCCCCCGCGGCGTGTCGCACCGGCCGACCGTCCGCATCATGGCGCGCCCCACCAGCGAGGCCAGCAACTGCTGGAACAAGGTCCCGCACATGACGGGGAACACGACCTCCCCCGGGAAATAGCGCGCGGCGATCACGACCCCCGACGAGATGTTGCGCAGACCGCAGTCGAAGCTCATCGTCGCGGCCGCGGGTGCGCTCACGTGCAGGATCCGTGCCGTGAGGGCGCCCCAGGCAAAGCCGCTCAGCGTGAATAGCAAGACGAACAGCACGACGCCCAGCCGCGTCCAGGTCATGTGCAGGACGTACTCGCTCATGGCCGTCGAGTTCGATGCGATGATGAGCATGAGGAACATCTTGGAGAGCGGGGACGCGACGGGCGAGAGCACATTGCATCCCCAGCCCTTCGTGAGGTCGTTCACGACCATGCCGGCGAGCGCCGGGACCGCGATCATGAGCGTCATGTCGAGCATCATGGCCGGGGCATCGACATCGATGCTCGCGCCCATGAGCAGCTTGAGCGTGAGGGGGATGGTGATCGGCGACACGAGGGTGGAGACGAGGATCGCGGTCAGGCCGAGCGCGGTGTCGCCCGAGAACATGCCCACCCACATGAAGCTGACGATTCCTATGGGGACGCTGTATTCGATCAAGATCCCGGTGACGATGTCGGTGTTGCCGGCGAAGATCGCGTTCGACAGGAGGAACGCGAGGGCCGGCATGGCGACGAGGGTCACGCCGAGGATGGCGAGCAGAGGCGCCGGATGGCGCAGCACCCCGCCGAGCTGGCCCAAGGTGTTGCTGAGGGAGCCCTGAAACGTCATGAAGGCGAAGAGGGCCGGGACGAGCGGTTTGAGCCAGGCGAGTCCGTGCGGGAACAACACGCCCGCGGTGACGCACCCAATGACGATGACGGGCATATTCGCCCCGATGAATCCCCCCAGCCGTTTCCAGGCGTCCATGCCTACCTCCTCGGTCAGTTTTTGGCATCCAGCATACTCCACTCGCCCTGCCGTGTCGTTGCAAGGTCGCGTCCCGCTCTTCGCGCCGCGTTCGCCGAGCGGGTGCGGTCCTTGTCGGGACGCACGTGTATACTTTGACTCGTTCAACGTGCATGCCCGCCGTAGCGGGCGACAAAGGATTTGATCGCATGGCTTCGCTCTCCACCACGCACCGCTGGTGCATCGCCCCCGACAACCCCGCGCTCGAGGAGCGTCTCGCCTCCGCCCTCGGCATCGCGCCCTTGGTCGCGCGCATCATGGTCGCGCACGGGATCGGCGGCGTCGAGGAGGGCGGGCTCTTCCTCAGCCCCTCCCTCGAGCGCGACTGGGCCGACCCGCTCATCATCCCCGGTATGGCCGAGGTGGCCGCCCGTGTGGAGCGCGCCGTGCGCGACGGCGAGGTCATCGCGGTGTTCGGCGATTTCGACGTGGACGGCATCACCTCGACCTGCCTGCTGACCGAGGCGCTGCGCCAGCTCGGCGCGCAGGTGCACCCCTTCATCCCCCACCGTTTCGAGGAGGGATACGGCCTCACGGCCCAGGCGCTCGACCGCGTGGTCGAGGCGTGCGGGCCCTCGCTCGTCATCACGGTGGACAACGGCATCGCCGCCCGCGACGAGGTCGCGGCGCTCGCCGACCGTGGGATCGATATCGTGGTGACCGACCATCACGAGCCATCCGACCTCGTTCCCGTCGGTATCCCGGTGACCGACCCCAAGATGGCGTCCGAAAGCCCCAGCCGCGAGCTCGCGGGCGCCGGGGTGGCCCTCAAGCTCGTCCAGATCCTGGGCGAGCGCCTGGGGCAGCCGCAGCTCTGGCGCTCCTATACGGAGGTCGCCGCCCTCGGCACGGTGAGCGACATGATGTACCTCACGCCCGAGAACCGCGCCCTCGTGGCCGACGGCATCGCGCATATGCGCTCGACCGCCCGCCCCGGCTACATCGCCCTGGCGGCGGTCACGAGGACCGACCTGTCCACCATCACCGCCGACGCGCTGTCCTTCTCCCTCGTCCCGCGCTTGAACGCCGCCGGCCGCATGGCGGACCCGACGCTCGCCCTCGACCTGCTTCTCGCCCGCGATGCGGTGGAGGCCGGCCGCCTCGCCTCCGCGCTCGAGGAGATAAACCGGCAGCGTCGCGCGATCGAGGCCGAGCTCACCGGTCGGGCCGAGGAGCTCGTCGAGCGCACGTATGACGGCGGCCGCGTCATCGTCGTGGGCGGGGAGGGCTGGCACGAGGGCGTGAAGGGCATCGTCGCGAGCCGTCTGGTCAACCGCTACCACGTGCCCGCGCTGCTGTTCTCCATCGAGGACGGCGTGGCTCGCGGATCGGGCCGCTCGGTGGGCGCCGTGAACCTGTTCGAGGCCGTGGAGAAGTGCTCCGACCTGCTTATTCGCTTCGGCGGTCATGCCGGCGCCGTCGGCGTCACCTGTGCGGCCGAGAACCTCGACGCCCTGCGCGCCCGCCTGAACGCCGTCCTGGCCGATCTTCCGGCCGAGGCCTTCGAGGACCGAGGCGAGATCGCCGCCACGGTGGGGCTTGACGAGCTCGATATCGAGACCATCCGCCAGATCGGGATGCTCGAGCCGTTCGGCCAGGGCAACCGCGTTCCCCTGCTCGCCGCCCGCGGCGTGACGATGTGCGATCGGGCGGCCGTGGGCAAGACGGGCGACCACATGCGGTTCATCGCCACGGACGGCGCCGCGAGCGTGCCGGCGATCATGTTCCGGGCGCCCGAGGTCGAACGGCTGGTCAATTGCGACACGGTGGTCGACCTCGTGTTCGAGGCGGTCGCGGAGTGCTGGCAGGGACGCGTGAAGCCCAAGCTCATGGTCAAGGACATCTTGTGCCGCTCGTGCGAGGAGCCCGTCTTGACGGGTGGGGCCCCCGCCCGGGCCGAGGAGCGGGCGGGGGAGGGGAGGCGCGCGGCCGAGCTCGCATGCGCGCGCCCGGCCGCGACCCCGATCGACCCGGCCCGTCGCGCCGCGCTGGCGCGCCTTCCCTACGAGCAGCTCACGCGCAACCTCATTCACACGTTCATCGGATCGGCCGAGCCCCATCGCGCGCAGATGGAGGCCCTCGCCGCCCTCAAGGACCGTCGCAGCGTGCTCGCCGTGATGGGTACGGGTCGCGGCAAGTCGCTCATCTTCCACGTCCATGCGGTGCGTGAGGCGATACTCAACGGCTCCGCGAGCATCTTCGTCTACCCGCTTCGCGCCCTCGTGACCGACCAGGCATATCACTTGCAGGAATCGCTCGCCGCCCTCGGGGTCCGCGTCGGCGTCCTCACGGGCGACACGCCCACGGCCTCGCGCGACCGCGTGTTCTCCCTGCTGGGGAGCGGGAAACTCGATATCGTCCTCACCACGCCCGAGTTCCTCTCCATCCATCGCGGGCGCTTCGCCGCGTCGCGCCGCATCGGGTTCGTCGTTGTGGACGAGGCCCATCATGTGGCGGGCGCCAAGGGCGGCGACCGCACGGCCTACCTCGACATGCCCCAAATCCTGACCGACTTGCTCGACCCCACCGTCCTTGCGGTGACCGCGACCGCTTCGGCCGAGGTCGCGGCCGAGATCTGCCGGTTGCTGCCCATCGACGATCGGATCGTGGACGCCGCCGTGCGCGAGAACCTGGAGCTCGACGACGGCCGCGATCTTTCCAGCCGCGAGAACAGGCTGGTGTCGATCGTCGCCACGGGGCAGAAGAGCGTCGTGTACGTGAACTCGCGCGATCAGGCCCAGACGCTGTGCCGAACGTTGCGTCGTCGGGTGCCCGAGCTGGGCGCGCGCATCGCGTTTTACCATGCGGGGCTCACGCGTCCCGAGCGCGCCTCCGTCGAGGCGGCCTTCCGCGACGGCGAGCTTGCCTGCATCGTGTCCACTTCCGCCTTCGGCGAGGGCGTGAACATCCCCGACATCCGTCACGTGGTCCTCTACCACATGCCCTTCGGAGATATCGAGTTCAACCAGATGAGCGGCCGTGCCGGGCGCGATGGTGAGCCCGCCAGCATCCACCTGCTCTACTCCGGCCGTGATGCGCGCATCAACGAGCGGCTTTTGGATGCCGCGGCCCCCGATCGCCGGGAGCTCGTGACCTTGTACCGGGCGCTGCAGACCATGTGGCGCCGCCATCGCGGCGCGGCGCCCATGGACCCGCTGCCCGCGAGCGATCTCGACATCGCGCAGATGTGCCTGGCGGTCGACGCCCGCACGCCCGTCGACGAGCGGGCGGTGCCCAGCGGCCTGGCCATTTTCGAGGAGCTCGGCTTCGCGCACGTGGCCGGCGATGGCGGTTCCCGCGCCATCGAGATGGTCGAGCACCCCGGTCATGTCGATCTGAATCGATCGATCCTGTATCTCGAGGGCCTTCATGCCCGTCGAGAGTTCTCCACCTTCCGCGATTGGGCGCTTTCCGCGTCCGCGCATGATATGCTGACACGCATCAACCGTCCCATAACACCGCAGGTACATGAGGGGGGTGCCGCCAATGGATAAGCAGACGGCCACGGGGACCCATCCGGACAAGTCCATGGAGTACAAAGCGGGCGCCGAATCTTTGCGCCCGAGCGCCGAGATGGTGCACTATGCGCATGCGGACGATCTGCCCATCGAGTTCCAGGCGGACAGCTACGACCGGCTGGCCTCACTGGTGCGCAAGTACATGGGGGAGCGGGATTGCGCCCTCGTCGAGCAGGCGTACTGCTTCGCCGCCGAGAAGCACTGCGCGCAGAAGCGCCGCAGCGGCGAGGCCTATATCAACCATCCGGTAGAGGTCGCCATCATCTTGTCCGAGCTCAAGATGGACTGTGACGTGGTCTGCGCGGCGCTGCTGCACGACACGGTCGAGGATACGACCACCTCTCTCGCGGACGTCACGGCCTTCTTCGGCGCGACCGTCGCCGACCTCGTGGACGGCGTGACCAAGCTCACCAACATCGACGTCGACACCATGGATGGCAAGCAGGCGCTCAACCTCCGCAAGATGTTCCTCGCCATGAGCCGCGACATCCGCGTGGTCATCGTCAAGCTCGCCGACCGCCTGCACAACATGCGCACCCTGGCGGCGCTTCCCGTCGACCGCCGCCTGTTCAAGGCGCGCGAGACCATGGACGTCTACGCACCGCTCGCCGATCGCCTGGGCATGAGCTCCATCAAGTGGGAGCTCGAAGACCTGTCTTTCTTCTACCTTGAGCCCGAGGCGTATCAGCGCATCGCCCGCATGGTGAGCGAGAGCCGCGAGGCCCGCGAGCGCTTCCTGGCCGAGACCATCAAGGCGCTCGACGACGAGCTGAAGCGCGCCGGCATCGATGGCTATCAGATCACGGGCCGCTCCAAGCACTATTGGTCCATCTATCAGAAGATGAGGCGCAAGGGCAAGGAGTTTTCCGAGATCTACGACCTGGTCGCCCTTCGCGTCATCACCAAGAGCGTCGTCGATTGCTATTCCACGCTCGGCGCCGCGCACTCCCTGTGGACGCCCGTTCCCGGGCGCTTCAAGGACTACATCAACATGCCCAAGGCCAATAACTATCAGAGCCTGCACACCACGGTCATCGGCCCCACCGCCCGTCCGCTCGAGATCCAGATTCGCACGTATGAGATGCACGAGCAGGCCGAATACGGTATCGCCGCGCATTGGCTGTACAAGCGCTCCGGTGGTTCGAGCGCCCGTAAAGACGTCGGGGCCCAGAGCCTGGACGACCAGATCAACGCCTTCAAGCGCAGCCTCGATTGGGCCGCGAGCGACGATATAGACGATCCGAAGGAGTTCCTGCACTCCCTCAAGGTCGAGCTGTACGACCAGGAGATCTATGTTTTCACCCCCAAGGGCGAGGTGCTCAATCTCCGCGTGGGCTCCACCCCGCTCGATTTCGCCTATGCGGTCCATACCGAGGTGGGCAACCATTGCGTGGGCGCGATCATCAACGGCGCCGTGGCCCCGCTCACCCACGAGCTGGCGATGGGCGACCGGGTGGAGATCCTCACCAACAAGAACGCCAAGCCCTCGCGCGACTGGCTGAACATCGTCAAGACGCCGAGCGCCAAGTCCAAGATCCGCCGGTATTTCGCGGCGGCCACCAAGGACGAGGACGCCGCGGCGGGGCGCGAGATGCTCTCCCGCGATCTGCGCAAGCGCGGGTACGGCATCTCGACCCCTCGCTCCACGCGCGCGCTGAACGCGGTCGCAGCGGACATGAACTACAGGTCCCTCGAGGACCTGTTCGCGGCGGTGGGAGCCGGCAAGGTCCAGCCGCGCGCCGTGGGAAACAAGGTCCAGGCGATCCTCGATCCCAGGCCCCAAAGCGCCGCCGATGCCAAGGCGGAGGCCATCGCGAGCGTGGTGCATCAGCCGCCGCGTACGGGCGGCAACGCCAAGGGCAAGCGCTCCAAGGGCAACAACGGCGTGCTCGTCGAGGGGGCCGAGGGCGATAGCATGCTCGTGCGCCTCGCGCATTGCTGCAATCCCGTGACGGGCGATGACATCGTGGGGTTCATCACCCGCGGTCGCGGCGTTTCCGTGCATCGCGCCACCTGCCCCAACGTCAAGGGCCTCATGGAGCATCCCGAGCGGATGATCGGTGTGAGCTGGGACAACGGCGCTGACGCCCTCTTCCAGGTCGAGATCGTCGTCGAGTGCGTCGATCGCATGGGCCTGCTCAAGGACGTCACCATCGCGATCGGCGACGCCGGCGGCAATATCCTTTCCGCCGCCACGTCGACCAACCGCGAGGGAATCGCGACCCTGCGCTTCCTCATCGAGATCTCCGACGCGAGCCGCCTCGACCCGCTCCTCGGCGCGATCGGTGCCGTCGAGAGCGTCTACGACGCCCGCCGCCTCATGCCGGGGGAGGGCAGCAAGACGATGAAGCGCCGCCGCTGAACGCTTCAATTGGGGACAGGTGCAAATTGAGGCATTCGCGCAGAGGGGCGAGACCGCGAGGCGATGCTGGCGATGTGCCCCTCGTCTCGGACTTTGCCTATGGTTTTCTTCCGTCCACCGCTGCGATTCGGAAGAAAGCCATAGGCAAATTGATGCGGCGCATAGGTGATTCCGGGTGATCCCGCACGATCGGCGCGGGCTCCCAAAGTTGAAAGAGAGATATGCGATGACCGATGGGGACACGATGCTGAATACCGCCAAAAACGGTTCGCTCGCCATCCACTGCGTGGTGAACGGGCCCATCCAGACCAACACGTACTTCGCAGTGAGCGGGGACGAAGCCGTGATCATCGACCCCGCCTGGGAGGGGGAGCGGCTCGCCGAGGCGTTCGCCGAGCGCTGTCCCGGCAAGCGGGTCGCGGCCATCATCTGCACGCACGGCCACGCCGACCACATCGGCGGCGTCGCCGGCCTGCGGCGTGCACTCGGCGGCGACGTAGCGTTCCTCATCTCCGAGGCCGATGCGGCGATCATGGGGCGCGCCGTCGAGGACATGCGCGAGATGTGGGGCTTCGACCACGAGTTGCCGCCCGCGCCCGACCGTGTGCTCAACGAGGGCGACGTCATCGCTTTCGGCGACGTGGAGCTGCAAGTCATGGCGACTCCGGGGCACACTCCGGGCGGTATCGTGCTCTTCTGCGCAGCCGCCACCGGCAACGTCGCCTTCGTGGGCGATACCCTGTTCCCCGGCGCGCACGGCCGAACCGACCTGGAGGGCGGATCGGAGAAGCAGGTCATCGACTCCCTCGGCAAGATCGGCGCATATTTGCCGGCGGACACCCTGTGCCTCATCGGTCACAACGACACGACCACCGTGGCGCGCGAGCTCGAGACCAACCCCTTCATGCGACGCGGTTTGCGCCATTACCGATAGCGCTCATCTCCGTCGTTCGGGTGGGTTTGCACCCCGTTTGAGCACGCCGCACCCCGTTCGCGTGGTACCATGGTTCCGTTTACCGTTCAGAGTATGGACAATGGGAGGTCCAATATGCTCGTCAATGCAGCTCAGATGTTGAAGGACGCCGAGGCCGGTCACTACGCCCTCGGTGCGTTCAACACCAATAACCTCGAGTGGACGCTTGCCGTCCTCCAGGCTGCGGAGGAGGCCAAGTCCCCGCTGATCATCCAGTGCTCCGCCGGCGCCGCCAAGTGGATGGGCGGCTTCAAGGTCTGCGCCGACATGGTGAAGGCCGCCGTCGAGGCCACCGGCGTGACCGTCCCGGTCGCCCTGCACCTCGATCACGGCACCTATGAGAACTGCCTGGAGTGCATCGAGGCCGGCTTCACCTCCGTCATGTACGACGGTTCCCACGAGGAGACCTTCCAGATCAACCTCGACCGCACCGCCGAGATCGTGAAGATCGCCCATGAGAAGGGCATCTCCGTCGAGGCCGAGGTCGGCGGCATCGGCGGCGTCGAGGACGGCGTCGTGGGTCAGGGCGAGATCGCCGATCCCGAGCAGTGCAAGCAGATCGCCGCGCTCGGCGTGGACTTCCTCGCCTGCGGCATCGGCAACATCCACGGCGTGTACCCCGAGGATTGGGCCGGCCTGTCCTTCGACGCCCTGGCTGCCATCAAGGAGGCCGTGGGCGATCTGCCGCTCGTTCTGCATGGCGGCACCGGTATCCCGGTGGACCAGATCCAGAAGGCCATCTCCCTCGGCGTTTCCAAGATCAACGTGAACACCGACCTGCAGCTCGTCTTCGCCGCGGCCACCCGTGAGTACATCGAGTCCGGCAAGGACCTCGAGGGCAAGGGCTTCGACCCCCGCAAGGTGCTCAAGCCCGGCCGTGAGGCCATCGTGGCCCGCGCCAAGGAGCTCATGGAGGAGTTCGGTTCCGTCAACAAGGCGTAACTGATTCATTTCGGCTTTGATGCGCGCGCCGGGCTGTGGTAACATGGTCCGGCGCATTTTTATGCCCGAGTGGCGGAATGGCAGACGCAGGGGACTCAAAATCCTCCGCCCGCGAGGGCGTGTGAGTTCGACTCTCACCTCGGGCACCATATGCGCTTCCGTATCCTCTTGATGCAAGATCGAGGGGGACGGTTTTCTCGTGATGAAACCATGGAGCGATCTCGTCTCATGGTAAAATTCACGAGTCGCTGGTTTTCCAGCAGGAAAGAGGGACCTGCGGGTCCCCACCTTTCGGCGCCTTACCGGTAGCTGTCTGGTCGTACAAATCAAGATGTATGCGCGTACCGTAGTGCGCGTATCTCCTAAGATGTGCAGACCCGGATACCGTTGAGGTGGCCGGGTTTTTTGTTCGAGTTGCAAGAAGGAGGTATTGAGATAGCTAAGTCTGATGACACCCGCATCAACGATGAGATCCGCGCCCCGCGCGTTCGTCTCATCGGCGTCGATGGATCGCAGCTGGGTTTGTTCGACACTCGTGATGCGCAGCGCATCGCCGACGACCAGAACCTTGACTTGGTGGAGATCGCGCCCAACGCCGAGCCTCCCGTGTGCAAGGTCATGGACTACGGCAAGTTCAAGTACCAGCAGGCCATGAAGGCCAAGCAGGCTCGTAAGAACCAGTCCAAGGTCGAGGTCAAGGAAATGAAGTTCCGGCCGAAGATCGACGTGGGGGATTACGAGACCAAGAAGGGTCACGTCCTGCGCTTCCTCAAGAAGGGCGCGCGCGTCAAGATCACCATCATGTTCCGCGGCCGCGAGATGGCCCACCCGGAGCAGGGTCTGAACGTGCTCGAGCGCCTCGCAGAGGACCTCAAACCGTTCGCTACGGTCGAGTCCCAGCCCAAGCTGGAAGGCCGTAACATGCTCATGCTGCTCGCCCCGATCAAGGGCGCCTTCGACAACGAGGGCGACGCCGAGCCGAGCGATAAGTAGTCAACCACAGGTATCAGAAGGAGTTTTCCATGCCTAAGATGAAGACCCACAGCGGCAGCAAGAAGCGTTTCCGCCGCAGCGGCACCGGCAAGATCATGCGTGCCAAGGCTTACAAGAGCCACATCCTGACCAAGAAGTCCACCAAGCGCAAGCGCGGCTTCCGTCAGGAGACCGAGTTGGCCGCCGCCGACGCCAAGGTCATCAACGCCCGCCTCGCCGGCCGTTAATCCGTACTTACCGCTGTAATCTCATTTAGGAGTTGATTAGATATGGCTCGTGTGAAGCGCGCTGTGAACGCCAAGAAGAAGCGTCGTACCGTCCTCAACCGTGCAAAGGGTTATTACGGTCAGGCATCCCGTTCCTATAAGTACGCCAAGGAGCAGGTGCAGCACTCCCTCCAGTACCAGTACCGCGATCGCCGCAACAAGAAGCGTGAGATCCGCTCCCTGTGGATCACCCGTATCAACGCCGCCGCTCGCATGAACGACATTTCCTACTCCCAGTTCATGCACGGCCTGAAGCTCGCCGGCATCGAGCTCGACCGCAAGGTTCTCGCTCAGATGGCTTATGAGGACATCGAGTCCTTCAACGAGCTCGCCACCATCGCCAAGAAGGCTCTCGAGGCCTAATGTGCTTTCAAAACGGGATGTCCCTTAAAAGGGGCGTCCCGTTTTCTTATATGCACGTGCAGCCCCGGCATCGATTCGGGGTTCTGAACCTCGGTCTATTGCGAGCCCTTTTCGTCTCCAGGTCAGCGCGAGCTGGTCAATCAGGTCGAACGAGCTTGTTATATGTCTTGGAGGATCGCTGAGGTGCTTCGATGGATCGGAGCGGGGAGCGCGAGCATCGGCATTGCCCGGCCGTAACAGGGTATGAGACTCCACACAGATGACCGCTGAATATACGTACGAGAACCGAATGGTCGTCATCTATATAGAGCGAAAGATCGCTTGAAGTTCCTTCCTGTACAAGAGGGGCCGAAAGTCCCATTTATGGAGGAAGTGTGAACTGCTGATTCTCACTACACAAGGCCCCGTCCTCTGGCAATATATCTCCTTGCCGCGCGGGTGGCCGAGCGAAGACGAGGCCGGGAGCCCGCGGCGGGTACCTTGAGAACCGGATACCGCGAAGAGACGGAAGTAAGTGGAGACACCATTTAAGAAGGTGTCAGCAGTGATGTACTTTTAAGTTCAGTTGTGTAAGGCCTGACCTTCGGTCAGGACCCGTCCAACTTTTCCTTAACCAGTTTACAACACGCTGTAGCACCGATGGAATCCGAACCAGCGAGATGCTGGTCGGGACGGGCACTTCCGCGCCATGCATGATAGCGACCGGGCCTCGGCCCGGCCATCATATTGGACGGAGAGTTCGATCCTGGCTCAGGATGAACGCTGGCGGCGCGCCTAACACATGCAAGTCGAACGGCACCCACCCTCGGGTGGAAGCGAGTGGCGAACGGCTGAGTAACACGTGGAGAACCCGCCCCCTCCTCCGGGATAGCCTCGGGAAACCGTGGGTAATACCGGACGACCCCGCAGGGCCGCATGGCCCCGCGGGCAAAGCCCAGACGGGAGGGGATGGCTCCGCGGCCCATCAGGTAGACGGCGGGGTGACGGCCCACCGTGCCGACGACGGGTAGCCGGGTTGAGAGACCGACCGGCCAGATTGGGACTGAGACACGGCCCAGACTCCTACGGGAGGCAGCAGTGGGGAATCTTGCGCAATGGGGGGAACCCTGACGCAGCGACGCCGCGTGCGGGACGAAGGCCCTCGGGTCGTAAACCGCTTTCAGCAGGGATGAGACAAGACGGTACCTGCAGAAGAAGCCCCGGCTAACTACGTGCCAGCAGCCGCGGTAATACGTAGGGGGCGAGCGTTATCCGGATTCATTGGGCGTAAAGCGCGCGTAGGCGGCCCGGCAGGCAGGGGGTCAAATGGCGGGGCTCAACCCCGTCCCGCCCCCTGAACCGCCGGGCTCGGGTCCGGTAGGGGAGGGTGGAACACCCGGTGTAGCGGTGGAATGCGCAGATATCGGGTGGAACACCGGTGGCGAAGGCGGCCCTCTGGGCCGAGACCGACGCTGAGGCGCGAAAGCTGGGGGAGCGAACAGGATTAGATACCCTGGTAGTCCCAGCCGTAAACGATGGACGCTAGGTGTGGGGGGACGATCCCTCCGTGCCGCAGCCAACGCATTAAGCGTCCCGCCTGGGGAGTACGGCCGCAAGGCTAAAACTCAAAGGAATTGACGGGGGCCCGCACAAGCAGCGGAGCATGTGGCTTAATTCGAAGCAACGCGAAGAACCTTACCAGGGCTTGACATGCGCGTGAAGCGGGGGAGACCCCGTGGCCGAGAGGAGCGCGCACAGGTGGTGCATGGCTGTCGTCAGCTCGTGTCGTGAGATGTTTGGTTAAGTCCAGCAACGAGCGCAACCCCCGCCGCATGTTGCCAGCACCCCGGGTGGGCACCCATGCGGGACCGCCGGAGTCAATCCGGAGGAGGGCGGGGACGACGTCAAGTCATCATGCCCCTTATGCCCTGGGCTGCACACGTGCTACAATGGCCGGTACAGCGGGATGCGATGGCGCGAGCCGGAGCGGATCCCTGAAAGCCGGCCCCAGTTCGGATTGGGGGCTGCAACCCGCCCCCATGAAGTCGGAGTTGCTAGTAATCGCGGATCAGCATGCCGCGGTGAATGCGTTCCCGGGCCTTGTACACACCGCCCGTCACACCACCCGAGTCGTCTGCACCCGAAGTCGCCGGCCCAACCGCAAGGGGGGAGGCGCCGAAGGTGTGGAGGGTGAGGGGGGTGAAGTCGTAACAAGGTAGCCGTACGGGAACGTGCGGCTGGATCACCTCCTTTCTAGGGAGCGATACCGCTTTCTGAGAGCGAACGAGAGACATATCTCACAACGTTGCGGCGCAGGTGTGCCCGTGTCCCCGCCCAAACCGTCCCCTCGCGTGTCCGGTCCCCGGGGTCACCCCGCGTACCTTGAGAGCCGCATAGCGACAGAGACGGATCAATAAACGATCTGATCGATTCTTCTATATTGAGATATGAGATATATTCCAATCTGCAAGATATAGTAAGTTGCAAAAGACGATCGCCGGCGGCCGAGGGCCGCCGCGCGTATGCGACACCCAGACATTCAAGTGTCTAGATACGGCGTCCCGCACCGGCCGGTGCGGGAAGATATCTAGGGCGCACGGCGGATGCCTTGGCACATGGAGCCGACGAAGGACGCGGCAAGCTGCGATAATCCGCGGTTAGGGGCACACACCCTTCGACCCGCGGGTCTCCGAATGGGCGAACCCGCCAGGAGCAGTCCTGGCACCCCTCGGCCGAACTCATAGGCCGAGGGGGGACAACCCGGGGAACTGAAACATCTAAGTACCCGGAGGAGAAGAAATCAACCTCGAGATTCCCCGAGTAGCGGCGAGCGAAAGGGGACCTAGGCCAAACCGTTGAGCGGGCGGGCGCCAGCCTTTACCGCCGACGGGGTTGTAGGGCCTCCCGCCCGGGAGCTGGCGCTCCCGGCGGGGAACCGTCCAGGGGAGCCGAACGGCATGGGAAGGCCGGCGGCACAGGGTTAGGGCCCCGTAGGCGCACCCTGGGACGGACCCCGGAGGAGGTACCTGAGTAGGGCCGGGCACGTGAAACCCGGTCCGAACCAGGGGGGACCACCCTCCAAGCCTGAATACTCCCATGTGACCGATAGCGCACCAGTACCGTGAGGGAAAGGTGAAAAGCACCCCGGGAGGGGAGTGAAACAGTACCTGAAACCGTGCGCCCGCAAGGCGTCGGAGCACCTTCGAGGTGTGACGGCGTGCCTTTTGTAGAATGAGCCAGCGAGTTGCTGGCACGCGGCGAGGTTAAGCTGGGAAGCGAGCCGGAGCGAAAGCGAGTCCGAAACGGGCGTTCCAGTCGCGTGCCGCAGACGCGAAGCCGGGTGAGCTATCCCTGGGCAGGCTGAAGCGGGGGTAAGACCCCGTGGAGGGCCGAACGGACGTACGTTGAAAAGTGCGCCGATGACCTGGGGATAGGGGTGAAAGGCCTATCAAACCCGGAGATATCTCGTTCTCCCCGAAATAGCTTTAGGGCTAGCGTCGAGAGTTAACCGCCGGAGGTAGAGCACCGGATCGATGAGGGGGCTTCGCCGCCTACCGATTCGAACCGAACTCCGAATGCCGGTCGGTCCATATCTCGGCAGTCAGAGCATGTGGGCTAAGCTGTGTGCTCGAGAGGGAAACAGCCCAGACCGCCCGCTAAGGCCCCCAATTCTCAGTTAAGTGGCAAAGGATGTGCGTCCGCGCAGACAACCAGGAGGTTGGCTTAGAAGCAGCCACCCCTTCAAAGAGTGCGTAACAGCTCACTGGTCGAGTGGACATGCGCCGACAATACACGGGGCTAAACTGAGAGCCGAAGCGGCGGCAATGGATCTCCATTGGGTAGGGGAGCGTCCCCAGCGGGGCGAAGCCGGAGGGTCACCGACGGTGGACTGCTGGGGAGTGAGAATGCTGGCATGAGTAGCGAGAGACGAGAGAGTAACTCGTCCGCCGTAAACCCGAGGTTTCCTGGGCGAGGCTAATCCTCCCAGGGTCAGTCGGGGGCTAAGCCGAGGGCGGAAGCCGTAGGCGACGCGCAGCAGGTGGACATTCCTGCACCGGAGATGCACCGTCACGACCGACGGGGCGACGGATTGGGGTGGCTCGGCGGGGTTCTGGACGTCCCCGTGATGGAGCGCGGCCCGCGGACCAGGCAAATCCGGTCCGCGAAAGGGCGAGGCTCCGGACGAAGCGACTGAGCGAAGCGAGTGAGCCCGTGGTCCCCAGAAAAACCCCTAGGCAGGGGCATCTCCGCCCGTACCGCAAACCGACACAGGTGGGTGGGTAGAACATACCGAGGCGATCGGGTCAACCATGGTCAAGGAACTCGGCAAAATGGCCCCGTAACTTCGGGAGAAGGGGCGCCGGCGCGTACGTGAACCGACTCGCTCGGGGAGCGGAGGCCGGCCGCAGTGAAGAGGCCCAATCGACTGTTTACCAAAAACACAGGACTCTGCAGAAGGCGAGAGCCGACGTATAGGGTCTGACGCCTGCCCGGTGCCGGAAGGTCACGCGGAGGGGTTAGCGCGAGCGAAGCCCCGAAGCCAAGCCCCGGTAAACGGCGGCCGTAACTATAACGGTCCTAAGGTAGCGAAATTCCTTGTCGGGTAAGTTCCGACCTGCACGAAAGGCGCAACGAATTGGGCGCTGTCTCGACCATGGACCCGGTGAAATTCCACTAGTCGTGAAGATGCGACTTACCCGCGGAAGGACGGAAAGACCCCGTGAACCTTCACTGCAGCTTGGCATTGGCCGCTGGCCCGTCGCGTAGAGGATAGGCGGGAGGCTTCGAAGCCCGGGCGCCAGCCCGGGTGGAGCCGACCTTGGAATACCGCCCTCGGCGCGCCGGCGTCCTAACCCCATGCCGTCATCCGGATGGGGGACCGTGCCAGGTGGGTAGTTTGACTGGGGCGGTCGCCTCCTAAAGGGTAACGGAGGCGCGCGAAGGTCCGCTCGGGACGGTCGGCAACCGTCCTCAATGAGTGCAAGAGCGTAAGCGGGCTTGACTGCGAGGCCCACAAGCCGAGCAGGTGCGAAAGCAGGCTCTAGTGATCCGGCGGCCCCGCGTGGGTGGGCCGTCGCTCAACGGATAAAAGGTACTCCGGGGATAACAGGCTGATCTTGCCCAAGAGTCCACATCGACGGCAAGGTTTGGCACCTCGATGTCGGCTCATCGCATCCTGGGGCTGGAGCAGGTCC
>JARIBW010000034.1 GCA_029264355.1 Collinsella sp. | reverse complement strand
CAAGGAGGATTAAATGGATCCGATTCTCTCCGAGGTCTATTCGACCGTGTTGCCCGCCGCTCCCTACGTGCTTGCTGCGTATGTGGGCATCCTGCTGGTCCTGTTCGCCTTCGTCTTTTCCCTTTGGCGCAAATCAAAGCGCGCTGAGGCTGATATCGACGCCCTCAGGCGCGCTCTCGAGGAGCGCGAGCGCAACGCTGGCAAGTAGCTGGGGATCGTTCAATACAAGCGTTGCGTTTCGGTGATGGCCGAGTCTTCCCGGCTCGACGGTCACGCCTTTGGGGCACACGGTCTGCGTCCGAAACCGCTCTTGGGTCTGGTTGCTCACGAGGCTATGAATGATTTGCCGACACGAAAAAGGAGCTTATGAACGAATCGTTCATAAGCTCCTTTTTCGTGTACCTATCTACCTGCGAACATGATGAATCCACAATGATCGAAAGGGGGTTAATCGTTCACAGCCTTCAGAGGCGGCGGATCGCGGAGCGGGCCCCGGCCGACGCCCAACCCCGACCGGCGCCCGGGGCCCGGTCGGGAAGGCGAGTCTATTCGAGCTCGAATGCGCCGGTGTAGAGCTGATAGTAGTAACCGCGTTTGGCGATGAGTTCGTCGTGCGTGCCGCGTTCGATCACACGTCCATGGTCCAGGCAGATGATCAGGTCCGAGTTGCGCACGGTGCTCAGGCGATGGGCGATCACGAAGGTCGTGCGCCCCTGCATGAGCGCGTCCATGCCGCGTTGCACGATGGCCTCGGTGCGCGTGTCGATTGAGCTCGTCGCCTCATCCAAAATCATCGCCGGCGGATCGGCAACCGCCGCACGCGCGATGGAGATGAGCTGGCGCTGCCCTTGGGAGAGCTGCGAGCCATTGCCGGTGAGCATGGTTTCGTAGCCCTCGGGCAGACGGCGGATGAAATCGTCGGCGCCCGCGAGTTCGGCGGCGTGGATGCACTCCTCATCGGTGGCATGGAGGTTGCCGTAGCGGATGTTGTCCATAACGGTCCCGGTGAACAGGTTGACGTCCTGAAGCACCATGCCGAGCGAACGGCGCAGGTCGGACTTGCGGATCTTGTTCACGTTGATGCCGTCGTAGCGGATTTTTCCGTCGGCGATATCGTAGAAGCGGTTGATGAGGTTGGTGATCGTCGTCTTGCCCGCGCCGGTGGCGCCCACAAAGGCGATCTTCTGGCCGGGCTTGGCATACACGGAAACGCCGTGCAGCACCTCATGGTCAGGGGTGTAGCCAAAATCGACGTCGTCCAGCTGCACATCCCCGCGCAGGGGTTCATAGGTCACGGTGCCATCCGCGCGGTGCGGGTGCTTCCAAGCCCACAGGCCGGTATGGCGGTCGGTCTCCTCGATCTGCCAGGTGTCGGGGTTGACCTGCGCGTTTACGAGCGTGACGTACCCTTCGTCGGCCTCGGGCTCCTCATCGAGCAGGGCGAAGATGCGCTCGGCGCCCGCAAGGCCCATGACCACGGCGTTGATCTGCTGCGAGATCTGGCCGATCTGCCCGCAGAACTGCTTGGTCATATTGAGGAACGGGACCACCACGGCGATGGACAGCGGCAGGCCCGAGATGGACAGATTGGATACGCCGAGCGCGAGGAACACGCCGCCGGCCAGTGCCACCATCACGTAGATGAGGTTGCCGAGGTTCATGAGGATCGGCATGAGGATGTTGGCGAACATGTTCGCCTTCTGGGACACCTCGAACAGGCGCTCGTTGCGCTCGTCGAAATCGGCCTCGGCGGCCGCCTCGTGGCAGAATGCCTTCACGACCTTCTGGCCGCCCATGACCTCCTCGATATGCCCCTCGACCACGCCGAGCTCTCGCTGCTGCGCGATGAAGAACCGCGCGGAGTTGGAGCCGAGCAGCTTGGTGAGTGCGATCATGCACAGCACGCCGATGACGATCACCAGGCACATCCACACCGAGAAGTACAACATGATGCTGAACACCGTGGTCAAAACGATGATGGTCATGACCAGGTTGGGCAGCGACTGCGAGATCATCTGGCGCAGCGTGTCGATGTCGTTGGTGTAGTGCGACATGATGTCGCCGCGCTGGTTGATGTCGAAGTAGCGGATCGGCAGGTCCTGCATGTGGTTGAACATCTTTTCACGGAGCTTCATGAGCGAGCCCTGCGTGACCACGCCCATGTAGCGGTTCCAAAACAGCGAGGACAGGTTGCCGATGATGTAGATGACGGCGAGAGTGGTCACGAGACTCAGGATCCGCGGACGGGCGGCGGCCCAATCGCCGGTCTGCCAGGAGGTCGAGATGATCTCGAGGGCCTTCTGCAGGAAGACCGAACCGATGGAGTTGATGAGGGCGCACAGCGCCACACCGGTCATCACCAATGGAAGCAGGACCGGGTAGAACGAGAAGAGCATCTTGACGAGGCGCTTGAGCGTACCGGGCTTGGAGCCCCTGGCGCGCGCGTTATCGGCGGGCCTACTCATGGGCCTCACCTCCTTCCTGCAGCGTGGCTTCGAATGCGCGGGCGAGTTCTTCGGCGGCGCCGGCCCCGTCCGTCTCAATCGCACCGCCTTCGGCGTTTGGGACGTCTCCGGCGTTTGGGACGTCATCGGCGTCTACGGGCTCTTCGCCCATCTTGTTTTGCGAGGTGAACGTCTCGCGGTAGATCTTGGAGGTTTCGAGCAGTTCCTCGTGCGTGCCCATCGCGGCGATGCGCCCGCCTTCCATCACGATGATGCGGTCGGCGTCCTGAACGGAGGCGATGCGCTGGGCGATGATGAGCTTGGTGGTCTCGGGCAGATACGTGGCGAGACCCGCGCGGATCTTGGCGTCGGTCTTGGTGTCCACAGCGCTTGTGGAGTCGTCCAAGATCAAGATCTTGGGCCGGCGCAGCAGGGCGCGCGCGATGCACAGGCGCTGCTTCTGGCCTCCCGAGACGTTGGATCCGCCCTGCTCGATCCAGGTATCGTAGCCCTTCGGGAAGCCCTCGATGAACTCGTCGGCGCACGCCAGACGTGCGGCCTGGCGAACCTCCTCGTCGGTGGCGTTTTCGTCCCCCCACCGCAGGTTTTCGGCGATGGTGCCGCTGAACAGCACGTTCTTCTGCAGCACCATGGCCACGGCATGGTGCAGGGCGTCGAGGTCGTAGGTTCGCACGTCGCGCCCGCCCACGCGCACCGCGCCCTCGGTGGCGTCGTACAGGCGCGCGATGAGGTTCACGAGCGTGGACTTGGCGGAACCGGTCCCCCCGATGATGCCGACGGTCTCGCCGCTCGCGATGTGCAGGTCGATATCGTCGAGCGCCTGGCGCTCGGCGTGCTCGGAGTACTTGAAACTCACGTGGTCGAAGTCGATCGAACCGTTCTCGACCTCGGATGCGGCCTCGGCGGGGTTCGTGATGGTTGGTTCGGCGTTCAGCACTTCGACGATGCGGTTGGCGCTCTCCTCGGACATGGTGACCATCACGAAGATCATGGAGAGCTGCATGAGGCTCATGAGGATCTGGAAGCCGTAGGTGAAGGTGGAGGAGAGCTGGCCCACATCGAACATGGTGCCCCGGCTGGTGATGATGAGTTTGGACCCCAGGTAGATGATGACGACGAAGGCGCCGTTGACGCATAGGTTCATCATCGGGTTGTTGAGGGCGAGCAGCTTCTCGGCGCGGGTGAAGTCGACGCGGACATCCTCGGCGGCGCGGGCGAACTTCTCCTTCTCATAACCTTCGCGCACGTAGCTCTTGACCACGCGCATGCCGGTGACGTTTTCCTCGACCGATTCGTTGAGCGCGTCGTATTTGCGGAACACGCGGGTGAAGATCGGTCCGACCTTGTGGATGATGAACCCCAGACCGCACCCGAGCAGTGGGATCATGGCCAGGTAGACGAAGGAGATGTAGCCGCCCATGGCGTAGGCCATGGCAAAGGCGAACACCAGGACGAGCGGAGCGCGGACGGCGATGCGGATGATGAGCATGAACGCCTGCTGCACGTTGGTGACGTCGGTGGTGAGGCGCGTCACGAGCGAGGAGCTCGAGAAGCGGTCGATGTTGGCAAACGAGAACGTCTGGATCTTGTAGAACAGGTCATGGCGCAGGTTCTTGGCAAAGCCGCAGCTCGCATAGCTGCAGGTGATGCCCGCTGCGGCGCCGAAGACGAGCGATACGAGCGCGAGGCCCACGAGCACGCCTGCCGTGGGCATGATCTGCGCGATCTGCGCGCCGTCTTTGATGGTGTCGATGAGGTTGGCCGTGACAAAGGGGATCGCCATCTCGCAGGCGACCTCGCACAGGACCAGGATGGGCGTGGCGATGGAAGGCAGCTTGTAATCGCGCACGGACGATGCGAGGGTTTTAATCATCAAGTTCCTCCCAGGTGACGCGAATCTTCTCGAGCATCTCGGCGAGCTGTTCTTGCTCCTCGATGGTCAGGGCGGTGAAGGCGCTGCGGCGGAAGCGGTCGCGCTTCTCGTGTTCGAGTTGGGCGAGGCGCGTCCCCTCGTCGGTGAGATGGACGAACAGCTGGCGGCGGTCCTTGGTGTCGCGCGTGCGCCCGATCAGGCCGGCGGTTTCCATCTTGGAGAGGATCTCTGAGAGCGATCCGGGTTTGAGCTCGAAGCGCATGCCCAGCTCTTGTTGGGACAACGTGCCGCCGCAACGGTCGAGCATGCACAGGATGGGGATCTGCCCGGAGCGGCCGCCGCCGTGGAAATGCATGTAGTGGCCGCAGAAACCAAGTCCCTTGAGAATGCGCTTGGCACGTGCGATCGTCTCGTCCTGCTGGTCCTCGGGTGGCTCGATGCTGCTCATGGCCCGGCAGATCGCGCTGGGTGTGGGTGTGTCCATGTTCGTTCCTCCGACGTTAGAATTCATCCACTCGAGGGTACGAGTGCCGCGGTCGATAGTCAAGGTACCGAACAATATAGAATCGGGTGTTGCCGTGCCCGTCGCGCGGCGAGGCAAAACGGGGGATAATGAGATAAGCGATGGCGCCGAAGGCGTCGTCCGTCACGGGTGCCCGACGCGCCTCCATCCTCGTCCGAAAGGTTTCGCCATGTCGACCACGACCATCTCAAAGGGCGGTCTTACCGCAACCATCAACTCCAAGGGCGCCGAGCTCACGAGTCTCGCGCTCGACGGCCGCGAGTATCTCTGGCAGGCGGACCCGGCATTTTGGGGAAAGCACGCCCCGGTGCTGTTTCCCATCGTCGGTTCGCTGCGCGACGATGAGGCCGAAAGCGCGCAGGGCCCGTGCCGCATGCCCCGGCACGGCCTCGCCCGCATCAACGAGCACCGCGTCGTAGAGGTTGCGGAGGACGGCTCCGCGGTGACTTTCGAGTTCACCAGCTCGCCCGAGACGCTCGAGGCGTACCCGTATGAGTTCAAGCTCAACATGGTGTACGCCATCACCGGGGAGGCCACGCTCAGCCAGACCTTCTCCGTCACCAACACGGGCATCGCCGACATGCCGTTTTCCGTGGGTGGGCATCCGGCGTTCAACGTCCCCGCACCGGGTGCCGAGGGCGAGGCGTTCGACGATTACGCGATCGAGTTCTCCGAGAGCTGGACGTGCGTCGCCCCCACCATCGCGGAGGGCGGTCTGCTCACGTACGACAAGAGCACCACGCCCGTCGAGGATTCGGATTCCCTCACCTTGAGCCGTGGGCTGTTCTCCAACGATGCCATCGTGCTCTCGAATGTCCCCGGGAACACGCTCACCCTGCGCGGTTCCAAGAGCGGTCATGGCGTGCGGGTCGATTTCCCGGACTTCAAGTACATCGGCATCTGGAACGCGGCGGCCGACGCACCGTTCGTGGCGCTCGAGCCCTGGACCGGTCATGCGACGCTGACCAGCGAGGACGACGTGTTCGAGCACAAGCGCGACATCACGGTCCTCGCCCCGGGGGAGACGCGTGACTTCACCTTCAGCATGACGGTGCTGTAGGGGCACGTCCGCCGCGTGCGCGGCGCAATGTGAGAGACGATATGCAAGTGGAGCGGGACGCGGCCGAACCTCGGCCGCGTCCCGCTCTTCATGCCATCCCGTACGGGTGCCGACGTTGCATCGAGAGGGTAGCTGCTGAAACGATTGACCGTCTACCGACGATATTGAACGTTTGCCGCTCTGACAAAGGCATCAACCTACCTCATAACTATGGTAGGTATTTTGAAAGGTGTCGTCGGAATGTGCCGATATGCACAGGGGGACACGTCATCCAATCGAGGAGGCAGGATGAGGCAAGGTACACGTCGCAGGATCGCGACGCTCGCTGTAACGGCGGCGGCCTGTGTGGGGACGCTGCTGACGCCCGTCGGGGCGCATGCCCAAGAGGGCGATTATCAAATCTTTCCGACGCCCCAGAAAGTCGTTTATCAGGAGGGGACGGTCGAGTTTTCCGATCAGGTGACCACGGTCGTGGAGGACGGTATCGACGCCGAGACCGAGGCGCGCCTCGAGGAGGCGGTTAAGCTCAAGGCCAAAGACGTCAAGAGCGCGGACGCCGTTCCGACGAGCGGCACCGCGGTGCTGGTCGGTATCAAGGGTTCGGGCAAGCAGGTCGACTCCTACGTCAAGCAGCTCGTGGACGCCGGGAAGCTGTCCTACGATGCCAAGCTGTTCGAGAAGACCGATGCGAACCTGGTCGCGCTCCTTCCCGCCGAGAAAGGTGCCGCGAATCGCGTCATCGTCCTGGGCAAGGATGCGGACTCCGCCTTCTACGGCCTCTCGACCGTCTACCAGATCTTGCAGCAGGACCCCGATTCATCCCTGCGCCCCCTGGTCATCGACGATTCCGCCGATGTGATCACCCGTGGCTTCATCGAGGGCTATTACGGCAACCCCTGGAGCACGCGCGACCGCGTGGCGCTGATGGAGTGGGGCGGCTACTACAAGCTCAACGCCTACTTCTATGCCCCCAAGGACGATCCCAAGCACAACGCCCAATGGCGCGACAAGTACACGCCGGATGAGATCGAGCAGAAGATCAAACCGCTCGCCGAGGCGGGCAACAAGTCCAAAGTGCGTTTCGTCTACGCGTTGCATCCCTTCATGAGCAACCCGATCAACGCCGCAAACTACGACACCACGTTCCCGATCATGAAGGAGAAGTTCCTCCAGGTGATCGACGCGGGTGTCCGTCAGATCGCGATCCTCGCGGACGATCAGCAGAACACGACCGATCCCCAGCTGTTCAAGAAACTGCTCGACGATACCACCGCATGGCTGCATGGGCTTCAGCAGGAGAAGAATCCGGACGGCACCCTCAAGTACCCCGGCCTCAAGGACACGCTCATCTTCTGCCCGGTGAACTATATGGGCAACGGCGAGGACTGGTATAAGCAGCTTGGTGAGAACGTTCAGGTCATCAACACCGGTGGACGTGTGTGGGGCAAGATCGACAACGGCTTTGCCACCACGTTCGAGAAGAATTCCGGCGTGGCCCCGTTCATGTGGATCAACTGGCCCTGCTCGGACAACGACAAGGACGCCCTGCATATGGGCGGGCATAACGAGTTCCTCGGCTCCGACCTCAAGTCCGGTCAGGTCAAGGGTGTCGTCATCAACCCGATGCAGCAGTCCGAACCCTCCAAGCAGGGTATCTTCATGACTGCCGATTTCACGTGGAACCTGTGGGACTCGACGCAACATGCCGACGAGGTGTGGGAGAAGTCCTTCAGCTACATCGATCACAACTCCGCAAAGGAGACCGAGGGGTCAAATGCCCTGCGGGAGCTTTCCAACCACATGAAGCGCATGTATGGCGGCGGGGCCACGTGGGAGAACGGCGAGTCGGCCCAGATCAAGGAGCAGCTCGCTGATTTCCGCGCCAAGCTCTCATCCGACACGGTGACGGTTCAGGACTGTGATGCGATGATCGAGGTATTCCGCGACTTGCAAAAGACCGCCAAGGCCTATCGCGAGAACGCCGGAACGAAGGCCATGGCCGAGCAGATGAAGCCCTGGCTCGATACATGGGATGACCTGACGGCCGCGGCCCTGGCCGACCTCGACGCCGTCAAGGCGTCCTTGAAGGGCGACGTCTCGACCCTTGTTTCCAAGTACGCAGAGGGCGCCGACCTACTTGAGTCTGCGAACGGGCACGCCCTGTGGTATATCAACCACTACGAGTACGCGCGTGTGGGCAAGGCGCACATCACCCCGCTGGTGAATGCCCTCGACGCCTATACCGCCGAGAAAGCCACACTCGCCGCCGATCCCGACGCGGTCGTGACCAAGCTGTCCACCAACCGGACTGACACGCCGGTCGGCAGCGTGGCGGCCGTGTTTGACGGCGACCCCGCCACCGGCGCGGAGTACCGCACCCCCAACCAGGTCAAAGCGGGCGACTTCTTCGGTATGACCTCCAGCAAGCCGTTCAACCTGACCTCCGCCACCTTCATCCAGGGCGGCGGCAAGAACTTCTTCGATGCCAGCAAGGTCCAGTACCTCAAGGATGGGCAGTGGATCGACGTCGAGGGTTCGCGTGAGTTCACCACCAGCAAGGTGAGCGTGACCGGTTTGGATATCAAGGGCGTCGAGGGCGTCCGAATCGTCGCCGTTCGCGACAATCGCCAGGATGCCTGGCCCACCATCAATGAGATCGCGGTGAACGAGCAGCTTGAGGAAGGGACCGTGTTCACCGGTGCGGTGAGCGTGGCGAACCAAGAGTCGGCGGATGCGGGTCGCCCGCTGCAGAACGCATCGGACGGCAAGGACACCGAGGCTTGGTTCACGCATAAGAAGGAAGAGCCCAACAAACACGACGCCACCGTGAAGGACGCGGCCGTCCAGGTGACCTTCGATTCGCCCGAGACCATCACCTCCATCACCTTTAAGCAGGGAGGGGATTCCGGCGACGTCATCGACTCAGGTGAGGCCTACTACCTGGGCGCCGATGACGTCTGGCACGAGGCGGGGGCCATCACCTCCGACAAGTCCCAGACCATCCAGCTCGCGGGACCCGTGACGGCCAAAGCCATCAAGGTCGTCAACGGTGCGGATACCGGCAAGTGGTGGCGCGTCGCGGATCTCAACGCCGCCTTCGGCAAGATCGAGGCGGCTGCGACCGCGACCACCAATATGAAACAGTATGAAAAGAACCCCATAGCCAATGCGGTCGACGGCAATCCGGAGACCAAGTTCTTCAGCTCTCAGAACACCAAAGTCGGCGACTATGTGATGTTGAGCTTCGGCACGAAAAAGTTCATCGACAGCGCGTATATCAAGCAGGGAGATGACGATAAGTTCAACGCTTCCAAGCTTTATTACACCGTCGATGAGAAGCCGTCCGCGGATGGAACATGGATGGAGCTCGCCACGCCGTCCGCGGCGCCCGAGCAGACCATAACCTTCGACCGTGTTGAGGCGACAGGCGTGAAGCTCGTTTCCTCCGAGCCGACCGACAGGTGGTTCCAGCTCTTCGAGTTCAATGCATTCGAGAAGTTCTCTTATAGCAAGGACAACCTCTACGCCTCCTTCGATCTGTCGAACACCAGCCTCGCCGCCCGTGTGGGCGACGGCTCCTTCAAGACGACTGACGGACCTGTCGTCCTGCCCAAGAAGGGC
>JARIBW010000012.1 GCA_029264355.1 Collinsella sp. | reverse complement strand
GCTGAGACTGCTGAGCGTTGTGTGCATCATCTTCTCTATGTAAATCAGGTTAATCAGGTTATGAACCTTACCCGTATCAAGGATATTCACGATGCTCTGATACTGCACATCGTTGATTCACTTGCTTTGTATCGTGATCTTCCTATTGAGCCTGAGCACTTTCTCGATATGGGTACGGGCGCTGGTTTCCCTGGTATACCCTTTGCGCTCTATACTAGTTGCTCCGGCGTTTTACTCGATTCAGTCGGAAAAAAGATTGATGCTGTGAATGCCTTCATCTCTGCATTGGGCATCGAGGGTGTCGAAGGCATTCACGATCGTTGTGAGTCATATGCAATCAAAATGCGTGGGAAGTTTGACACTGTTTTCGCCCGCGCGGTAGGTCAGATGTCTATGATCATTGAGTATGGAGCTCCGTTCCTTGAGGATGATGGCTATCTTGTTGTGGCGAAGGCAAACCCCGAGCCTTCTGAATTGAAGCAAGCTGAAAAGTGCGCAGATATCTGTGGTCTTGAACTCATTGGTTGCGATGAGTTTGATTTGCCGCGAGGACTCGGGCATCGCTCTGTATTCCTCTATCAGAAGGTTTCCGAACCTGCTGTAAGGCTGCCCCGCGCGATAGGTCTCGCTAAAAGACAGCCGCTTGGGTTGTAATGCGCATATTTCCTTTCATTCATATACGGCCCGAGGTTTCACGTGAAACGTCGGGCCGTATATCTATATAAATTTCTAAACGAGTTTTTGCATCCTGCTGTAGACAGCGATATGGGAACATTAGCGTAATCTGTTCTGAATGCATTCTGCGGTGAGTTGATGAGTGGCAGTGATATTCAATTTCGTTCAGGTGATCTTTAACACTGGTGGGTTGTATTCCCCATTCTAAGGGCTTCTGCATTAGACGGTATAGCCTTGTTTCCATTTGAGACTTGTCTGCGAGTCGAAGACACTGTGCATGCACTGGCTATCTAGTTGGTTAATCACGATGTATTCGGTACATTACTTAGCTCCATTTTCTAATTCAAGTTATGAATAAGCCTGAGTGAAACGTAAGCTAACTATAAGCATGCTTTTCATCCGAATTCTTGGTTGTCCCTTACTAGTTGATTGACCCTTTGCTAAATTGAGTATTTCGAGTAAAGGTCCTGCCCCAAACGAACCAATGCTGTAATTGTTGCCTTCTGGAAAAGTTGACCTTGAATACTAGTTTCACGTGAAACATAATGGAATACGACGTTAGGTTTCACGTGAAACTTCACCTACAAGAGACCTGAAATGCAGATTAAACAGTGGATAACAGGAGGTAATGTGGGATTTCGCGAGGTAAAGCGCTCTAAAAGTACAAAGCCGCTTCACACCATTGCAATCATCAATCAGAAGGGCGGAGTGGGTAAATCGACCACTACCGTAAATCTGGCGGCTGCTTTGGGTAAGCAGGGACGTAAGGTGCTGATCGTTGACTTTGATCCACAGGGCAATAGTACAAGCGGTATTGGAGTCGATAAAGAGGGATTGACTCAGTGTATTTACGACGCGTTGCTACATGACGTTCCTGCCGAGAATTTGATTCACGATACCGTCAGTGAGCGCGTGTTCATTATCCCGGCTACCATTCAGTTAGCTGGAGCGGAAATCGAGCTTGTATCTGCAATGGCGCGCGAGACGCGTCTTAAAGATCTGCTTGAACCAGTTAAGGATGAGTTCGATTTCATTTTTATCGACTGCCCGCCATCTCTTGGACTGCTTACAATCAATGCACTTGCTGCAGCCGATAGCGTGTTGATTCCAATTCAGTGCGAATATTATGCTCTTGAAGGTGTTACCAAGCTTCTGGAGTCTATGCG
The DNA here is from genome assembly GCA_029264355.1 of Collinsella sp. Classification (GTDB taxonomy): domain Bacteria; phylum Actinomycetota; class Coriobacteriia; order Coriobacteriales; family Coriobacteriaceae; genus Collinsella. Next base: position 45,708 of record JARIBW010000012.1, on the reverse strand, counting down.
TATGGTCAAAGGCCGAATTAACAAGGATTTGGATACGTACGGTGTCCTTATGACGATGTACGATTCGCGAACATCGCTTTCAAATCAGGTCGTCGAAGAGGTCCAGAATTATTTTGGTGATATTGCATTTAAAACCTGCATACCTCGCTCTGTGAAAGTCTCGGAGGCACCATCATACGGAATGCCTGTAATCGAGTATGCTCCTTCAAATAAGGGGGCCCGTGCCTATATGGATCTGGCAAAGGAAGTGATTCGTCGTGCCTAGCCCAAAGAAAAAGCCCGCTCTTGGCCGTGGTCTTGGCTCTTTGATGGGTGAAGCTCAGTCTGAGACCGGGTTTGCCGCCTCTGAGACGCAAATGTCGATTGAGGATATATTTCCGAATCCAAATCAGCCCCGCACACACTTCAATGAGTCGGAGCTTGATGAGCTCAGTGAGTCTATCCGCGAGAATGGCGTCCTGCAGCCTCTACTTGTTCGAAAGAATGGTAGTAAGTACGAGATTATTGCCGGTGAGCGTCGTTATCAGGCATCTAAAATCGCTGGCCTTGATAAGGTTCCAGTTATCGTCAAGGATGTCGATGACCAGAAGATGTTGGAGATCGCGCTTATCGAAAATCTTCAACGTTCTGATTTGAATCCCATTGAGGAGGCAAAGGGGTATCGTCAGCTAATCAAAGCAAGCGGTATGACACAAGAGGCCCTATCGAAGGCCGTTTCCAAATCTCGATCGGCCATTACAAATTCCTTGAGACTTCTTGATCTGCCTGAAGCTGTTCAGCAGATGATGTATGAAGGAAAATTGACTGCCGGACATGCCCGCGCAATTCTTGCAGTTCCGTTCGAAGAGGCGCGAATCAAGTTGGCCCAGAAGGTCGTCTCGGAAGGTTTGTCGGTCCGCGCGACTGAGAATCTTGCTCCATTGTTTTCTGTCGGAGATGCGCCTCGAGCACCTCGCCCCGTGGCTCCTCAGTCATATAAGAAGGCCGCTCGCGTCTTACGTCAGGTCTTTAACACGAACGTTAAAGTTCGTTCGACTCGGGGCAAGAACAAAATTGAGATTGAGTTTAAAGACGAAGAAGACCTGCAGCGCATTCTATCTTCGATGGTCGAGACGGAGTAAGGCGAGGAGAGTGTTATGAAACGCTACCAGTATGCCTTGATTCTTACCGCCGCGATGGTTGGCGGTGTGGGAATCGGTCTATATGTTATTAAAGAGACTGAGTTTGGATCGTCTATCAAGTCGAAGCTTGGTCACCTTAGCCCGATCCCTCGGGAAGCAGTGCAGACGATGAGTGAAGAGGTTGCTATGCGAGCAGCGCAGGCGACGCACAATCCGAGGATCAATCAAGCCTGGATAGAAAAGCAATGGGAAGAAGTAGGTTACTAAGGTACCTAAATAGAATATTCCGCCATGTGTCTGGGATTCGGAAATTGACAAATCACCGGCATGAAAAAAGACCACCCAATTTGGGTGGTCTTTTTTCATGCCGGAATCTGATGATTGGGAAGAGATGATTGAGACGGTTTCACATGAAACAGTTTCGAGTCTTGTCGCCCTTCCCTAGCGAGCACGGAACCGGCGCTGCTTGAGCTGTCCGCAAGCTGCATCAATGTCGCTACCGCGTGAATTGCGGATGGTTGTTTCGACCCCGTGCATGGAAAGGCGGCGCTGCAGTGCCTCGACCTTCTCGATCGGAGAAGGGCGGAACGGGCTGTCGGGAATGTCGTTCAGCTGAATGAGGTTCACATGGCACAGCGTACCAGCGCAGAAATCGACGAGAGCCTGCATCTCGGGGTTGGTGTCGTTGACTCCATCGATCATCGCGAATTCGTATGTCGGGCGACGCCCGGTTTTCTCGACGTATTCCTGGATGGCCTCGTGCAGCCGCAAGAGCGTGAATTTTTTGACGCCGGGCATGAGTTGGTTGCGCGTGGACTGAATCGCGGAGTGGAGCGAGATGGCGAGGGTGAACTGCTCGGGAAGTTCGGCAAAGCGACGGATACCGGGAATAACGCCGCAGGTCGAGACCGTGAGGTGACGTGCGCCGATGGCGAGGCCTTCGGGATCGTTCAACATGCGGAGCGCTTCGACGGTGTTGTCGAAGTTGGCGAACGGCTCACCTTGGCCCATGAAGACCACGCTCGTCACGCGCTCACCAAAGTCACGGGAGACATGGAGGACCTGGTCGACCATTTCCTGCGCGCTGAGCGAGCGAGAGAGTCCGGCAAGGCCCGTGGCGCAGAAAGCGCATCCCGTCGCACATCCCGCTTGCGAGGAGATGCAGACGGCAAGTTTGTTGCGGTTGGGCATACCGACCGTTTCCACGGACACGCCGTCCGAGAATTCAAGCAGGTACTTACGTGAGCCATCTTTGGAAACCTGCTTCACGAGCTCGGTGGGGACCTTGAAGGAGAAAGTCTCCGTCAGGGATTGACGCAGTCCCGCAGGTAGGTTGGTCATCTCTTCGAACGAACATACGTTCTTATCATGAAGCCATTCATGCAGTTGCTTGGCGCGAAATGCCGGCTGCCCAAGCTCCTTCATAAGCTCCTTGAGATCTTCGAGATCGAGTTGACGAATATCGCGTGAACGGTTGGTGCGTTCCATTTGTCGCCTTTCGGATGGTGGGGTGATCGGCCCTCGGTGCATAGTTACCCTATACAATAGGGTATAGTCGTGCGCTCTATCGTGAGGTGCACGGTTATTGCGTGAAATAGACACCTTGCGCCGCAGGTCGCGTGGGGAAAACGGTGAAAGGCGGCGACATGGCTGGCAAAGAGCGTCATGAGATGAAGGTGGCGGTTCTGGCGGGCGGTATCTCGGATGAGCGGGAGATTTCGCTCGCCTCGGGCAAGAACGCCGCCACGGCCCTCAGCGAGGCCGGTTATGGGACGGTCGAGTTGGTCGACCCCGGTGAGAAGGGGTTTCTCTCGCGTTTGGAAAACGGCGACTTTGACGTCGCTTTCATCGCGCTGCACGGCTTTGGCGGCGAGGATGGTATGACGCAGCATATCTTGGAGTTCCTCGGTATTCCCTACACCGGGTCAAACGCGCTGGCCAGTGGCATCGCGATGGACAAGGACTTGTCTAAATTGCTGTATCGACGCGCCGGTTTGCCCGTGGCGCCAAGCGTCACCTTCACCCGGTCCGACATGCCCTCAATCGAGGAGATCGTCGAAATAGTTGGTCCTCAGAGCTTTGTAAAGCCGGTCGTGAACGGTTCTAGTTATGGCATATCCCTGGTGAAAGACCCTTCGGAATTGAAGGCCGCCATCGAGCTCGCCTTTGAGCACGGCGATAAGGTCATGGTTGAGCATCGCGTCTTTGGCATTGAATGCTCCGTTGCCGCTTTGGGCGACGGCGAGACCCTGCGTGCCCTCCCGGTGGTCGAGATCATGATGCCGAAGCAGTCGGAGTTCTACGACCTGGAGGTCAAATACGCCGATCCCGCCGATATTCACCGCATTCCGGCGCAGCTGCCTGCGGACGTGTATGCCCAGGTCCAAGACATCGCGTGTCGCGCACATGAGGCCCTCGGACTGTTCGGTATCTCCCGCACCGACGTCATCGTGACCGAGGATGGGCCGATCATCCTCGAGACGAACAACATACCCGGCATGACCTCCGAGTCCCTCGTCCCCGACGAAGCGCGTCATGCCGGCATCGCCTTCAGCGACCTATGCGCGGAGCTGGTCGATTTGGCCCTCGAGCGAGCCGCTCGATGAGCGCCGCCGCGGCGGCTTCGCCGCTCGAGATGGCCGCCGCGGTGCTTCCCGGCACGCCCGCGGCGATCGTCGATCGCTACGCAACGCTCGCCCAGCGCGCCGAAGAACGCTCGTTTGGCCTGATAGAGGACGATATCATCGTACTCGATACGGAGACCACGGGATTATCGCACCGTGAGAGCGAATTGATAGAAATCGCCGCTGCCCGTCTGCGCGGACGCGAGGTCGTGGAGCGTTTCGATACCTTCGTCAAGCCAAGTGGGCTGATTCCCGAGGAGATCACCAAGCTTACGAGTATCACGAATGCCGATGTGGCGCACGCTCCGTCGGCCGTTGAGGCCGTTGCCTCCCTGGCGGAGTTCGTTGGCGGGTGTCCTGTGGTCGCGCACAATGCATCGTTCGACCGTGGGTTCATTGAACAGGTCCCGGGCGGAGGGGACGTCTCCGACATCTGGATCGACTCCCTCGCCCTATCCCGCATCGCGCTGCCGCGCCTGGCCTCGCATAAATTATCCGTCATGGCCGAGCTTTTTGGCTGCGAGGGCGTATCCCATCGCGCGAATGCCGACGTCGAGGCCCTGTGCGGCGTGTGGCGTATCCTGCTGTGCGGCCTGTCCGACCTCCCCGCCGGCCTGACGCGGCGCTTGGCGGATATGCACCCGGATGTTCCGTGGTCGTACCGCCCGATCTTCAGCTTCCTGGCCGCCGAGGAGCCGGACGCGGTGTTCTCCCTGTCCGAATCTCGATACGAGCTTCTCAAGGGTTGCGAGGGGGTGGAAGCCGGCTCTGCGGCCCGTGTGGATGCAGATGAGCTCGCCGGCGTCTCGATCCCCTCGCGCGAGAGAATTGAGGAGCTCTTCGCGCCCGGCGGCTTGGTCAACAGGATGTACCCCGGGTACGAGCCGCGGGCGGAGCAGGTGCAGATGGCCGTCGAGGTGCGCGACGCCCTCGCCACTTCCACGCATCGCGTGATCGAGGCGGGGACGGGCGTTGGCAAATCGATCGCATACCTCGTGCCCATGGCGGAGTTCGCCCGCGGGAACAAGGTGACCGTTGGAATTGCCACGAAGTCGAACAACCTTGCCGACCAGCTGATTTATCATGAGCTCCCGCGCTTGGCACGCGAGATGGACGGTGGTCTTACCTATTGCGCCCTCAAGGGGTACGATCACTATCCCTGCCTGCGCAAACTCGATCGCCTCGCCCGATCCCGGGAGATCAAGACCAACCGCGACCCGGCCGATACCCTTACCGCCATCGCCGTGCTGCATGCGTTTGCCTGTCAGTCGCCCGCCGGCGACCTTGATGGGCTGGGCATTCGCTGGCGCAGTGTGAACAAGGCCGATCTCACCACGTCTTCCCGTGAGTGTGCTCGCCGCCTGTGCCCGTTTTACCCGGATAAATGCATGGTCCACGGCTCGCGCCGCCGCGCTTCGCGGGTCGACGTGGTCGTGACGAACCACTCTCTTCTCTTCCGCAATGTTGCCGCCGAGGGCAAGATACTGCCCCCTATTCGCCATTGGGTGGTGGACGAGGCTCATTCCATCGAGTCCGAAGCGCGGCGTCAGTGGGCCGTCAGGGTGTCGGCCGATGAGAGCCGTGCGGTATTTGAGCGCTTGGGCGGCGATCGCACGGGCGCCCTCGGCAAGATCGCCCGCGATTTGGCGCTGAGCGATGCCGCCACGCTGTTCATGGGTCTTACCGTGAAGGCGTCTTCCAGCACGCAGCGCGCATCGCTTGCCCTGGCCGAGCTGTTCGACGCGGTGCGCGAGCTCGCCCGCGCCGCCCGATCCGAGGGCGGCTACGACAACGCGAACATGTGGATCGGTCGCGAGTTGAGAGACTCCATGATGTGGGGCGGGTTTGAGGAAGTTGGCCGAAGCGCGCTCGACGCCTTGGACGAGGCGGTTAAGAACTTGGCATCGCTTGTGGAGACCGTGGCCGAGGAGAAACCCGACCTGGTGGCCGACGTTGCGGATGGCCTGCGCCGCATGCGAGAGCTCCATGGCGGCCTCAAGCTCATCCTCGATGGGACGGATGAGCGTTACGTGTATTCCTGCCAGGTCAATCGCCGTCTCAAGGCGGGAGGTGAGTGCTTGTCGGCCGAGCGCCTCGATGTGGGAGAGGCCCTTGCGGAAGAGTGGTTGCCGGAGGTCCATACGGCCATCTTCGCCTCCGCGACCATGACGGTTTCGGACAGCTTCGATCACTTTCGACATGCCGTGGGTCTGGATCGTCTCTCGTCTTCGAGCTCGCGTTCCGTTCACCTTGATTCGAGTTATGACTTCGAACGCAACATGGCGGTTGTGGTGGCCTCGGATATGCCCGACCCGCGCAACCGCGATGCATATCTCTCCGCGCTCGAAACCTTGCTCGTCGATGTCCACGTCGCCATGGGCGGCAGCACGCTCACGCTGTTCACCAACCGCCGTGACATGGAGGAGTTGTATGAGCGCGTGGAGCCCCGGCTCGCGCAGCACGGCCTCGCGCTCGATTGCCAGCGTCGCACGGCCTCCGCGAAGATGCTGCGGGATCGTTTCCTCTCGAATGAGAAGGGCTCGTTGTTTGCGTTGAAGGCGTTTTGGGAGGGGTTTGATGCGGCCGGCGACACGTTGCGTTGCGTTGTCATCCCCAAGCTCCCGTTCGCCAGTCCGAGCGATCCGCTTTCCTGTGAGCGTGGCGCCCGAGAGGATCGTGCCTGGGCTCGCTACTCCCTACCCGAGGCGGTGCTGGAGGTGAAACAGGCCGCAGGGCGCCTTATCCGCACATCGACAGATGCGGGTGTCCTGGTGCTGGCCGACTCTCGCCTCGTGAGCAAGGGTTATGGCAAGAAGTTCCTGAACTCCCTGCCCGCCCCCCATCAACGGATCGAGGTATGCCAGGTCGGCAGGTATTTGGAGATGTGGCGCGCCGGTCACGAGCGTCGCTGAAAGCGCTCTGCGCTGCGCATTGCATAAAGGAAGGGGCGCCCTCGAGCGCCCCTTTTGCTTAAAGTAGGGACCTCGCCCACGCTGAGAAGCGCTGTTTCAGACTTTCGGGCCCCTCGATGGTGATGGATCCCGCCGCGGCCACGATCTGGGAGAAGAGCCAGGACTCGGACGTGTAGCTGACATGGATCGCCACACCGCGCCCATCCCGCTCGCATGCGGTGTCCCAATGGATGCCCTCCCAGTCGCGCATCGCAAGATCCTCGCGGCTCGCGAAGCGCAAGGCTGCATCCTCGCCGTGCGCGCGCAGGCTCTCGGCGGCGGAATACGGGGAGAAATCATGGCGCTCAACGGAATCGTCGGTGATCTCGGCTCTCGCGATGCGATCGAGGCGGTAGCTGCGTTGGGCATCTTTCTCGACGTTCCAGGCCACGAGATATGCCGCATCGCCGGAAACCTCGATGAGTTTTGGGTCGACCAGGCGCGCACTCGGTCCGGGTTCCTCGCCGGCGCGGTAGTCGATGGAGAGTCGAGCGCCGATGGCGATGGCCTCCGATATGACGGGGTAGAACCCGCCGAGCAGTCGATCGCCTCCCATGGTTTTGCCAGCCTCGCCCAAATCTCCCGCATCGGGGCCGGTGCATAGCGCCGCCTCCACGCGCTCGCGCACGTCGTCGGAGATGTTGCAGGCCGTGAGCGTGCGCCTAAGGGCCAGAGATTCCGCGGGACTGAGACGCACGGGATCCAGACGACCCGCGTCGCCGGAGAGGGTGATGGCGCCATCCTGGTAGTCGAGGGCAATGTGCGCGCCGCTGCGTTCATCGGCGACTCCCTGCAACAACTCGATCACCTCATCCATCTGGCGGGGGGATATGGATGCGTCCCGCGCGAACGACGCCGCGTCGACGCTGGCGTTCGGGGCGGTTGTCAGGCGCTCCATGAGGTTGAGTGCGATTTGCAGCAGGTCTTCGGATGACAAGGCGCGCTTGTCGGTGCTACTCATGTGCGGCCACCGCCCTTTCGATATGGTTGCGAACGCGCGCCACGAGCTCGTGGGGGGCCAACGCCCGCATGCCCATGCCGGCGCGTTCGAGGGTGAAGGACGCCGCGGCATCGAGGTCTCGCACTGCGATATCCCACGTCCAGGCATCGTTGTCGCCGGTCAGCTCGCCCCTGCCCTGGGTGATGAGTGAAAGCTCCTCGACTGCGACTCCCGCGGGGAACGAGAACGTGCAGTGTGTCGCGTCCGCACGGGAGAAGTCGAACGGCAGGAACTGATGGCCCGCAACGTCAAATTCGGCGGGGATCGTATAGGAAGGGCGCGTGTCGGGAGCGTGTTTGGCGGAGAGGATGCGGTCGGTGCGGAACGTGCGCAAGCCCCCGGCGTCGTGGTCGAATCCGACAAGATAGGAATGCGTTCCGCGCGTGAACATGCCGTAGGTGTCCACCATGTGCTTCTTCTCGGTCCCTCGCGCGTCGCGATAGTCGAATTCGATGGGTTTGAGTCGGCCGAACGCGTTCCAGATCGATTTCAGATCCGCCCTTCTTTCGCCTGTCTGCTCGGGTTTTGACGGATCTCTGCCCGCGAGCTCGCATAGCTTGGTCCGGGCCGTTTGCAGCGGCCAGAGGGTCGGGTCGTCGGCGTGTAGCTCGAAAACCTGGTCGATGGCGCAAACGACCTCCTCGGCGTCATATGGTGAGAGGACCCCCTGGGTGGCGTGCGTCCGCTCGCGGTCGATGGCCCAGGCGCCCTCCTCGGTCACCGCAATGCCCCCCGCGAATCGCGGGGGGACTTCTTGGATGTGAACCCCGTGTTCGGCGAGTGTTTCGCGGTCGCGTCTAAATGCCCTGCAACGGCTGTCGCGCGCCGCCGATTTTTTGCCCGCGTATCCGATCTCGGGGTCGTCGACGATCTCGCTCGTTGTGAGCGGTCGAGGTGAAACGTGCAGGGAGAATAGGAGGTTGAGCATCCTGCGCGCACCCTCGACCCTCCTGGGCGGCTTCGGCGCGTCACGATGTGTTTCGCTTGTGAGTGCGGTGGTGCTGTGCACGGCGGTACTTCCCTTTCAGCTTGATGCCGCTTTGGACACGATTATGTGCCCGCTCATCCATTTTAGTGCAAGACGAATGGGCGGAAGTGGGTGTGGGGAGCGCGCGGGACGTCTGCCCGAGCGGTCCCGAGGAGTCAAAATTTGGCAGGTAGGGCGCAAGTAAGGGTATACTGGCGACTATACATGCGCGTTGTCTTTGCAACGTGTTTGCACGCATACGAGTTCGATGTGGAGTCCACATGGCGAATACGAAGAAATACCTGAGCCACCTGCTTCAGAACACCGGTATCACCCCTGCTTGCAGTGAGGAGGAGCGCGCCGCCGCGGATGTGATCGCGAGGGTCTTTTCCGACCATGGCTTCGCACCCGAAGTGCAGGAGTTCAGCGCGAGCGGTTCGGCCAAGGTCGTCCAGGCGGCCCTCGGCATCGCGGCGTTCATTGGCGCCGTGCTAACCGGCATCGCCGGCCCCGCCGGCATTTTGGGCCTGCTGCTCGCCATCGCCGCCGCGGTCCTCTTCGTCCTCGAGCGTTCCGGCCGCCCCGTGCTCTCCACCCTCGGTTCCGGCGGTCTGAGCCAGAACGTCATCGCCTACCACAAGGCAACGGGTCCACTCGCGTCTCCCCGCAACCGCCCGGTCGTCGTCGTGGCTCACTACGACTCCCCACGTGTCGACCTGTTGAGCTCCGAGCCATTTGCCGCCTATCGCCCGCTTATCGTGAAACTCCTTCCGATCTGCATGGTCGTCCCGGCTGTCTTTGCCATCGTGCGCATGCTTCCGCTGCCGGATTCGGCCAAGGTCGTTCTGTGGATGCTCGCCATCGTGGCCGCCCTCGTCCCGCTTGCGAACGGTATCGCCATCATCGCCAACCGTTTCTTCCTCCCCTACACCACGGGCGCCGTGTGCAACAAGTCCTCCGTGGCCGCCATGCTCGGCGTCATGGACGCCGTCGCCCCGTATGAGATGGGCGAGGAGTTCCCTTCCGACCAGCCGGCCGACGAGTACTTCGCAGAGCAGCAGCGCATCCTCGAAGAGGCCATCGCCGCGGCCGAGACTGCAGCCGCCGCCCAGGCTTTCTATCCGCACGAGATGGAGGAGGGCGCCGAGGGCGATCTGATCATCGGCGGAGACGAGAATGATCAGCCCGAGGCCGATGATGTGGTCGAGGTCATCGATTTCGGCTCCACGTCCGCGATGGACGCCGCGGAGATCGAGGCCGGCATGACGGCGGTTAATTTGGTTGAGACCGACCTTGCCGACGAGGACTCGGATGTCGAGGAGATCGTCGCCGAAGACGAGCCCGTCGAGCAGGGCACGGCGGTCTTTGAGGCCGTGGATCCCGTTCCCGTCGCGGATGTCGAACATGATGAGGAAGATTCCGCCGGTCGCTCCATCGAGGAGCGGGCCGTGGCGAACGAGCCTTCCGAGGACGGGGCCGCTCAGGCCGAGCTCGACCTGGACACCGCTGAGGAGGAGCTTCCGTTCCGGGTGAACTCCGAGGGCAATATCCGCTTTGGCGCGGATGTCATTCGCGCTTTGGGAATGATGCCCGAGTCCTGTTCCTTCGTGTATGAGAGCGACGCACCGGCTGCTTCCGTCGTGGTTCCGGCTGCTGAACTCGTCACCGACGAGCCCGCCCCGGTCGACGAGCCCGTGCCCGTCGCAGATGGGGAAGCTTCGGACGAGCACGTCGACGATGCCGAGGAGGCTTTTGTCGAGCAGGACGTTCTCGAGCCCGCCGACGAGGTGGAGGACGACGTCGCTTTCGTCGAGGCGTTCGCGCCCGTTGAGGATGATGATTACATCCTCGAGGCTGAATACGAGGTCATAGAGGAAGAGCCCGTCGCGGAGAGTGATGGAGCCGATCCCGAGCCCGATGGTGAGGTGGAGCAGCCCGTGGTCGATGATTTCCAGGACGACTCCATCGACTTCAAGATCGACATCGCCGATGTCGCTGATTCCGAGGATGCCCCCGCCGCGCAGGACGACGCCGCCGGAATCGAGGATGCCACCGAGCCCTTCACGAACGGATCGAACGAGGAGACTTCCACCGATGGGGCGACGCAGATGTTTGTCATGCCCGCCGATGACGGCTCGATAGACCTGTCCGGCACCGTGGCCATGCCCGCTCAGCCGGTCGAGACGGTCGACTCCCTTATGGCCGAGGTCAACCGTGCCGTCCCTGCCCGTCCCCAGCGCGTGATCAACGTTCCCAGCACCGCGTCGGCGCCCAGGCCCCACACGCCCGAGACCGCCAATCGCGCATCCCTGTTCGATCTTCCCGATCCGTCGTCGACTCCGGTCGACCCCTTCGCCGCCCCCATGGCCCCGTCCGTCCCCGCCACCCCTCCCTCGACGGCCCCCGTTCTCGATGAGCAGGCCGCCGAGGCGCGCAGCGCCTTCACGGTCATCAGTTCTTCCGATCCGCTCGAGCAGGGCTATGCCCCCGAAGGTGCGTTCGAGACCATCAGCGCCCCTGCCCCCGAGCCGGAGAAGCCTCGTCGCGGCCTGTCTCGTCTTTTCGGTCGCAAAAAGAAGGAAGAGGACAGCATGAGCGACTGGCTCGGCGTGGACGATTCCTTCGATGCCCAGCGCAGCGGCCATGATATCGGCTCTTGGGATAATTTCGACGACGATGATTGGAAGGGCGGAGCCGCCCCGTTCGGCGATGCGTCCGAGGACGAGCTGCGCGAGGCCATCGCCGATATGGGTGATGACGAGCTCCTCGGCCATGACATCTGGTTCGTTGCGACCGGCGCGTCCGAGAACGGGAACGCGGGCATGCAGGCCTTCCTCGACGAGCACCGAGATAAGCTCCGCGGCGTGTTCCTCATCAACCTCGAGAGCGTCGGCGCCGGTCAGGTCGCGATGCTCTCTACCGAGGGTGAGGAGCGGGTGCTCAAGGGAGATAAACGCATCACCAAGCTCGTCCGGCACGTCAGCTCCGATTTCCATCACGAGTATCCAACGGTTGACATGCCGTATGTCACCACCGACGCTCAGGTTGCGATGAACATGAGCCTCCGCTCGCTGACCATCGGCGGTGTGGAAGGTTCAGGCTTCGCGCTTGCTCGCACTGAGGAAGATCAGCCCTATAACGTCGACCTTGAGAATGTCGCCGTCGTGTCTGACGTGGTGACCGAGGTCATCCGTCGTTCGTAGCGCTTTGTGGCTGAGGGGGACGCGTGATTCAGTTCATCAGGGAACATTGGGTCCAATATCTCGTCGGGGCCACCGTCGCCGCTCTGCTCGGTCTTGGCCTTTCGTTCTTTTTGGGCAGCATATGGTCGACACCCGAGAGCGTTCGTGCCGAGCGTGCCGAGGCCGAGCAGCAGAAGGACGAGGAGCTGGGCGAAATCGAGTTTGAGATGCGGGATGCATCCGAGGACGATCGCTAAGTCATCGAGCAATGCGCCCCGGGGGAGCCACCCCGGGGTGCATTGCTATGGGTGCGCCATCTCCAGACCCTTATCGTGCGGCGAACACGGCGAGCGTCCTGCGCCTTCCCCCTCGTTGCGTTTCCGAGCATGTGACGAGTGTGAGCACCCGGCGCGCCTGTAGTGCGATCTCGTTTGCCGACCCTGCGCGTGCGGAGGATCGTTCGAGCAGTGTGGACAACCAGCCTTTCAGGTCGGAGGGCGAATCGAATGCAAACCGCTGTATGAGCGCGTCGTCCTTGTCGACGGCAAGGGAGAGCATCGGCTCGAATACCGCGTTGCCCCATCGGCTATACCAAATCGCGCTTCCCAGCGCATCGAAAACAGGTTGCTCGTGAGCGTCTGCCATCTCGGTGAACATGTGGTTCGAGCGACCCAGCCTGTGGCCGAATATAAGTAAATGCTCTCCCTGTTCTTCGCATCTCACATCGAGATAGGGGCAACCCAGATCGCTGTACCTTCTCCAAGCATCGTGGTGCAAGTACCAATCACGTGGCTTGTCCTGCGGCGGGAGGGCGACGGGCAAGTCGATGCTCGTCCCGGAAACCCGGATCCATCCCACGATGTCGGGATTGATTTGCGCGAGCATCTTCCAGTCGAAATCATCGGCATTCCCATTTCCGGCGTCCGAACGGACCAGGGTGCGCTCCCGCAGGCCCCTCAACCTGCCTTCGCTCAACGGCGCCGATTGGATTGCGGAGAATCCGGCTCCCGCTATCGCACTCAGGGCGCAAGCCAGAAGAGCTCGGCGTTCGAACATGCTGCCGGCGTCTCCGCCGCCGCAGATAACCCCCGGCGACGATGCCCGCGATGGAGAGGGCGATTGAGGTTCTGAGCAGAGTGGCGGCTCCGGTTTGATCGAGGCTGGTGATGGGGCTCGCCGGAACGGTTCCCGCCTCTTGATGAACGGCGTCTTCGTCATGAGCTTCAAGTCCTTCGCCACCTCCGTTGCGATAGAGCGAAACATGCGCACGGTTGTCGACCGAGCATCCCCCGGCGTATGAAGGCAATGCGTGCATGTGGATTAACGTCGGTGCATATGCAGTCGCTGTCCCTTCTTCAGCGCCTGGCATCTGTCCGTGGGTGGGTGGAACGGGATTCCAATCGTCATGCTGCTGCTTGACGTTCACGCCGTCCCATTGGTCGGGTCTCGATGTGAAGTCCTTGCTCACGCAGCCGTATTCGAGACGGATGCCGGTGATGACCTCATCTGATTCGAGCGGGAGCTCGGAGACGGGCAGGAATGTACATTCGGTGGTCGATACGTCTTTCTTCCACAGCCTCCATTCCTCGTAGCTGCTCGCTCGTCCGTCCTCGCCGATGCCATCCGCAACCGTCTGATCGTGGAGCCAGGGGTTCACATGCCCGTCCGCGAGCGTCGCATTTGCGACGGCCTCTCCCGCACCGCCTTCATGATCGAGATTCGTGCGATACCAGACGTTGAGCTTCCCGTCGTAATCTCCTTCCGCCTGTCCGGTGGTGATCCCCGTCAGTTCGGCCATTCCGCTCGCGGCTGCATCGAGGCTGTCCTCAACGGTGAACTCATCAACCCAGGTTGAGCTGTTGTTGCGATAATCGATGGAGTAAGAGAACGAACCGTCTTCGCTATCACGGGCGTCCGCCCGGTTGAGTCCGTCCCCATCGGCCTTAGCGTGAGGTGCCATGGGCTTCGCGATCTCCTGTCGCTTATCGATGTCGCCTGCCACGACGATCTGCTTGTCATGGAGCGAGACGGCTTGGACGCTTGCCGTCGGCTTCACATTGAACGTGAGTGCCGCCGCGGGCTCGTGCGTATGGGGGGATTTTAGTTCCGTCAGCGTGTAGGTGCCCGGTTCGAGCCGTTCAATGCGATGGGCCTCCGACGCACTTGTCCAGCTTTCTATTACGTTGCCCTCCTCGTCCGTGAGTTCGAGCGTCGCCCCAGCAAGGGGTTCCTCGGTCTCTGACGCGCGCTTCGTGATCTCGACCTTGGTGTGATCATTTGCGATGTCGATGCGTTGAGCGGAGTTGCCCTCCTCATCCGGCATGATTTGGGTGGCATATGTTCGAATCTCCCTATCGGCGATGTATCCCGCGGGCGCGTGCATCTCCTGAACGCACCAGGTCAGCGGTTCGTCGGCGCGGTCCGTCACGCCCGCCCCGTCTGGCTGGCCCAGTTCGGGCCGCTTCTGGTCGGGCGCAACCAGCCTGAAGAGGGCGTCGAGCTCGCCCGGAAGTGCCGGGAGATGGGTCAGGATCATATCTCCGCGCTCGTCCGTCACCGTTGATATGCCCGCATGGGAAAGTGCATCGTCCAGGAACTTTTTACCGAGCGGTACGAGGGTGTGATCCGTGCAATAGAGTTCCGATTTACGCCATTGCACATGCGTCGACTCGCCGAAGCGAACCTCAACATCCGTGTTCGCGCCCAGCTTCTCGTCGGTGGCAGACGTCGCGCTCAGTCGGTACGAGCCCGGTTTGACATTCGAGATGATGGCAAGATCGCCGTCAAGATCGAAGTCATCGGTGTCGTACGATGCGAGTTCGATTTCCTTTGTTTCGATGGATACCCTGCCTTTCATGCCAAACACGCCCGGCGAGTATGTGATGAGGTGCGAGTTGCCCGCTTTCACCTCGATTTCCTTTTCATAGTCGGCCTGTACGTCCTTACCGTCTGCGTCAAGCAGCTCGATCCGGTATGTGCCCGGTGCCAACATGTCATCATCGCCGCCGAGCGTGACGCTATCGGTGCGCCATGCGCCCCCGTTCTCGGCAACCTGCGCTTGCCCGTCATCCTTTCCGGGGGTGCGCGTGAGGCGCAGGGAGTATCCGGTGGGAATCGATGCCCTGGCAAGCGCGTAGTCGACCCTCTGATCCAGCCGAATCTGGACGTCATTCCAATCGCGCTCACCGACGCAGCTCGTGATCAGCAAAGAGCCGGCACTTCCACTGTTCGTCGCCCGTCCGGCGGTGTCGTCGGGCTCTAATTCAAGCTCCCGCGGCCAAACGTCGAACAACGCCCCGGCCAAGGGGTCTCCCGTGGATACATCGGTCTTGTGAACGACGGTTTTGCTGGGAGCGTTCTGGTGCGTCACCTCGATGTCGACGACGGGCGTTTCCGCGTCGACCCAACTCAGGGTGAATGGAATGGGGGTGGGGTCGAGAACATGGCCTGGCGCGGGTTTTACCTCGATGAACGCATATTGAGCACGCCCGTTGCCGAGGGGCAGTCCATCGATTTTGGAAACACCGTTCTCGTCGGTTGGATCGAGTTCGAGTGCTGCACCCTCGGGCATATCGACGGAGCCGTCTGGGCCCACGATGTCTTCCATCGCAACCACGGCAAAGCCCGCGCCCTTGATCGCGTTTCCCTTTTCACACCACGGGCAAGCGTCGTCGGCGCAGCGCTTGACGATCGACGCCGATCCAGTCGCCCGTTCGTCCGAGACGCGCACAACGGTCAGCGGTGGCGTCTCGGCGTCATCGGAAATCTCGAATGCGATCTCGTCTCCGTTGGTCAGATAGGGTTTCACGGCTTGCGTCTCCCGGATGTAATAGGCTCCCGGCTCTAGCGGCTCGGGTAGCGTGACGCATCCCGTGGCGTCGGTGGTGAACGTATCCATCACTGCATGATTTGGATGCCAGATCTCCTGGGATATCGGTTTTTTGCCCTTGTCGAGTACCTGAAACGTGAATCCTTCGAGTGGGACGGGCAGACCGTCGGTGGCGTCGCATTTCACGATTTGCACGCGAGATCCGACAAAATCATTGTCGACGATGTAGTGCAATGTGCTTCCATCTGTCATTTGACCTGTTCCGATGGTCCAATCGGGGCACGGTTGATAGCCTTCGGGTGTGCTGTCGGGGTCCTCGTGGACGGTATACCCCTTTCGATCGTAGGGGATGGCACCCTTGATGTCGTCGACACGCGCGCCCGCGCCGAACCAAGCGCCCGCGCTCGACGCCCGCCCGCTCCCGTCGGTCGTGATGGATCCGACGGTCTTTCCGGTTGAGTTGGAGACGATGTCAAAGCGAACGCCAGCGCCCGGTTTTTGCAAACCGGAACCATCGTCGCCGCTGTCGAGGTATTTCACGATTTCGATGTCGAACGCTTGCGGCGCTTCACCAAAACCCTCCTCGGGTGAGAGTTCGAACGTGCCGGATGCTCCGAGCTGGTCGGCGTTCACCTCGTATGTGTGTACGGTCGAATCGAGCCGATAACCTTCAGGGGCCTTTGTCTCGACCACGGAGATCCGGCCCAGGGGAATGCCCGTCACCGAGGCGTCACCGCGCTCATCCGTGGTCATCTGGGTCTTCCATCCCTGGGTAGATAGGGAGGTCACTTCGTATTGGGCGCCCTTCAGGGAGAGGCCCTCCTGCGCTCCGCTTCCCGTGGCGGCATCCCGCTTGTGAACGGCAAGGGAGACGGTCCCCGGCGCATCCTCGAATGCGATCTCCGTTCCCTGTGGGTTCACGTGAAACGGGATGCGGTCTTGGTTCAGTTTGTAACCCCGTGGCGCCTTGGTCTCCACGGCGTAATAGTTTTTGTTGGGCGAGAGCCTGCATCGGGCCTTGCCGTCGTCATCCATGGTGATGGAAGTCACTTTTTGTTCGCCCGCGGCATCGTATATGTCGAATGAGGCCCCGCCCAGTGCATACGCTGGGTTTCCGTCGGTCAGGTCGGGCGACTTGGAGCGTTTGTCGAACGCGACGTCCACGTCGAGCACAAGTTTCCACTCTTTGGTGCAACAGCGTTGGTAGGGATAGGTGCTCGGTACGGTGCCCGGCGCACCCGCCTCCGCGTTTTGACTTTTGATCAGCACGAAGTACGTGCCGTTGGGATTTCGCTTCGCCTCAAAGGGATAGGTTCCGTCGCAGGGGCCCGGGTACAAACCGTGATTTGGCACACCGATGACCACCTCGTAACAGAGCGCGGGATATGTCTTGCCGTCCGGCATGGTGACATTTCCGCTGAATTTACCACCCACGACGGCGTTGTCGGACATCACGCACGTGCCCGTGACCGTCCCGTCGGGATGAACCTCGACCGTGTTCCCGTTGGGAAATGTGTGCGTGTACCCATCTGCGGCGAACGCGTTGTGCGACCAGGGCCCCACGAGACCCGAGAGTGCGCAAAAGGCCGCGGAAACGAGGATGAATATAAGAAGGATGCGAGCTTTGCCGTTGAGCATGGCGTCCGGCCTGGGGTGAGTCCACCGTCCGCGCACAGGCCGCGCCTCGGTGCCGCCGACCGTCGACCGTCCCCTTTCGGCGCCTCCACCTCCGATCAACTCGCGTGTCGGTTTCTTCCTCTTGTCGATCATCGTGCCCTCCCGTGGTCTCGTGGCTGAACGCGGGCGGCTGTGTTTGTGCTGCGTTGCCCGTGGGGCGATGCTACGACGTGCGATCCCAAGACCGTCCCGATCCGTCTGTGGCCGAGTTGTCGAAAAAATGAGGGAATCTGCCCAGCTGATCGACTGGCCAGCTCACGGCGGTGCCAAGCGGGGCGTGGTTCACGGGTTCTTCGTTTTTGACCGCCCCCGTTCAGAGAAAGAGCGCAAAGACGTCAGTTGCCTGCACGGGAGTGCGCGTGGTAGGATTAACGACACGCGGGTATCGCCAAGTGGTAAGGCATCAGCTTCCCAAGCTGACATTCGCGGGTTCGAGTCCCGTTACCCGCTCCATTGAGAGCCATAAGAGCCCGGTACCCTGGAGGTGTCGGGCTCTTTTCATGAAAGGAGCCCTCGTCATGATCGATCGCTATACCCGTCCTGAGATGGCCCATATCTTCTCGCTCGAGAACAAGTACGCCGTTTGGCAGGAGATCGAGGTGCTCGCCTGCGAGGCCCAGGCCGAGCTCGGCCAGTGCGGCATCACCAAGGAGGACGCCGCCTGGATCCGCGAGCACGCCGGGTTCGACAAGGACGAGGTCGACGCTATCGAGGCGGTCACCCATCATGACGTCATCGCGTTCCTCACCAACATGGGCGAGCACGTGGATGCCGAGGTTCCCGAGGGGGAGCCCAAGCCCAGTCGCTGGGTCCATTACGGCATGACCAGCTCCGATCTGGGTGACACCGCGCTGTGCTACATGCTCACGCAGGCTTGCGACCTCATCATCGAGGATGTGCGCAAGTTGGGCGAGATCTGTCGCCGCCGTGCCCTCGAGGAGCGCGACACCCTTTGCGTCGGCCGCACCCATGGCGTGCATGCCGAACCCATGACCTTCGGCATGAAGTTCGGCAGTTGGGCTTGGGAGCTCAAGCGCGATCTCGATCGTCTTGTCGATGCGCGCGCGAACATGGCCGTCGGTGCCATCTCCGGCGCGGTGGGCACCTACAGCTCCATCGACCCGTTTGTCGAGGAGTATGTCTGCGAGCGTCTCGGGTTGGCTCACGACCCGCTGTCCACCCAGGTCATCTCGCGCGATCACCATGCGTATCTGGCCGGCGTCCTGGCCACCACCGCCGCGACTTGCGATCGTATCGCGACCGAGATCCGCAGCCTTCAGAAGACCGATACCCTTGAGGTGGAGGAGCCGTTCCGCAAGGGGCAGAAGGGCAGCTCGGCCATGCCGCACAAGCGCAACCCCATCACGCTCGAGAAGGTGTGCGGCCTCTCCCGCCTGGTGAAATCCAACGCGCAGGTGGCGTTTGAGAACGTCGCCCTATGGCATGAGCGCGACATCTCCCACAGTTCCGCCGAGCGCGTCGCCCAGGCGGACAGCTTCATGGCGCTCGACCATATGCTCACCTGTCTGATCCGCATCGTCGATGGTCTCATCCTGTACCCCGCGCGCATGAAGGCCAACCTCGACCTCACGCGTGGCCTGATCTATTCCTCCAAGGTTTTGCTGGCGTTGGTCGACACGGGTATCTCGCGAGAGGACGCCTACAAGATCGTGCAGCGCAACTCCATGGCCGTATGGGACGACGTCCATGCCGCCGAGGATGGACCCGATCTGCGCGAGCGCCTGGAGGCCGATCCCGAGTGCATCGTCCCGGCCGAGACGCTCGACGAGATATTCGACCCGTGGGACTTCCTCACGCGGCGCGATGCTCTGTTCAATCGCCTCGAACAGCTTAGTTTCTAGGAGACGCAGATTCGCGCGGCCCTCTCTTCGACGGGAGGGCCGCGGTCGTTTTGGCCCGGCGTTCCGCGCATGCCGTTTCGCGGATCGCGGGTTCATAATTGCGACGGTTGAGAAAGCCCCCGACGGGAATTACCGCCGATGGCGCCTGGTTTCCCGCTGGCGATCGCGCTCGCGACGGCGCTCGATCTTGCGCAACCGCGCATGCTCGGCGGCCTGATTCGTCTTGGTGCTCACATGCTGGGCGGCCTTGCGCATGGGGCGCACAACCGGGCGGGCGACCTTCTTGACCGGTTCTGGGAGCTTGTGCAGATCGATCTCGGTGGGGCTCATGATGCCATAGCGGATGGACCACCAGCGGGTGGTCATGGTTACGGTGACGCTCACCACGGCCGCTGCGATGTTCCAGATGTCCAGGTACTGCACGAGAACGATGTAGGCGAACGCGCCCGCGCACGCGGCGATGGCGTACAGGTTGCTGCGCTGGAAGATGTAGGGGACCCGGGCGAGGCAGACGTCGCGCAGCAGGCCGCCGCCGACGGCGGTGAAAAAGCCCATCATCACGCAGGTGATGGCGGGATAGCCGTAGAGCATCGTCTTGTCGGCTCCCATGACGGCGAACAGGCCGACGGAGAAGATGTCGAGCACCGCCACGAGGCGATCGGGTTTTTCGACCATGACGGGGAACGTGAACACCGCGGCGGCCGTTGCGATGGCGACGGGCAGGGCGAGCGGCTGCCTGAGAATGTAGACGTTGCCCTCCTGCAAGATCACGTCGCGGATGAGGCCGCCCCCGAGTGAGACGAGCACCGCCAGGCCGATGGCGCCGACGAGATCGAGCTTGTTCTCGCGTGCCGTGAGTGCACCCGTCGCAGCCGCGACGACGACGGCGAACAGCTCGAAGGCGAGCGGGATCGCGACGCTTTCGGATGCGATGACGGAAGCCGAGACGGCGCTTTGCGTGGCTGCGAGTACGGCCGGAAACACGGTGCCTCCCTGGGAAAATGAACTGGCCCAACCATCTTAGCGGAGGAGGTTGTGGAGGGAATAGGGCAATTTTTGCTCCCTTTCCAAGAATTGCTGTTGCAACCCATCCAACTTACGGTACAATAGCCCCTGCATTCACGGAGAGTTGTCCGAGTGGCCGAAGGAGCACGATTGGAAATCGTGTAGGCGCCAAAAGCGTCTCCAGGGTTCAAATCCCTGACTCTCCGCCAGAACTTTCAGCGGCACGCATCCAATTGGATCGCGTGCCGTTTTCACATCCTACGGAGGAGTGGCAGAGTGGTTGAATGCGGCGGTCTCGAAAACCGTTTACGGGTAATACCCGTACGAGGGTTCGAATCCCTCCTCCTCCGCCATTATTTTTCGCGTCAACGAGCCCGATGGGCTCGTTTTTCATATCGGACTCGACCGTGGTTCGCGATGTCGAGGTCTATGGCGTTCCTTTTATGGGACGTGCCTTTTACCCCGTGACCCTCATGCCGCCCCAGTGTGCGCGCGTGCGACTCGGCGGCTCTTCCGAGTGGCTTAAACTGTGCTTAATGATGATGCCGCGGGTGAAAATCCCGCGCCTGTCGGGATACACTTCAGTCATGCACATAGCGAGGACTGAGGAATTGGGGCACGCATGCAAACTGGTGAAGTTGGTTTTATGTCGTCGTGGCGTATGCTCACGCGTGACAAGGGATGGGTCAAACCGCTGCTCGTCCTGACGGTGGTCAGCTGGATTCCCATTTTGGGCCAGATCGCCGTGCTCGGCTATGGTTTCGAATGGGCGCGACTCACCGCCTGGGGCGTCGATTCCGCCCCCAAGCAGCGCGGCGTCGATTATGGCAAGGTTATCTCAACGGGTGCCCGCGCCTTCTTCATCACGGTTTCGCTGGCCTTCGTCTGCGGCTTGGTCCTGCAGATCCTGTTTCCCGGCTCGCTCGCCGCGCTGATGGCGATGACTGCGGGCGGTAACGGGTTCGCGAACTCGGTCATCTTGGCTTCTGGGGCGACGTTCTTCCTGCTCGACCTCGTCATCATGGTGTTTGCCGGTACGTTTTTGCAGGCCGCGGCTTTGCGCGGCGTGCTGTATGACAGCTTTTCCGCCGGATGGCGCCTTGACCGGCTTTTCCAAATGGTCGTTCGCGACTTCGGCGGCTTTTGCAAGGTTCTGCTCGTGACGCTCATCGGGGCCGCGGTCTCTTCGGCCTACGCGTTCGTCGTGGCGATGATAGCCATGCTCGTGTTGATGGGCAGCCTGCTGAGCGCCACTGCGGTAATCGGGCTTTCGGATGGCCATATGTCCGGCTGGCACTTCCTGGCCGATCAGCTTTTGCATATGGGTGCCGGTCCGGTCTTGCTGTTCGTTTTGCTCCTGATCGCCCTTCTGTTCGTGGGCAAGGTGATCTCAACGGCGATGAACCTGGTCGGCGTGAATGCGATGGGCCAATGGTTCGCCCGCTTTGACGTGAATCGCTGGGGAGTCTCCTCGGCTCCTCTGCCCGATGATGTCCCCCACAACGGCGCTCGCACGGCCCCGACCGCCGCACCTGCGGACCCGATGGCCTCGCCCTCCGATATCCCCGGTCCGACGTCGACCTCGCCCGTCGATGCCGCTGCCGGCCCCGTCCCCACCGTGTATGCCGAGCCGGTTGTGCCTTTCCGTGCCGACGGCGTTGATTCCACGCGGGAGTCCGGTTCTGCGAAGGACGAGATTCCCGAAGCGGCTCAAGCCGAGGCTGTCGGGGAAGCTCGAGTCGAAGCGGCCCCGGTTGCGGAGAAGAGCCCCATCCCTCTTGGGCCGATCAGCGCCGACGATGTTCGCGATGGCAAGGATGACGAGCCCATCGCGGAATAAGACCGGGATGGCGCCTGGCTCTCGCAACGCCCCAATTGCGTTTCTTGTCTGTGGAAAACGCGATTGGGGCGGTTTTTTGTTTTGACGGCGTTGCCTGCATGCTGCGCATTTCAGATATGGGCGGATGAAACTGGGATATCGGGTGAGATGGGGCGCAAAGGAGATCGGTTTTGTGTCTGCACGGCATGGCATGCTTGTCCTGTGGCGGATCACGTGCGCGGGCATTTGGCAGAAGTGCCCGAAAATGTGGAGGTCATGGGGTGCGATGGCGGACACCTTGCAAGATGTGCGGACTCGGCTATAGTTAGCACGTCTTTTCCTGCTTCGGGCGCACCTTCACGACCCGGAGCCGTTTGTCCAGAGGAGGTGACCACATGAAGGCTTATGAACTGCTGTTCTTCGTTGACCCCAACCTCGATCCCGAGACTCGTCTCGCCGTGATGAAGCGCATCGACAACACGATCGCCGAGGGCAATGGCAAGGTCGACAACGTCGATGAGTGGGGCAAGCGCAAGCTCGCTTACGAGATCGACAAGCTCACCGAAGGTGACTACACCCTCATCAACTTCCATGCAGACCCGGCTTCCATCGCGGAGCTCGATCGCGTGCTTCGTATTACCGACGCCGTGATCCGCCACATGATCGTCCGTCGCGACGACCAGGAGTAGGTCATTGGTATGGATGCGGCCCATTAACGCCGCGTGAGAGGTAGTGAACACGTATGAGCATCAATCGAGTCAACATTTCCGGTAATCTCACCCGCGATCCCGAGCTGCGCGCCACTGCGAGCGGCACGCAGGTTCTGAGCTTCGGCGTGGCGGTCAACGACCGTCGCCGCAACCCCCAGACGGGCGAGTGGGAGGACTACCCGAACTTCGTGGACTGCACGATGTTCGGCACCCGTGCGGAGGCCGTGAGCCGCTATCTCTCGAAGGGGTCGAAGGTCGCCATCGAGGGCAAGCTCCGTTACAGCTCCTGGGAGCGTGACGGCCAGCGCCGCAGCAAGCTCGAGGTCATCGTCGATGAGATCGAGTTCATGTCCCGCGGCCAGCAGGGTGAGGCAGGCGGCTACTCGCCCGCCCCGTCTTACGGTCAGCAGGGCGGCTACGCCCCCGCGCCCGCTCCGCAGCAGGCTCCGGCGCCCATGGCGGCCCCGGTTCCCCCTGCGGTCGACGTCTACGATGAGGACATCCCGTTCTAGGGGATGTGTAATTGACGGTGAGAGTTCGCTCGAGCCGTCGTCACGAAAGGTATTGAGACATGGCTAATGATTATTCTGCCCGTCAGCCGCGTCGCAAGTACTGCCAGTTCTGCAAGGAGAACACTGAGTTCATCGACTACAAGGATACTCAGCTCCTTCGCAAGTACATGACCGATCGCGGCAAGATCAAGCCGCGCCGCGTCACTGGCGCCTGCACGCAGCATCAGCACGACATCGCGAACGCCATCAAGCGTGCTCGCGAGATGGCTCTTCTGCCGTACGCCGTGCCCGTGGTGTCCACCCGCGGTCCTCGCGAGAAGAAGTAGGGAGGGTACCCATGAAAGTTGTTCTGCTTGGTGAGATCAAGGGCAAGGGCGGCGAGGGTGACGTCATCGACGTCGCTCAGGGTTACGCCGAGAACTACCTGATTCCGCAGAAGCTCGCCGTCGCTGCCACCAAGGGCAACCTGAAGCAGCTCGAGGAGCGTCGCAACAATATCGAGAAGCGTGAGGCTGTCCGCCTGGCCGACGCCAACGCTCTCAAGGCCAAGCTCGATGGCCAGAAGGTCGCCGTCGACGCTAAGGTCGGCGAGGAGGGCATCCTCTTCGGCTCCGTCACCGCTGCCATGATCGCCGACGCGATCAAGGCCGAGCTCGACGTCGAGGTCGACCGCAAGCGTGTTGAGCTTGGCAAGCCGATCAAGGTCGCCGGTTCCCACGAGGTGGAGATCTCCATCTACCGTGAGATCAAGGCCTCCATCGTCGTCCTGGTGGGCGTCGAGGAGCAGGCCGAGGAGACCGTCGAGGCTGAGGAGGTCGCCGCTGAGGAGACCGCCGAGGTCGAGACCGAGGCTGCTGCCGAGTAGTCTGCTCGCTTAGAGTTGTGCGACTCACGAGCCCCGCACCGCCTGGTGCGGGGCTTTTTTGTGTGAAGCCGCGTCATGTCGCCTGAACGCATGTTGGCAAATCCCGAGAAATCCACAGGCCAGGGCTGCGATGCTGACCGAAATGCCAGGTCAGTGGGGTCTCATGGGTCGGGAGGCGGAAGCCCACGGCCTTGCGGCACCTCCTCCCAAGCTACGAATTCCCATGTTCATACGGGTATTTACCTGCGAAGATATTAAAAACGCAGTTGGATGCTGCACTGAGGGAAAGCGTGTTCTGGGAGTCTTTGACAAATCTGCAGGTCATGTCGGTCTCTGTGGATAACTCGGACCTCACGAGGCATTCACATTGTTGAAAACGTTGATAACCGCATTGTTCCCAGCTCAAGATGGTGAGTTGTCAACAGTGGGGATGAGTCGGGCCTCCCATCGATAAAACGGTCTATCCGAGATCGCGATGCTGGGAACTCGGTCCCAGATGCCCTACCATTGTGTGTCCCAAGACCCGACGCGCTCGCCGTGGGACGTGAGCGCGCCATGAGGTTAGGAAAGGAGTGCGATGAGCGGATCTGACGATTTTGGATGGGGGCCCTCCACCTCGATCGACCGTGGCGCCTTGAAGGGGCTGCCCAACAACATCGACGCTGAGGCGAAGGTGCTGTCCGCCATGTTGCTTTCGGGCGAGGTCGTTGAGGAGGCTCTCGTCGAGCTCATGCCCGACGATTTCTACCGCCCATCTCACAAGACGATCTT
Organism: Collinsella sp.; assembly: GCA_029264355.1. Taxonomy (GTDB): domain Bacteria; phylum Actinomycetota; class Coriobacteriia; order Coriobacteriales; family Coriobacteriaceae; genus Collinsella. The sequence continues at coordinate 20,813 of JARIBW010000012.1, read as the reverse complement.
CGTCGCCATGGGTGCGATGTATGAGAGCTCGATTCCGATCGACTCCATCTCCCTCATCGACTATCTGAACTCCATCGACAAGCTCGAGTCCGTGGGTGGGGAAGCGTATGTCCTCGAGCTCATGGGGAATACGCTCGCGCTCGCCAATTGGCAGCACCATGCCGGTATCGTCCGTCGCGACGCCATGTTGCGTGAGATCATCGGGGCGACCAATCAGATCAGCGCCCTGGCCTACGACGCGCCGATCGACACGAAGGAAGTCATCGAGCGCGCCGAGTCCATGCTGTTGTCCGTCACGGCGCGCGAGGTGAAGAGTTCCTATCGCGAGCTCGGTGACTTTATGGCCGAGGCGTATCAGGAGGCCGAGGAGGTGGCTCGCGCCGGCGGCGACGTCCACGGCGCCCCCACGGGCTACCCGACGCTCGACCGCATGCTCATGGGTCTGCGCGAGGGACAGCTCGTCGTCATCGGCGCCCGTCCGGCCGTCGGTAAGACCTCGTTCGCTTTGAACCTGGCCCTCAACGCCGCCGCCGACGGGTACACGGTGGGCTTCTTCTCCCTGGAGATGTCCGGCAAGGAAATCGCGCAGCGCTTCATTTGCGCACAGGCCATGGTGAACATGTCCAATTTCCGCACGGGCCGCATATCGCCTGAGGAGTGGGCCAACATCAACGAGGCCATCAACGAGCTCGGACGCCTGGACATCCTGATCGACGACACCCCGGGCACGACGGTCACCGAGATCCGCGCCAAGGCGCGGCGCATGCTGCACAACAAGGAGAAGGCCGTCATCATCCTCGACTACCTGCAGCTGGTGAATCCGCCGGCGGGCAAGAATTACAACGGGAACCGCGCCGTCGAGGTTTCGGAGATGAGCCGTGGCCTCAAGATCATGGCCAAGGAGCTCGGCGTGCCGGTTATCATGCTCTCCCAGTTGAATCGTTCGCTCGAGGGCCGTACCGGCAAGCGCCCGCAGATGAGCGACCTGCGAGAATCGGGCTCCATCGAGCAGGACGCCGACATCATCATGCTGCTCGATCGTTCGAGCACCGAGGCGGAGGCCGAACGCGACGACCGTCCCGACTTCGGCATCACGCGCGTCATCCTCGCCAAGAACCGTTCGGGCCCGGTTGGCGATGTGGACCTGATGTTCCTGCCCGCCTCGACCAAGTTCTATGAGATTGACGAACACGCGGTTGAGTAATGCGAGGTAGGTGCCGCGCGCCTATAATATGAAGGCTGGGTCGTTTGACCCCGCGGTCGGACGTGAGTCCGATGTGTTCGAAGACCTGTCCGGGTCGATGCGCCCGGGCGATTGAATTGAGGAGTGGCCATGCCGTCAACAGTGTTGGTGGGTACCCAGTGGGGCGACGAGGGCAAGGGCAAGATCTGCGACCTGATCGCGCCCGAGTTCGACTGCGTCGTTCGCTACCAGGGCGGTAACAACGCCGGGCATACCATCGTGGTGGGCGATAAGAAGTACGGCCTGCACCAGGTTCCCTCGGGCATCATGTACCCCGATTGCGTGTCGGTGGTCGGCAATGGCTGCGTGGTCAACCCCGCAGTCTTGCTCGAGGAGATCGACATGTTCGAGGCCGACGGCATCTCGACCGCCAACCTCAAGGTCTCCGGCAACGCCCATGTGATCATGCCCTACCACATCGATCTCGACGGCGCGTATGAGGAGCTGCTCGGAAAGAACAACATCGGCACCACCAAGCGCGGCATCGGCCCGTGCTACCAGGACAAGATGGCCCGCATCGGCATCCGCATGCAGGACCTCATGGACGAGGCGACCTTCCGCGAGAAGCTCGAGATCGTGCTCGCCCGCGTGAATCCGCAGCTCGAGCGCATCTTCGACATGCCCGCTTACACCGTTGATCAGATTTGCGAGACATACCTGCCCATGGCCGAGCGCCTGCGCCCCTATATCTGCGAGACGGGCCTGCTGCTCAACAATCTCGTCGAAGAGGGCAAGGAGATCTTGTTCGAGGGCGCTCAGGCGACGCTGCTCGACATCGACCATGGCACCTATCCATTTGTGACTTCCTCCAACTGCACCGCTGGCGGCGCCGTGACCGGCTCCGGCGTGGGCATGAAGAACATCGACCGTGTGCTGGGCATCATGAAGGCCTATATCACGCGCGTGGGTTCCGGCCCGATGCCGACCGAACTGGACTACGAGACGAGCGATGAGGGGCACACCCTCACCGAGGTCGGTCACGAGTATGGTGTGACCACCGGCCGTCGTCGCCGTTGCGGTTGGTTCGACGGTGTGATCGCCCGCTACGCCACCCGCGTGAACGGCCTGACCGACATCGCGCTCACCAAGCTCGATGTGCTCTCCGAGTTCGACACCATCAAAGTGTGCGTCGCCTACGATTGCGACGGTGTGCGCTACACCAGCGTGCCCGAGCACACTGCGGCGTTCGCCCATGCGGTGCCGGTGTACGAGGAGCTGCCCGGCTGGAAGTGCGACATCACGGGATGCCGTGCGTTCGAGGAGCTGCCGCAGGCCGCTCAGGACTACGTGACCTATGTGGAGAGGCTGGCGGGCTGCAAGGTGAGCTTCGTGGCCGTGGGCCCCGATCGCGAGCAGACGATCGTTCGCGACTGGAATAAGTAATTCAGCAAAGTCAGAGCGCCGTCCGGTTGGGCGGCGCCTTGCTCTGGAGGAGGACGCATGAGCGCATCTGAGAACACCATCGACATCCTGCTGCTGGGAAGCGGTGGCCGCGAGCACGCGCTGGCCGCCAAACTCGCCGAGTCCCCGCGCTGCGGCACGCTCTATATCGCCCCCGGCAACGGCGGCACGCTCGAGCTGGGCGAGAACGTCGCCCTTGACGCCGAGGATCCGGCTGCGGTTGCGGATTTCGCCCGTGAGACCGGATGCGCCCTGGTCGTGATCGGCCCCGAGGCCCCGCTCGTGAAAGGCGTGGCCGACGCGGTTCGCGACGCCGGCATCCCGTGTTTCGGACCGGGGGCCGCAGGCGCGCGGCTCGAGGGATCCAAGCGCTTCTCCAAGGAGCTCATGGCCCGCGCCGGCATCCCCACCGCCGCCTACGGCTCTTTCACCGACGAGGCGGCCGCCCTCGCTTACGTGCGTGAGCAGGGTGCCCCCGTGGTCGTGAAGGCCGACGGTCTGGCGGCCGGCAAGGGCGTCGTGGTCGCCCTCACCCTCGACGAGGCCCTGCAGGCCGTGCACGAGTGCTTTGACGGCGCGTTCGGCGCCGCGGGCAGCACCGTCGTGATCGAGGAGATGCTGACCGGCCCCGAGTGCACGCTGCTCGCCTTCACCGATGGCAAGACCGTTCGCCCCATGGCGACCTCCCAGGACCATAAACGCGCCCTGGAGGGCGACCTCGGTCCCAACACGGGCGGCATGGGTGTGTACAGCCCGGTGCCGATCGTCACGGATGAGGAGCATGCCGAGATGTGCCGCATCTTGGAGGAGACGATCGCCGCGGCCAATCGCGAGGGCATCGATTTCCGTGGCTGCCTGTACGGCGGATTCATGCTCACGCCCGAGGGCCCCAAGGTCATCGAGTACAACGCCCGCTTCGGCGATCCCGAGACCGAGGTGCTCATGCCCCGTCTGAAGAGCGATTTGGTCGAGGTCATGCTCGCTTGCGCCGAACAGCGCCTGGATGAGATCGAACTTGAGTGGCGCGATGAGTGGGCCGTGTCCGTGGTCCTTACGAGCGCCGGGTACCCTGGCTCCTACGAGAAGGGGAAGGTCATCACCGGTGTCGATGACGCCGCGGCCATGGAGGACGTGACCGTGTACCACGCCGGAACCGCCGTGAATGAGGATGGCGAGCTCGTCACGTCCGGTGGGCGCGTGCTCGATGTGACCGCACTCGGCGAGACCTTCGAGGCCGCGCGCGAGCTGGCATACGCAGCGTGCGAGAAGATCGCCTTCGAGGGCAAGACCCTTCGCCGCGACATCGGCCTGCGCGCCCTTCGCGGGCGTGACGCCTGGGGCGAGTAAAATCCGGGCGATCGCTCGACTTTTCAAAGTGCGTTGAAACGAGGGCAGGTAGAGAACCATGGATAACGAGGAATTCGAGGCCGAGGTCATCGAGAGCGGGCGACCCGTCGAGGAGGCCGAAGTCATTGAGGGGGAGCGTCCTGCCGAGGAGGCCGGGCAGACGCTCGTCTTGGGTGACGACGACCCGCGTGACGCCGGCCTCCATGAGCGCATCATCTCGGAGGAGCAGGCGTGGCATGGCAGGTTCCTCGATGTGCGCAGCGCCCAGGTAGAACTGCCGAACGGGAGGGTGACTGGGCGCGACCTGGTGCGCCACCCCGGGGCGGCCGCCGTGGTCGCGCTGACGGAGACGGGCAAAATCGTGCTCGTGCGGCAGTACCGCACGGCGATCGGTCGGGTGACCGTGGAGATCCCCGCGGGTAAGCTCGATCCGGGTGAGGACCCGCTCGATTGCGCCAAGCGCGAGCTGCTCGAGGAGACCGGGTTTTCCGCCGGTCGCATCCAGCACCTCACCACCATCGCCACGACGCCCGGCTTCTGTGACGAGGTCATCCACATCTACATGGCCACGGGCCTTACTTTCAGCGGTGCGAACCCCGATGACGATGAGTTTGTGAATGTGGATCTGGTTCCGCTGACTGAGTTGATCGATGCAGTGCTCGACGGCAAGATCGAGGACGCCAAGACCGTTGTGGGCGCGCTCGCCTGCGACGCGATTTCGCACAGGCTCTGATTTGCCCCATCGGCTCCGACGAGGGGGGTCAAGGGTTCGGGAGGCCCCATGGGAATGAGGGTCGGCCCGGGTCCTTGGCCCCTCTTGGGGTCCGCCTCGCGCAAGCCGATATGCCCGTGATTGTATTTTGCCGCAGGGAAGTTTCCTATGTTCAAACGTTTCATTTCATATTACGGACCCGAGAAGGGGCTGTTTATCGCCGACACGATCTGCGCGTTGACGTATGCGGGGATCGACTTGGCGTTTCCGATCGTCCTGCGTGCGCTGACAGGAGGGCTGTTCGCCGAGGGGGCGTCGGCCATAATGGGCGGCCTTCAATTCCTGGGGCTCGGTCTCGTGGGGCTTTATATCGTCCGCACGGCCTGCGTGTACTTCGTCTCCGCGCAGGGCCACATCATGGGCGCTCGCATGGAATCGCGCATGCGCGAGGACCTGTTCGATCAGTACGAGCGCTTCAGCTTCGCCTACTTCGACGCCCATAACTCGGGTGACATGATGAGCCGCGTGGTCAACGACCTGTTCGACATCTGCGAGGGGGCTCACCACCTACCTGAGTGGATCATCATCTGTGGGATCAAGATCATCGGGGCCCTCGCCATCCTCTTCACCATCTCGCCCGAGCTCGCCGGAGCCCTGTCGCTGGTCACGGTCGTGTTCGTGGCGCTCATGGTTCGCCAGAACCTGCATATGCGCAGCGTGTTCGCCGACAACCGCACCAAGATATCTGAGGTGAACTCGCAGCTCCAGGACTCCTTGGCGGGCATGCGCGTGGTGAAGTCCTTTGCGAACGAGGAGGCCGAGCGCGCGAAGTTCCGTGTGGCGAATGACCGTTACCTCGACTCGAAGGTCGCGCAATACAAGGTGATGGGCGGCTATCAGGCGACCAGCGCGGTGATGACGGCGGCGCACTACATCACGATCGTGCTGCTCGGCGGCTACCTGGTGGCGCAAGGTCGGATGACGGCCGTCGATATGGCCACGTTCGCCCTGTACATCAGCTTGTTCACCGGACCCATCGAGACGCTTGTGAACTCTACGGAGATGTTCCAAAAGGCCATCGCGGGCTTTCAGCGTATGGAGGAAGTGCTCGCCACGGCCCCCGATATCCAGGATAGGCCCGGCGCGCTCGACCTCGATGTTTCTGAGGGCGCGATCGAGTACCGCGATGTGTGCTTCTCTTATGAGCAGGGCGAGGTGGCCGGGGCGGACGCCGTATCGCGCCCGGTGATCGACCATATGAACCTGTCCATCAAACCCGGCGAGACGATCGCGTTGGTGGGTCCCTCCGGTGGCGGTAAGTCGACGACCTGTGCGCTGCTCCCGCGCTTCTACGATGTCGCGAGCGGATCGATTGCCATCGACGGGCAGGATGTCCGTGATGTCACCCAGCACAGCCTGCGCAGTGCGATCGGCCTGGTGCAACAGGACGTCTACCTGTTCGACGGCACCTTGCGTGAGAACATCGCGTACGGTCGGCCGGGTGCGACCGATGCCGAGATCGAAGACGCCGCTCGCAAGGCGAACATCCATGATTTCATCGCCGGCCTGCCCGAGGGCTACGACACCGTGGTCGGAGAGCGCGGCGGCCGCCTGTCCGGCGGACAAAAGCAGCGGGTGGCGATCGCCCGCGTCTTCCTCAAGGATCCGGCGATCCTCATCCTGGATGAGGCGACCTCGGCATTGGACAACGAGAGCGAGGAGGCGGTGCAGGAATCGCTCGAGCGCCTGGCCGCCGACCGAACCACGATCATCATCGCCCACAGGCTCTCGACCATCAAAAACGCGGACGAGATCGCGACGGTGGAGCGTGGTCGCGTTGTGGAGCGCGGTACCCATGAGGAGCTTCTCGCCCGTGGCGGCACATATGCTCGGTACTATCGAATGCAGTTCGAAGGCGCGCGAGCGCGTGACGTGAGGTAGACGATGGGCAAAAAGCACGAAATGACACCTGAGGAAGCGCGCGATCTGTTCGCCGAGCTCGATGCATCGGGAGTGCTCGACCCTGACGATGCGCCCGGGTGCGAGCGATCGCGTCGCGGCGTCTTTGGCGCTCGGAGGGAGAAGAAGCGGACGGCGAAGAAGGGCGCGCAGCGCACCGCGATCGACCCGCTTTCCGAAGACGACCCTTCGGGATCTCAGGTGAGCAAGACCATCTCCCGCACGGCCGTGCTGGTGATCATGGGCGTGTTCGTGTTCGTGCTCGGCATGCAGATCGTCTACGGCGTGAGCCGTCGTCTCAACACCGCGAACCTGTCCGACCGCGCGAACGCCGAGACGGTGTCGCATGCGATGGATTCCGGTGTGGAGTGGGGCAACGGCTTCACTCAGTTTCCGCGTGAGTTCACGGTGAACGAGGCGAGCGAGAAGACGGGGACGATCGAGGTGTCCGTGGTTGACAGCGATTCGCGCAACGAGCTCGAACTGCTGTCCAACTCACAGATCCAAGCTTCCGCCTTGGCGACGAACGCCCTGCTCAACGAGAAGATCAACCGAGTGGTCTACAACGTTTACGCCCTTGTGGACGACAACGGCGCGTTTCAGCACGACAGCCTGTTCGGCTTCTTGCCGGCGCGTGGCGCCCGCCGAGCGATGCTCACCTTCGTATGGGCCAAGACGCAGTCCGCCACGCCGTCCAACATCGATTGGGAGCTCAAGATCATCGGCATGGACGACGATCTGGCCGAGGTGATTCAAAAGCAGGTCAATTCGGTGAGCTCGTTGGCCGAGGACCCGGGTGCCACCCAGGCCGAGATCGACGAGGATCTGCACATGCGCGAAGAGGAGGCGACCCTGTTCGAGGAATAGCCGAACGGCCGCGCGGATTATGGGAAAGGGCATCGACTCAAGGTCGATGCCCTTTTCGTTCGGGGTGATTGGGCGGTGTTCTCCGCTTGACTAAGCCAACAGGGCGGCCACCTTGCCGAGCGTGGGCTCGAAGGAGACTCCGCGCATCTCGAAATCGGGCTGCTCGCGGGTGATGCGCATGGCATCGCGCACGAGTTCTCCGGCGAAATCCACGGCCTCGCGTGTTGTGCGCCCGGTGTAAATCGCAGCGGTGAGGGCGCTGGCGAACAAGTCGCCCGTGCCATGCAACATGTAGGGAAGCAGCTCGCTGGAGATCTCCTCGACCTGCCCGCCCTCGGCCGCGGTGGCGAGGTAATTGTGGATGATGGGCTCATCGCCGTGGACGATGCCCTTGATGACGACCGTCTTGCCTCCCATGGCGAGCAGGGCGTCGGCGTTTTTCTGCACGAATTCGACGGAGACGTCCTGGCCCTCGTAGGGGATGCCGGTGAGGATGGAGGCCTCGGTGAGGTTGGGGGTGAGCACGTCGGCGCCGTCGACGAGGGCCGCCATGGCCTCGCACAGCTCATCGGTGTAGGTGGGGTACTTCACGCCGCCGTCGCCCATGACGGGGTCGACGATGCGCAGGGCGTTTGGGTATTCGCGATAAAGGCGCTGGATGATGGCGACCTGCTCGGCCGAACCGAGGAAGCCCGAATACACGCCGTCGAGATCGACGTTTTCCTCACGCCAGGCATCGAGGTAGGCCTCGAGCATGCAGGTGGTGTCGTGCATGTGGAAGACGGGGAACTTGGTGTGGGCGCTGAAGAGGGCCGTGGGGACGGGGCAGACATCCACGCCGGCCGCGCTGAGGACGGGGATCGCCACGCCGAGGGAGCATTTGCCGTAGCCGCACATATCGTGGACGGCCGCGACGCGCGGGATGTAGGCGCCTTCGCGCTGATAGAGCTTGGTCATGATTCGGTTTCCTTTCCGCGGACTTATGGACCAGCGTACGGGTACAGGGTAGCACCGGTTGCGACATGTGGGCCCCTCAATTGGGGGCACGTCAATTGGGGACAGGTACAAATCGCTCAAATCGATCCAATTGGGACTTTCCGGCCCCTCGCCGAATAATACTGGCGGTGGGGCGGGAATTTGTCCGCCCGCGCCGCTCAAGGGCGTATCATGCAGGTGCGGGAGCTCGTACGCTGGCGGTGCTTTCGCATCGTAACCAACATCGGGAAGGGTTTCACCATGGCAGATGTGCACGAGCTGCTCTCCGTTTGGATCGAGAATGTTGAAGATGAGGAGCTCCTCGCGGAGCTCAAGGCCATGAGGGAGGCGGGAGACGAGGAGGCGATCACCGACGCGTTCTTCCAGGAGCTCGCGTTCGGCACCGCCGGTCTGCGTGGCACGCTCGGCGCCGGCACCAATCGCATGAACATCTACACCGTCGGCCGCGCAACGCAGGGCTTCGCCGACTACCTGGTGAAGAGCTTCGAAAATCCCACCGTCGCCATCGCGCGCGACAGCCGCAACAACGGCGAGCTGTTCGTCAAGACCACCGCGGCGATCCTGGCCGCCAACGGCGTGACCTCGTACGTGTACCCCAAGATCTCCCCCGTGCCCACGCTCTCGTGGGCCACGCGCTACCTCGGGTGTTCCGGCGGCATTTGCATGACCGCGAGTCACAATCCGGCCGCTTATAACGGCTACAAGGCGTACGGCCCGGATGGCTGCCAGATCACGAGCGAGGCCGCAGACGCGATCTCCGCGGCCATGAACGCCTGCGATCCGTTCCACGACGTCAAGACCATGGACTTCGATGCCGCCGTGGAGCAGGGGCTGGTCAAGTGGATCGGCGATGAGGTTCTCGACGCCTACTACGACGCCGTGTCCGACAAGTCGGTGAACAACCTCACCGACGAGCAGATCGCCAATGCGCCGCTCAAATTGGTTTACACACCGCTCAACGGGACCGGCCTGATCCCGGTCACCACCGTCCTCAACAAGGTGGGCGTGACCGATATCACCGTGGTCCCCGAGCAGCGCGACCCGGATGGGAACTTCCCGACCTGCCCGTATCCCAATCCCGAGATTCGCGAGGCCATGCAGAAGGGCATCGATCTGTGCCAGGAGGTCAAGCCCGATCTTTTGCTCGCGACCGACCCGGACGCCGACCGCGTGGGCGTTGCCTGCGCCGATGGCGACGATTACACGCTGTTGACCGGCAACGAGATGGGCGTGCTGTTGCTCGACTATATCTGCAAGATGCGCGCCGAGCGCGGAGAGGACCTGTCCGACAAAGTCGCCGTCACCACCATCGTGTCCTCCGCCATGGTGGACGCCCTGGCTGAGGAGTACGGGTTCGAACTGCGCCGCTGCCTCACGGGCTTCAAGTATATCGGCGACATCATCACCGGCCTTTCCGACGCAGGCGAGGTCGATCGCTTCATCTTTGGTTTTGAGGAGAGCTACGGCTACCTCTCCGGTGACCATGTGCGCGACAAGGACGCCGTCAACGCCTCCATGCTCATCTGCCAGATGGCGCAGTACTACAAGCTGCAGGGCAAGAACCTGGTCCAGGCCATGCGCGATCTGTACGAGAAGCACGGTTTCTACCACAACAAGACCGTCTCGCTGAGCTATCCCGGCGCCGACGGAGCCGCCAAGATGGCCGGCATCATGGCCGGCCTGCGCGCCGAGGCCCCGGTCGAGATCGCCGGTGCCAAGGTCGAGGCCGTGGTGGATTATGCCACCTGCGTCAATGGGCTGCCCAAGGCCGACGTCATCGAGTTCGACCTCGAGGGCGGCAACAAAGCCATCGTGCGTCCCTCCGGCACCGAGCCCAAGATCAAGCTGTACATCTTCGCCAAGGGCGAGGACTCCGCCGCGGCCGATGCCCTGATCGCCGCCATCGAGGAGGACGGTCGCAAGCTGCTTTCGTAGCGCGTCCCGATATGGGGCCGACCGCCGAACGGGTCTGACGCATACGGGCCGCCCGCACACGTGGGCGGCCCGTTTTCATGTGCAACTGGGGACAGGTACAAATTGCGCAAATTTCGCGGTGCCGGGATCCGGGGCGAGTGGGGGGCGACCGGTCGCGCCGTTACCGTATCCCGCTGATGAGGCGGGCGCGTTTGATGCAGGCGGGGACGCGCGCGCCGAGCAGGGCGATGACATCGGCAGTCACGTCGCCCGCGAGGGAGAGGCGCAGGGCGCCGCGCGCGGTGCCTGCATCGATGCCCATGGCGGTGAGGACGTGCGACGGCTCGGTGGAGCCGGTCGAGCAGGCCGAGCCGGTGGCCGCGGCGACCCCGGCGCGGTCAAGCAGGACCACGAGTAGCTCGCCGTCGACGTTCTGGCAGGTGAAAGAGGCGATTGAGGGAAGGCGATGGCTCGACCCCGTGAGGCGCACGCCATCGACGGAGCCGACGATGGCCCGAACGAGCTCATCGCGCAGGGCGCCGATCCGTCTCATATCGCCCGTGAGGTCGCGCCCCGCCTCCTCGAGCGCCGCCGCCATGCCGACAACGCCCGCGAGGTTCTCGGTGCCCGCCCGTTCTCCCCGTTCCTGGCCGCCGCCGGCGATAAGCGGCGGAATGGAAAATCCCTCACGCAGGTACAGGGCGCCGATGCCGCGCGGCCCGTGAAATTTGTGGCCGGAGAGCGAGAGTGCGTCGACGCCGAGTTCGCGGACGTCTACGGGGATGTGGCCCACGGCCTGCACCGCATCGGTGTGGAAGGGCGCTTCGTGCGCGTGGGCGATGGCGGCGAGCTCCCTGATCGGCTCGATGGTGCCGACCTCATTGTTGGCAAGCATGATCGAGACGAGCGCCGCCGGGGCTCGCGTGCCGGCGGCGGACTCCCGCTCGTCATGCTCCGCGAGCGCGCGCTCGAGTTCCGAGGGGTCGACGCGGCCCTGGGCGTCGACCGGCAGATATGTCACGTGAACGCCCTCGGCCTCGAGGGCCCGGCAGCAGTGCAGGACGGCATGGTGCTCGATCGCGCTGGTCACGATGTGGGGCGTGGCGCGTTCTCCGTATGTGTCGCGGAAACGGCGAACGGCACCGCGTAAGACCCAGTTGTCGGATTCCGAGCCCCCGCTGGTGAAGTAGATCTCGCCCGCATCCCCGGCGCCGAGCATGCGGGCCATGGCGTCGCGCGCCTCCTCGAGCGCGGCGGCGGCTTTGCGCGCAACGCGATGGATGCCGCTCGGGTTTCCGAACGAGCGGGTGAGGTAGGGGGTCATGGCATCGAGTGCGAGGGGCGAGAGCGGCGTGGTGGCCGCGTTGTCGGCATAGATGTAGGGCGTGGCGTCGGGCATGGGCGATGACGGATTCTCTTAGCGCAGGACGAAGTACCAGAACAGGGCGAGCGCGATCGCGGCGACGACCATGAGCCCGAGGGCGATCTTGATTCGCCTGCGCTGGCGGTCCTGGCGGGAGGTGAAGATGGCGCGGCCCTTTTTGGGTGTGGAGATGTAATTGCGCCTCGGCGAGATGTTGCCCGCGCCCTCGTGCGTGCGGACTTGCAGTGTTGGGCTGGAGACGGGGATGTGCGAGGGCGACTTACTCGCAGGGGCGCTGTTGTGGGCGGAGCCCCCGCTGCCATACGAAACCTTGCGCACGGGGATGCGCGCCTTGCGATCCGATGCGGGGGCGTTGGGGTTGTCCACGGGCGGCAGGTAGGTCGGATCGCTCGTGGCGACCCCCATGTGCTTGCGCGTGCCCCTGATGTCAGGCCGCGGCCGGGATGTCTGCTCGTCCATGAACACCTCGTAAAATAGCGGGTTCGATAACGCAATTGTATGGTCAACATCTGCCACGCGCTCATGGTATTTCCCCTAAAGCGCGGCCTCTTCACCAGTCCACCATGTCTGGCGACATGGGAGCGCCGTGCGGCCCCCTTTGAAAGCGCGCCGATCGACCGGGGTGCGTTTCATTGCAAAGCCGTGTCGATTCAGCGTGTACATTTGGCGCACGCGTTGCGCGCGTATAATTTCCACCGTATGGCCGTGCATGGCAACCAAGAGGGGAACTCGCATGTCTTTTGACGCCGATCTGTCCGAATTCACCGCGTTCGATTCCGACGCCGACCATCCGCATGATGAGTGCGGCGTGTTCGGCGTTTGGGCACCCGATCGCGACGTCGCTCGTCTGACCTACTTCGGCCTGCGTGCGCTGCAGCATCGCGGCCAGGAGTCCGCCGGTATCGCCGTGGGTGACGGCGGCACGGTCATGGTCCGCAAGGACCTCGGCCTGGTGAGCCGCGTGTTCTCCAATGCCGACATCAACGCCCTGCGAGGTCAGCTGGCGGTGGGTCATGTGCGTTACGGCACCGCGGGTGCCAAGAGCTGGGAGGAGTCTCAGCCCCATCTTTCGACCATCGGCGAGGTCATCGTGGCCCTCGCCCATAACGGCACGCTGGTGAACACCGATGAGCTGCGTCGTCAGCTGGTCGAGCTCGGCGTGCCCTTCAACTCCAGCTCCGATTCCGAGGTGGCCGTCAAGCTGATCGGCTACTTTACCCAGAAGACGCACCACCTGCGCGAGGGTATCCGCAAGACCATGGAGCTCATCCGCGGTGGATATGCCATGGCGCTCATCAACGAGGAGGCCCTGTACGCCTTCCGCGACCCCCATGGCGTGCGCCCGCTCGTGCTGGGTCGCCTGACCAACGACGAGGGCCTCGCCGCCGCCGATGCCGCCGCCGCCGCTTCCGCCATGCCGAGCGACGCCTCCTCCGCCGAGGACCTGGTGGGCGATCGGGTGGTCGCCTCCACGGCCGGTTGGGTCGTCGCCTCTGAGACCTGCGCGCTCGACATCATCGGCGCGGAGTACGTGCGAGACATCCGCCCCGGCGAGATCTTGCGCATCAGCGCCGACGGCCTCGTGTCCGAGCAGGGCGTGCCCGCCGCGGACAAGAGCGCGCACTGCATTTTCGAGCAGGTCTACTTCGCCCGCCCCGATTCCATCGTGGACGGCAAGTCCATCTACGCCTGCCGCTACGACATGGGCCGCAAACTTGCGCTCGAGTGCCCGGTCGAGGCCGACATGGTCATCGGCACGCCCGATTCCGGCCTGCCCTCCGCCGAGGGCTATGCGTTCGAGAGCGGCATTCCCTACGGTACCGGTCTCATCAAGAACCGCTATGTCGCCCGTACCTTCATCGAGCCCACGCAGGAGCTGCGCGCCATGGGCGTGCGCCTCAAGCTCAACCCGCTCAAGGACGTGATCGAGGGCAAGCGCATCGTCGTCGTGGACGACTCCATCGTGCGCGGCACCACCATGGTCCAGCTCGTGCGCATGTTGCGTCAGGCCGGCGCCAAGGAGATCCACATCCGCATCAACTGCCCGGAGGACATCTGGCCGTGCTTCTACGGCGTGGATACGGGCGAGCAGGGCCAGCTCATCTCCGCGACCAAGTCCGTTGAGGAGGTCTGCGAGTTCATCGGTGCCGATACGCTCGCGTTCCTGTCCGTCGACGCCTTGCTCGAGTGCGTGCCCGAGGGCGGCTACTGCACCGCGTGCTTTACCGGCGAGTATCCGGTCGCGATTCCGGAGAGCTTCGGCCGAGAGAAGTTCATCGCGGGCTACGTGCCGCGCAACCTCACCAAGCCCGAGCCCATCACCGATCATTGCGTCGCCGAGAAGGCCGAGGATCGCAGCTGGGAAGAGGCTCACGGCGAGTAGAGCCGCCGCAGGTCGAGCGTGATCGAGTCGCCGTCGAGGGCGGGATCGTCGAATATGGGGCCCTTCGGGCGCTGTTTCGGCGCTCCCGCCCTTTTGCATTTCGAATGCGGACCATCCCAAACGGCGCAGGTGCAAGCCGGGGCGCCCGGGGATGCTTCGCCGCCGCCGTTGCGGGCATGTGCCATGGCTCAATTTGCACCTGTCCCCATTTGAGACGTTGGCCCTGCTATCATGCTGTACTAGGAATTCCCTGGGTCGAAAGGAACCCCACATGGCCGAGAGCAAGCACGTAACGTACGAGGACGCCGGCGTCGACACCGCCGAGGGCGGCCGCGCGGTCGACGCGATCAAGCAGATGGTCAAGGAGACCAACCGCCCCGAGGTCGTCGGCGGCATCGGCGGCTTCGGCGGTCTGTTCTCCGCCGCCGCCCTCAAGGACATGGAGGATCCGATCCTCATTTCCGGCACCGACGGCGTGGGCACCAAGCTCGTGCTTGCCCAGATCCTCGATCGGCACGAGACGGTGGGGCAGGATCTTGTCGCCATGTGCGTGAACGACATCCTCGCCTCCGGCGCCGAGCCGCTGTTCTTCCTCGATTACGTTGCCATCGGTCACATCGAGGCCGAGCATATGGCGAAGATCGTCAAGGGGGTGGCCGACGGCTGCAAGATCGCGGGCTGCGCGCTCGTGGGCGGCGAGATGGCCGAGCATCCCGGGGTTATGCGCCCGGACGATTACGATCTGGCCGGTTTCACCGTGGGCGTCGTCGACCGTCCCAAGATGATCGATCCCGTCAACGTGCGCGAGGGCGACGTCATCATCGGCCTGCCCTCCACCGGCGTCCATTCCAATGGATATTCGCTCGTCCGCAAGGTCATCGGCGTTGACGGCATCGTCCCCGGCACCCCCGAGGCCGAGGCCAAGAAGGCCGAGCTCGAGGGTCTCGAGGTGGCTCCCGGCCTGTCCCTGGCCGACGCCCTGCTGGCTCCGACCCGTATTTACGTGAAGCCGATCCTCGAGCTGCTGCGCGGTGAGGCGGGGTCCAAGGTCCACGCCATCGCCCATATCACCGGCGGCGGCATCACCGAGAATCTCAACCGCGCCCTGCCCTCCAACGTCGACGCGCTCGTCCAACGCGATGGCTCTCAGATGGGCTGGGATGTCCCCGCCGTGATCACGTATATCTCCGAGCAGGCCGAGCTCGCACCGGATGAGGCCTGCAAGACCTTCAACATGGGCGTCGGCTTGATGCTGATCGTCTCTGCCGAGGACGAGGCGGCCGTCACCGAGGCGCTCGTTTCCATGGGGGAGAAGCCGTTCCGCGTGGGCACCTGCATCGCCGGTTCCGGAGAGGTGAAGTACACCGATGGGCGCTAAGGACCGGGCCTCCATGGAGGCTGTCTTAGCCGAACTCGCCGTCGCGGGCGCCGCGTCCGATCGCCCCGACATCAACGTCCTGCAAAAAGCCCGCGCCGCACTGGCCCGCACCGATCGGGCCCCCCTTCCCATCGGCGTGTTGCTCTCCGGTTCGGGGACCAACCTCCAGGCGCTTATCGACGCGATCGCGTCGGGCGACCTGAATGCCGAGATCAGGCTCGTGGTGGGAAGCCGCCCGTCCGCCTACGGCCTCAAGCGCGCCGAGGCGGCGGGCATCCAAACGCTGACGCTCTCCAAAGAGGTCTACGCCGACCCCATCCAGGCCGATGAGGTCATCGCGCACGAGCTCTTGGCCGCCGGTTGCGAATACGTGATCATGGCCGGGTACATGCGCATGGTGCACGCGCCTCTGCTCGCGACGTTCCCCAACCGCGTGATCAATATCCATCCCGCGCTTCTTCCGAGTTTCCAGGGAGCTCACGGCATACAGGATGCGTTCGACCGGGGGGTGAAGGTGACCGGCGTGACGGTGCACATCGCCAATGCGGTGTACGATATGGGCCCCATCATCGCCCAGCGCGCCCTCGCGATCGAAGAGGGATGGGATCTCGAGACGCTTGAGGAGCACATCCACGCCATCGAGCACGTTCTGTATCCCGAGGTCATCCAGATGCTCGCGGATGGTCGCGTTCATGTGCGCGATGATCTTACGGTTGAGGTGCGTCCGGAGGGCTCGGGTCTCTGACCCGGCGCGTGGAGACGCGCCCGCGCCCGGCAAAGACAAGACGATTGAAGGAAGATTCCCCATATGGCAGTGAACAGGAAGACCGCCAAGGTAAAACGCGATGCGGCGCCCGAGCCGGCACCGAACCGCAGACAGGTCAAACAGGACCGGAGAGAGAAGCTCTCCAAGACCGCCAAGATCGTGCTCGTGGTGATCGGCATCCTCGCCATGCTGCTCTCTGTGACCGCGATGGCCTGTTCCGGCGTCCTCAACGAGGTCAACAACAAAGAGGACTACGCCTTGACCGGCGGCGTCGCGGCGACCGTGAACGGTGTCAACATCAAGGAGGACACGGTTACCAAGCAGATCATGGCGGTTCGCTCGGCTTCGTATGAGAAGGACGAGGACTGGGCCGCCTATCTAGCCCAGCAGGGCCTGACCCCCGAGAGCTATCGCGAGAGCGTGATCGATGCGATTGCCCGCCAGTACCTGCTCGTTGAAGCGGAGAAGGAGTACGGGGCCACCGTCGATCAAAAGGATCTGGACAAGGCATGGGACGACGCCGTCAAGAACTACGGTGGTGACGAGAAGGCGTTCGTCGAGATGATCGGCCAGATCGGCTACACCAAGGAAGCCTATCTGGAGAGCATCAAGAGCTCGCTCGCCCAGCAGAAGCTCAAGGAGAAGGTCGCCCCGGCCAAGGAGCCGACGGACGAGGAGATCGTCTCTTACCTCAACGAGAATCTATCCTCCTACAACGGGGCGCGTCGCTCTTCGCATATCCTGTTCAAGGTCCCCGAGGATGCCTCGGATGATCAGCGTGCCAAAGTCGAGGAAGAGGCTCAGAAGGTGCTCGACAAGATCAACGCGGGCGACCTTGAATTCGAGGAGGCCGCCAAGGACTACTCGGAAGATTCCTCTGCCGAAAAGGGCGGGGACGTTGGTTGGGACAAGCTCGCCACGTTCGTCCCCGAATACCAGGACGCCCTTTCCGCCCTGAGCGAGGGACAGGTGAGCGGGCTGGTTAAAACCGACTACGGTTACCACATCATCAAATGCACGGGCGTCTTCGATGTTCAGACCGTGGATTCGATCGATGAGGTGCCGGAGGGCATACGCGATTACGTCTCTGACATGATTGAGACGCAGGCGGTCTCCGCGGCGTACGGTGATTGGCTGAACGGGTATACCGAGAAGGCCGACATCAAGATCAATCCCATGCCCGAGGACGTGCCCTACAACGTTGATATGAGCAAGGCATCCAGCGGTAAGGCGGATGCCGCCGAATAAGCCGACTATGAGGAGGTAATCCATGACATACGAAGAGCTGCACGCCGAGATGGTCGCCGCCATGAAGGCGAAGGACAAGGTTCGCCTGGGCGTTGCGCGCCTGGTGTTGGGCGAGCTGAAGAACGCCGCCTCCCGCGGCGGCGCGCACGAGATCACGGAGGAGGAGGTCACCGCCCAGATCAAGCGCACGCTCAAGCAGACGAACGAGACGCTCGAGATGTCCGAGAAGGCCGGCAACAACGCCGAGCGTACCGAGAACTTGCGCGCTCAGGTCGAGGTGCTCGAGAGCCTGCTGCCGCAGCAGGTTTCCGGTGATGAACTCGTGGCGCTGGTTGAGAAGACGATCGCCGATTTGGGTGCCACGTCCAAGAAGGATATGGGCCGTGTGATGGGAGCTCTGACCGCCGCGACGAACGGAAACTTCGACAAGCCCGCCGCCGCCAAGGAGGTTGGCTCGCGCCTGTCCTAGCCTGACTGAGCCCAACTGGGGATGTGCGATCGGGCAATTGGGGACGGGTACAAATTGCGCATGGCGGTGCGAGTTGCGCACCGTGCTGTCCAGGGGGGCGGCAAGACGGGCGTCTTGCCGCCCCCTTTCTCGTGGCGGTCCCAGCTGCTCTGTATGCGCAATTTGTACCCGTCCTCCATTGCGCGTCCCCCATTGCGCGTCCCCCATTGCGCGTCCCCCATTGCGCGTCCCCCATTGCGCAACCTCAGCAAGGGTCTTTGACTAAATCAACGTCTGAAAAAACTTGCACTGTGTATAGGTGTGTATATACTGAACTAATCGAGTATAAGCAGTATGCTCGAGATGGTCGCACCATGACGTCTGGGGCGACCTTGGCGCCGCGGGGACGCCCAAGGCGCAGACGGGAAAGGGACAGTGATTCGTGGAAATCATCATTTCGAATTCGAGCAACCAGCCCATTTACGAGCAGATCGTCCGGCAGGTCAAGAGCCAGATCATGGCCGGTGACCTGACGGCGGGCGAGCAGCTCCCCTCGATCCGCGCGCTTGCCAACAGCTTACGTGTGAGCGCCATCACCACCAAGCGCGCCTACGCGGACTTGGAGGCGCAGGGCTTCATCGAGACGGTTCAGGGCAAGGGAAGTTTCGTCGCCGGTGGCAACGCCGAGATACTGCGCGAGGAGCGCCTTCTCGAAATCGAGGAGTACCTGCTCCAGGCCATCGAAGCGGGCAGGGCGCTCGACTTGGGCGATGAGGAGCTCATTGAGATGATGAGGACCCTTTTGGAGAGTGAGAGATAATCATGGAGAGTGTCTTTGCAGATGCCCCGCTTATCGAAGCGCGCGGCATCACGAAGCGCTACGGTAACTTCGCGGTGGAGGACGTGTCGTTCACGGTGGAACCCGGTCAGGTTGTGGGATTCGTCGGAAAGAACGGGGCGGGCAAGTCGACCACGATTAAAGCGCTACTTGGGTTGATTCATATAGATGGCGGGGAGGCGCTCATCCTGGGTCGTGATTTGTGCAGCGCGCCTCCTTTGGCAAGACAGGAGGTCGGTGTTGTGTTCGACACGGTGTCACTGCCCTCTCATCTCAGGGTCTCGGAAGTCGAGGCACTGATGGCAAGAGCATACCCTTCATGGGATTCAGTTGGATTTATGCGGTATATCAAAGCGTTTGGGCTCGATGGCGCCAAGGCGATTAAAGATCTTTCGCGCGGTATGGGGATGAAACTCAGTCTTGCCTGTGCCCTCGCGCACAGCCCTCGAGTCTTGATTTTGGACGAGGCGACCGCTGGCCTCGACCCGATGGCGCGTGATGAGGTACTCGATATGCTTCGGACGTTCGTTGCGGTTGAGGACAATGAGGGCCGCCTTCGAAACGCGATCCTCATGAGCAGCCATATCACGAGCGATTTGGAGAAAATCGCCGATGAGGTGGTGTGCATCGACGGCGGCCGCATCGTGTTCGACTGTGCGAAAGACGAGATCACCGATTTCATGGGCGTCGCCCGGTGTCGAGCCGCTGAGGTGCAGATGTTGGTCGAGGACCGACGGACGCCGGACCGCCTGCGCGCGATGCGCAACGATTACGGTGTGGATGTGCTGATCCCCAATCGCTTTGAGTTTGCACGCGCTTTCCCGCACATTCCATGTGACCGCGTGACGATTGATGAGTACATGATTTTGATGTTAAGGGGAGAGGAGCTTCTCTCGGGGCCCGATGCATTAGGGGAAGGTGGATGTTGATGTTGAGGATGATGAGGATGGAATGGGTCGTGTTTGCCCAGCATCTCAAACAGATGTTGTTCACGATGCTGATCACTATGGCGTGCCTGGGCGCGGGCATGGGCTCGCTGGCCCTCTTGCCATCCATCGCGTTCACCATGGTGATGCTCAGCATGTCGACGAGCGGCTCCGCATATGACGAGCAGAATGATTGGGGCGCATATCGGCTGATCACGCCTATTTCAAGACGGGATGTTGTGTTGGGTCGCTATGCGTTCAACCTGATCATAGCCCTTGTCGCTGCACTAGGGGCAGCTGTCCTGGTCGTTGGATTGACGGCCATCGGAGAGGTGCTTCCAGAAACGGGATTTGTTGCCGACATGCTCGTGTGGAATGAGGAGAGAACGGTGAGTGCCGCGGCGGGAATGGTGGTTTGCTTGTGTATCGGAACGATACTGAGCGGCGTGATCCTGCCCGCCTATTTTAAGTTCGGTCAGACCAAGGCGACGCAGTGGTTGCCATTCATCATGCTGTTGCTGGGCGTAGCTCCATGGGCTGTGATCGGGATGACAAGCGGTTCGACGCTTGAATTATCGGTGAAAGCGATCGAGACGTTATGGGAGACCGGTGGATTCGGCATGGTCGGGGTTCTTGCGCTGGCAATTTCCGTCCTTCTCTATTGTGTGAGCGCCTGTGTTTCGATAAAGGTGTACGAGGCGCGCGATCTGTAGAAACGTGCGCAGATCAGAGGGCCGCTCGCAAGGGAAATGGGCATATTGTTGCGAATGGCCATCGCGTCGGAAAGTTCATGAATGGGACTTTTGGTAACTAGAACTCGAAACCGGGGAGTAGCGGATAGGGAGTTCGGCGTCCGACCTGCGGTTTTGTTTTGCGGTCGGGGCTGTCTACCGAGCGAGATCGGAAAGTAGTTACCAAAAGTCCCTCAACTGAAAAACGAGGAAGCGAATCATATGCAAAACCCCTGCATGCTTTGAACACATGCAGGGGTTTTGACATCATG
>JARIBW010000047.1 GCA_029264355.1 Collinsella sp. | reverse complement strand
AAGCTCGTCGGCGAGATGAAGGAATTCGACAAGGGCCTTGATGCACTGACCGACTCCTATATCGCCAAGCGTGGCAAGGTCCCCACGTCAGTCACCATCAAGGGCGGGAACACCGTCAAGGTGGGTGAGACTCTCCCCCTCACCGTCGAGACCGATGCGCCCGCCAAGGGCGTGAAGTGGAGCTCCTCCAATCCTGACATCGCCACCGTTTCCGCCAAGGGCGTGGTGAGCGGCAAGAAGCCCGGCGTTGCCGACATCACGGCGACCTCTAAGGCCAATGGCAAGGTAAGCGGGACCGTCCGCATCACGGTGACTGCTGCCAAGGCCCCCGAGACCCCGGTGGACGACGCCGCCAAGGTCGCGCACTATGCGTTTGAGGGCGATGCCAAGAACGATTGGGGCAAGAAGGACGGCACACTCGACGGCAAGGTCGGCGCGGGCGTGACGTTTGTCGAGGACGGCAAGATGGGCAAGGCCGCTCTTGTGGACGGCACGGCCAACAAGTCCATCACCATCAAGTCCGATGAATTTGGCCTTGATGGCGCTAAGCCCTGGACCGTTGCCTTCTGGGCTAAGCCCACGGCGGGAATGGGCGGCAAGACCATTGCGATTAAGGACAACGATACCCACTACGGTGTTGCCCTGCGCGTGGACAATCCCGACAAGCCTGGGTTTGCGGTTGATACGGGCAAATGGGACAAACTGACCTTCTCGAAGGCTCCGACCCTCAAGACGGGGGAGTGGAACCGCATCGCTCTGGTCCAGGATCCGGAGAAGGGCGCGACCCTGTACGTCAATGGCAAGCAGGCCGATAAGACCGACTGGACGGTTGGAAAGAAGGACGAGATCAAGCTCCCCGTGGGCATCATCGGTGCGGAGGGCTTCACCGGTCTCATCGATGAGCTGGCGGTCTACAACAAGGCCCTGAGCGCTGAGCAGGTCGCTTCCCAGCATGGGAAGTTCTCCGATGCCCAGTTCGGCATCGATCCCGTGCAGAAGACCATCTACGAGGGCGAGTCCTTCGGCATTTCCGGTAACTTTGACGAGGATGTGGCCTTCTCGGTCAAGAGCGTCAAGAACGTCGCCGACGACAAGGGCGATGTGGTGCAGGTGAGCAAAGACGGCCGCGTGGACGGCCTGCAGCGCGGTACCGCCGTTGTTGAGGTCAAGCAGGGAGATCGCGTCGAGACGGTCGCCGTCGAGGTCAAGCGCCATGTCACGGCGGCGAACATGCTCAATCCGATTCTGATCGATCAGAAGCGTTACACCAGCGATATCTACGATCCCCGTACCTCCGACGATGGCAACTGGGGGCAAAACAAGCGTTATTACGGTCAGCCGGATATGATCCGCACCGAGACCGGCCGCCTGATCACCGCCTTCCCCAACGGCCATGGCCATGGTCCGATCTTCATGCGCTATAGCGATGATGAAGGGGCCACGTGGAAGGAGTTTGAGAAATCGCTGCCTGAGTCTTGGAAGAACTCGCGCGAGACTCCGACGCTGTACGCTCTGCGCCTCGCCGATGGGCATGAGCGCCTGATGATGATCACCGCTTGCCCGAATTGGGGCGACGGGAACAACGCGCGTGGCTGGAACACGTCCTATTCCGACGACAACGGCGAGACGTGGACCGAGTACAAGAACTGGTGGCCCACCATGGAGGAGGATGGCAAGGGCGGGGAGAACCCCGCGGTCGTCGGCATGGCGAGCCTGATCCAGCTGCACGACAAGGACGGCAAGCCCGAGCAGCGCTGGATGGGCGTGTACCACCACCAGGATGGAAAGTTCACCAACTACAAGACGTACCTCACGTTCGACAAGGACGGCAAGGAGCATTGGAGCAAGCCCGAGCTCCTGTTGCCGGAGTCGCGCGATGTCGAGACCTCGTATCAGATGTGCGAGATCGGCATGTTCCGCTCCCCGGATGGCAAGCGCATCGTGGGTCTTTGCCGCAGCCAGTCCCACAACAACCCCTCGACGCTGATCTACTCAGACGATGAGGGACAGACTTGGAGCAAGCCCATGGACCTGCCCGGCTCTCTGGCCGGCGAGCGCCATAAAGCCATGTACGATCCCGTGAGCGGTAGGCTCGTGATCACCTTCCGCGAGATCGAGTTCGACATGAACCACAATGACAAGTTCGATGGCAACGACGATTGGACTTGCGGAGACTGGGGCATGTGGGTCGGAACGTACGATCAGCTCATGAACCAGCAGGAGGGCGATTTCCGATTCGTGCTGGCCGAGGATTGGTCCAAGTCCGCAAAATCCGGTGACTGCGGCTACACCGGCCTCACGGTGAATCCCGAGACCGGAATGTTCGTCATGGATTCCTACGGACATTGGGATAAGGGTTTCACGGAGAGCCACAACTACGATGTCAGGCAGGACCTCTCCTACATCAAACAGGCCAAGTTCACCCTCGACGACCTGCTCCGCCATCATGGGCTGATTGCCGACCAGCTGCCTGTGAACGCGAAGGTCACTTTTGACTTCAATTTCGACGGTGCGCCTGTTGCCGAGGTAAAGTCGGTGCCCGCCGGCACCTCCCTCGACGGTGTTGCGCCTGCGGCGCCCGTGCGCGAGGGATATGAGTTCCTCGGTTGGTGCCTTGATGCGAAGGGCGATCAAGTCTATGACCTCTCCGCTCCAGTCGACTCCAACCTCACCCTGTATGCCTCGTGGCGCAAGGTGGAGGCCGGTGGTCCCGTCGATCCGGAGAAGCCTGTCGATCCCAATGGGCAGGGCGGCGATCAGAATTCGTCCGAGCAGGTGAAGCCCGATGACTCGCTCAAGCCGGGCGGAGGCGCCGAGACGGGCGAGGGCTCCAAGCCAAGTGATGGCTCCAAGCCGAGTGGCAGCTCCAAACCGAGTTCCGGGCTGCCTCAGACCGGTGATGACACGCTCGTGGTAGTGGGTGGAGTCTGTGCGGTCGCGCTTGCGTTGGTGCTCCTTGGAGTGATTCTTCGCAAGAGGGCCGGCAAGTAGTCTCGCGCGCCCTTTTCATCCCGGACATCCGATGTGCCGGGTTGATTGAGGGGCATTCCAAGACGCGTAAGCATAATTGAAGGCGGTGGCGGACATGGTCTGCCACCGCCTTTTCCGTGGGGAGAGAGTGGGGCTCGTCGAGCCAGCCTCTCTCTTCCCAGCCTGCACCCCATGCCGCCGATTCATGCAAAAGCCCGGGGCGCTCCAGCTGATGGGCCGGAGCGCCCCGGGCTTTATGAGGGCGCGTATCGAAGGGGGCTAGTCGTCGGTTTCGGTGCGTGCCTGGGTCGTGAGGGTGATCGTGGACCCCTTGTCGAGCGGGCCTGATGCGGACTGGCTCACGATGATGCCGTCGGTGGGGCCGCTCACCACGACCTTGAACCCGAGGGCTTCGAGCTGGGGCTTGGCGTGGGACACGGAGTCGTCCACAAAGCTGGGGGCGTTGACCTTCGCCACCGGCTCGGGGCCTTGGGAGAGCACGATCTTGATGGTCGTTCCGGGCTTGACGCTGCCGCCGGGCTCGTAGCTGATCACGTTCCCGCTGGGCACGGTGGAGCTGTAGTCGGAGCTGAAGGTGTAGCTGAGCTTGTCGCCGAGCGCCTGGATGGCCTCGTCCTTGGTCTTCCCGGTGATGTTGGGAACGTCGATGGTGTCGGGACCGGTGGAGACCCAGTACTCCACAACGGTGCCCTCCTCGACGGTCTCGCCCGTGTTCAACCCCTGCTTGAACACGGTGCCCGCCGCGGCATCGTTGGCCTCTTCGTGCGCCTGGCCCTTGAGCTTTGCGGCGGCGAGCATGGATTCGGCCTCGTCCTTGGTTTTCCCGGTGATGTTGGGGACCTCGGTCTCCTTGACGGGGACAGGGCCCTTGGAGAGCGTCAGCGTCACCGTGGAGCCCTCGGGGGCCTCCTTGTTGCCGTCGGGCGTCTGGTCCACGACGTGGCCCTCTTCGACCTTGTCGTCATTCACCGCCTTGCCGTATTCGACGCTGAAGCCGGCGTTTTCGAGCGCCTTCTCGGCCTCGTCCTGCGTGTAGTCGATGACATTGGGCACGATGACCATGTCGCTGGACCCGCCGAACAGGTTGCTGGCAAAAAAGACTGCGGCGGCGATGACCGCAACGGCACCGATCACGATGGCGGCGATCTTCGCCCCGTTGCCCTTCTTGGGGCCATCGTAGCCGCCTTGGTCGCGCGTGGCTGCCGCGGGGGCGACGCGCGGGCCCGCGGCGGTGGAGCCGTTGCCCGCCGAGCCGGAGGGACGAACCATCGCCTGCGTCGCGTCGCTCATCACGCGGGTCTCGTTGCCGCCGACGCCCATGGGGGCGGCGATCACGCGCGTGGGCTCGGCTACGTCGACTGCCCGCCCTGCGGCGTAGGAGTTGAGCACCTGGCGCAGCTCCTCGGCGGTTTGGAAGCGGTTGGCCGGGTCCTTCTCCATGCACTTGAGGATGATGCGCTCGAGGGCCGGATCGACGTTGGGGTTCACCTGACTCGGCGGGACGGGCAGTTCGTTGACCTGCTTGAGCGCCACGGAGATGGCGTCGTCTCCATCGAAGGGCACGCGGCCGGTGGCGCACTCGTACATGACCACGCCGAGGGAGTAGATGTCGCTCGTAGCGCCCAGCTCCTGGCCACGGGTCTGCTCGGGGGAGACGTAGTGGGCGGTGCCCAGGACGTTGTTATCCTGCGTGAGGTGGCTGTTCTTGGCGCGCGCGATGCCGAAGTCCATCACCTTGATGTTGCCGTCGGGCAGCACCATGATGTTTTGGGGCTTGATGTCGCGGTGGATGATCTCGTGCTTGTGCGCGACGGAGAGGGCGCCGCAGATCTGGGAGCCGATCTGGGCGACCTTCTTGGGGTCGAGGGCGCCGTGGCTGCGCACGCCGCTCTTGAGGTCGGTGCCGCGCAGGTACTCCATGATGATGTAGTACGTGTCGCCGTCCTTGCCCCAGTCGTACACGCCCACGATGTAGGGGCTCTGCAGGCCGGCCGCGGCTTGCGCCTCCTGCTTGAAGCGGGCGGCGAAGGTGGCGTCCCCGGCGTACTGGGGCAGCATGATCTTCACGGCGACGGTGCGATCGAGCACCTGGTCCTGCGCGCGGTACACGCTGGCCATGCCGCCGTTGCCGACCTTGTCCTTAAGCAGGTACCTTCCTCCAAGTACGCGCTGTCCGTCTGGCATGTCTTTAACTCCTCATCAATCTATCCGCCGTGGGCGGAAGTGTTACCTCGTTCGGTGGATTGCTACAGCCCCTGTGTCGCGAGCGCCGCTCGCAGGACCTGTCCTCCCACGCCCGCCGCGCTCTGCTCGCCCTTCGCGTTCTGCTCGATCACGACGGCGATTGCCACGGTGGGGGTGTCGTAGGGGGCAAATCCAACGAACGTGGAGTTCGCGGTGGCGTTGTTGGTCTCGGCCGTGCCGGTCTTGCCGGCCACCTTCACGCCCGCGATCGACGCGGCCGAGCCGGTGCCGTTCTGGACGACGTCGAGCATGGCCTGCTTGACCTGCTCGGCGGTGCCGCTGCTCACGGCTTGGCCGAGGGAGCGCCCGCGCGTGGTCTTGAGGACCGTGCCGTCGGGCGCGAGGATCTGCGAGACCACGTAGGGGTTCATGGCGATGCCGTTGTTGGCGATCGTGGCCGCCATGAGCGCGTTTTGCATCACGGTCGCCTGCGGGCCGGGCGTGTGCCCCTGGCCGACGGGCTGACCGGCGCCCGCCCAGGCGAGCTCCCACTCGGTCATCTCCTCGGGGTTGGGCATGATGGATGCGGCGGTGGTGAAGTCCAGGCCGAGTTTTTGGCCGTAGCCGAAGGCGCGCGCCGTGGCCACGAGCTTGTCGGCGCCCAGGCCGTCGGCCACTTGGCCGAAGACCGTATTGGACGAGAGCGCGAAGGCCCTGGCCAGGGAGATGGTGCCGTGGCCGCGTTCGCCGATGCTCACGACGTCCGCGCCGCCGATCTCCATGCGCCCCGGGCTGTTGTAGGTGGTGTCGAGCGTGGCCAGGCCGTTCTCGAGGGCCGAGGCGAGTGTGAGGACCTTGAAGGTGGAGCCCGGCGTGTAGAGCGCGAGGGTGGCGCGGTCGTACATGGAGGTGTCTACACCCCCGCTGGCGTTGGCGGCCTCGATCGCGGCCTGGATGTTCGCGTTGTCGAACGTGGGCGCGCTGGCCCAGGCGAGCACGGCGCCGCTGCGCGGGTCGAGGGCGACGATGGCGCCCACGCGGCCGGCGAGCGCCTGCTCGGCTGCGCGCTGGATGCGCGAGTCGATGGTGAGCTGGACGGAGTTTCCGGGCTCGCTGATGCCGGCGAGCGAGTTGAGGGCGTTTTGCCAGCTCGAGTAATCCTTGGACCCCGTGAGCGTGTCGTTTTGCGTGTTCTCGATGCCCATGGTGCCGTACTGCTGCGAGTAGTAGCCCACCACGTGCGCGGCGAGGTTGCCGTTGGGGTAGGAGCGGGCGTACGTGCCGTCCGCCTGCTGGATGGACTCGGCGAGTGTCAGGCCGTCGGCGGTGATGATCGAGCCGCGCTTGATGTAGCGCGCCTTGTTGATGGTGTGGTTGTTGCTCGGCATGTCCTGGTATTCGGAGGCCTTGATCACCTGGATATAGGTGATGTTGCCGATGAGCACGGCGAACAGCGCGGTGAACAGGAACACGGTGCGTGTGAGGCGGTTGGCGAGCGCCACGCGGCCGAGCAGGCCGCTCTCGGGGGTGTCGAGGGCGGGACGGCGCATGTGGGAGCCGCGTACGGTGGTGCGATAGCCCGCGCCGGCCAAGTCGGTGCTCGTGTTGGCGATCTCGGTTGAGCGGCCGGTGGCCTCATCGCCGGCGCGCAGCAGCAGGCCCACGATCACGAAACTCGCGAGCAGGGATGAGCCGCCCTGGCTCATGAAGGGCAGGGTCACGCCGGTGAGCGGGATGAGCTTGGTGACGCCGCCCACGATGGTGAAGGCCTGGAAGGAGATGGCCGCGGTGAGGCCGGCGGCCGAGAAGGCCGCCAGGTCGGACTTGGCTCGCGCGGCTGTGGTGAGTCCGCGGACCGCGAACAGCATGAACAAAAGCAGGACCGCGGTGCCGCCGAGCAGGCCCATCTCCTCGCCGATCGCGGCGAAGATCATGTCGGAGGCCACGACGGGGATGATGTCGGCCATGCCCTTGCCGATGCCGACGCCCGCGAGACCGCCGTCCGCCAGGGAGAACAGCGATTGGACGATCTGGTAGCCGAGGTTTTGCGCATCGGAGAACGGGTCGAGCCAGATGGCCACGCGGACCTGCACGTGGCTCATGATCTGGTACATGCCGAATGCGCCCACGGCCAGCAGCGCGAGGCCGATGATCACGTAGGAAACGCGGCCCGTGGCCACGTAGAGCATGATCAAGAAGATGGTGTAGAACAGCAGTGCGCTGCCCAGGTCGCGTTCGAACGCGACGACGAGCAGGCAGACGCCCCACACGATGAACAGCGGGTAGAGCAATCGCAGACGCGGGAACTTGATGCCGAGCACGGTGCGATTCGAGATGGACAGCAGCTCGCGGTTCTCGGCCAGGTAGCCGGCGAGGAACAAGACGATGAGGACCTTGGCGAACTCACCGGGCTGGAACTGGAAGCTGCCGATTTTGATCCACAGCTTGGAGCCGTAGATCTCGGTGCCGATGAACATGGGCAGCACGAGCAAGATGATGCCGGCGATGCCCAGGGCGTATTTGTAGTGCTTGACGACGTCGAGGTTCTTCACCGCGGCGAGCGTGCCCACCATGAGGGCCACGCCCAGGAACAGGTAGATCACCTGGCCGAGCGACGCGTCGGGCTGCAGGCGCGTGACGAAGGTGACGCCGATCCCCGAGAGCGTGAACACGATGGGCAGGATCGCCGGGTCGGCGCCGGGCGCGAAGACGCGCACGCCGATGTGGGCCGCGGCGAACGCGGCGAACAGCCCCAGCGGGACGGCCAGCGTCTGGAAGGAGAGCGCGGCGCCCGTGGTGACCACGTACATGGCGTAGAGCAGCGTGACGGGGAACGCGGCGGCTATGAGCAGGAGCAGTTCGGTCGTGCGGCGACTCATTTACGCGGCACCTCCCTCGGTCGTGGTTGAAGGTGAAATGGCATCGGCGGGGGATTCGCTCGGGGACGCGCCGCCCGCCAGGGCATCTGCGGGGCTCGTGCCCGGCGCCTCCGTGGGCCCGGTGAGCTCCTGCTGGATCGCGCGTGCGTCCTCGATGAGCTTGGTTTGGGTCTCGTCGATCTGCGCCCGGTAGTTCTCCACGGCGCCCTGCGCGTCCTTGAGGCTCTTTTGCGGGATGCCCTCATGCAGGCGGTTCTGGGTGTCCTCGGGGAGGTACTTGAGCTGTATGGAGGTCTCATCCTCGAGCCAGTTGAGCTTGAGGCCGAGGAATGGGTCGGGAATGCCCGTGTAGATGGCGACCGCATCGTCCTTCACGCCCAGGTAGACGGACTTGCGGATGGAGATGAACGAGGCAACGCCCGCCACGACGAGCGCGATGAGCAGGCCGACGATCGCGAGGAGCAGCGTGCGCCTGTGCTTGCGGACGGCCTCTCGAATGCGGCCGTCATCGGTGATGTCGACGACCACGACGGTGACGTTGTCCCCGCCGCCGGCGGCGAGCGCGGCGTCGACCAGGTTGTCCGTGCAGATCTGCGCGGTGGAGCTCTGCTGGGCGATGCGCTCGATCTCGCCGTCCGGGACCATGCCCGACATGCCGTCGGAGCACAGGATGAGGCGGTCGCCCTCCTCGACGTTCAGGGTGAAGTGATCGGCGTACATCGCCGGGTCGGAGCCCAGGGCGCGCGTGATGACGGAACGGTTGGGGTGCGTGCGCGCCTCGTCGGCGGTGATCTCGCCGGCATCGACGAGTTCCTCGACGTAGGAGTGGTCGCGCGTGACGCGGATGAGGGTCCCCTCGTGCAGCAGGTAGGCGCGCGAGTCGCCCACGTGCGCGATGGCGAGGGTGGTTCCCTCGATGTAGGCGGCGGTGGCGGTGCAGCCCATTCCGGGCCTGCCCACGCCGTTCACGGCCGCCTCGATGATGGCCGCGTTGGCCGCCTCGATGGAGGCGGCGAGCTGCGCGGCGTCGGCCGACTTGGGTCCGGTCTTGGCGATGGTCTCGACGGCGATCGCGCTGGCGACCTCTCCGGCGGCGTGGCCCCCCATGCCGTCGCACACGCAGAACAGCGGCGAGGCGGCGAGATAGGAGTCCTCGTTGTGGCTGCGCACGCACCCAACGTCGGAGCGGGCGCCCCACATGAGCGTGGCGGATGTGCCGGCGTCGAAGGTCGCGTCGGTGTCGATCAGCTCGTCGGTGATGGGCTCGAAGCCCATGGTCGAGCCGGGATCGTTGAGCTTGGCCTCCACCGCTTGGAGGTCGATCTCCGCCGTGTCTTCAGGTGAGACCGGCGCGGTTGGATCGGGGATCGCCCGGACGGCGATCTCGGGTTCGGGCTCGGACTCGGGCTCGAAGGAGCCGGGGGCCGCATGCGCCGGGGCGGGCGCCGGGATCGGGGCGGCTTCGACCGAGATGGGGGCGTCCTCGTGCTCCGGGACCGCATGCGCGGATGGCACGGGGGCCGGCATGGCGTAATCGGGCGCCCAGGGGTCTGGGGCGCCCGATGCCGGAGTGTCGCAAACCGGGGCCATGGGGGCCGCCGGTCGAGCGTGTTGGGCTTGTGATTCGTACCCGGTGGCGCGCAGGTCGTCCTGCTCGGGCGTCATCGACGGTTCACCTTCATGACCACGTCGCCGATCTGGACTTCGTCGCCTTCGCGCAGGGTCGCGGGCTCCTGCAGGGCGCGGCCGTTGACGAGGGTGCCGTTGAGCGAGTTGAGGTCCTCGATTACGAGCGCGGGCCCCTGAAGGGAGAAGCGCGCGTGGCTTGCGGAGACGAACGGCTCGTTCACGCAGATATCTGAGGACGGGGAGCGGCCCACGATGACCGGCCCCAGGATGTCCATGTGGATGCCGCGGATGCCGCGCGGGCCCTTGTCGACATCGATCGTCCAGATCGCGGAGTCGCGGCGCTGGCCGCGCACCAGGCCCACACCCGTCTTCATGACGGCGAACAGGAAGATGTAGAGCAGCGCGACGAGCACGATGCGCCCGGCGAACAGGATGATGTCGATCACAGGTTAACCCCTAAATTCGAAGGTGCTCAAACCGAAGGTCAGCACGTCGCCGTTGCGCAGGGGGCAACGGGTGATGCGGCGGTTGTTGACCATGGTGCCGTTGGTGGAGTTGAGGTCCTCGATGGACCAGTCGCTGCCGGTGAAGGTGAGCTCGGCGTGGCGGCGGCTCACGTTGGGGTCGCGCAGGACGACGTCGGCCACGGATCGCTCGCGGCCCACGGTGGCGCGGGCGGAGGTGAGCTCATAGGTGTCGCCGGTCACGACGTCCACGAGTCGGGCGAGCGGGCGGGCGGGGGCGGCGGGCCTTGCGGGCGCCATGTGGGCCGCGCCCGCGGCGGCGATGCCCGCGCCGGTGGCGGCGGCGCCGCCCATGCCGGCGATCTGCTCGCGAGTCATGGTCTGCGGGACGGGGATGGGAGCCGGGGCGGGCGCGAAGGGATCGGCCACCTCGACGGCGCCGGCGACCTGCGCCGCCGCGGGGCTGAACGCGGCGTCGAGCGCGGGGTTCGCCACCGGCATGGCGCCGGCGGCGGGAGAGGGCGTGGAGGCCGGCATGGGGACCTGGGCGGGCGTGACGCTTTCGGATGCGCCCTTGAGGTAGGCGCGCTCCTCCTCGTACAGGCGGGCGAGGGTGGGGGCGTCTACGTTCTCGGCGAACACGGAGAACTTGCCCGGCTTGAGCGACGGGTCGATCATGAAGCGGACGAGCGGGGTTCCCACGAAGCGGTAGCGCTTCTTCTCGGCCTGGGCGCGCACGAACTCGGTGACCTCGCCGGCGAGCTGGGAGTAATAGGGCGCCAGGAGCTGGTCGTCGTCGGCGGCGATGAGCACGGTGTAGAGGGCCGGGGCGGTGTTGACGCCGTTGATGACCAGGGTCTGGTCCTCCATCTCGCGGGCCGCCTGCTTGGCGAGCTTCTTGAAGGAGAAGGGCGCCTGCGCGGCGCCGAAGATCCCGGCGACGCGGTCCTCGAATATGTTCAGGAAGTTCACGAACGATCACCTTCCGAAAAATCTCGTTTATACCCGAGAGCAAATATGCATAGCCAGACAAGTATAGAGGATAGGCAGCCCAGGCCCAGGGCCACGGCCGCGTCGGCGGGGGCCACCGCGCCAATTTCCATAGGGTGCGCAAGATGGCGACACGCGAGCCCGCATAACGGGATGAGCAGGTAGAGGGCCACGAGCGGGTATGCGCGGCGCCCCTCCAGGCGGTCTTCCCATGTTCTCGTCAGCGCCCAGGACGTCCCGGCGGCGATGAGGGCCGCGCCCGCCGCGGGCACGAGAAACGCCGGGGTGGCGAGCGCCATGAGGGCGTCGAGCGAGCCCAGGGTCCCGGCCCGCAGGTGCGAGGTCACGAGGAGCTGCGCGAAGGCGGTGCCGGCGCCGGTGGCGGCGGCGGCCGCGCCCGGGGTGAGGAAAAAGCCCCCGACCACGGCTGAGATGGATGCGAGGGCCGTGGCGTCGCCGACGGCCAGGCCGAGGGCGGCGCAGGTCACGAGGACGGTGGATGCGGCCGGGTGCAGGCGGCCCCACACGAACCACCAGGCGGCCATGAGGCAGAAGGCCAAAACGGCCAGGGGCAGCACGTCGAACAGCGGCGTCGCGTTGACGACGAGCATGAGCCAGCCGGCGAGGGCGAGGGCCGACCCGAGCTGCGGCGCGATGCCCGCGGCCGCGCCGATGCCCATCGCCGTGACGGCGCGGACCGCCGCCCCTCCCACCTGCAGGTCGCCCAAAAGCGCCCAAGACACGGCCGCGACCGCGACGCCCGTGACGGCGCCCAGCGCGTATTCGCGCGCGCGGGGGGAGCGGCTGCCCAGATAGCCCTCGTCCGGATCGAGCTCCCACACGCGCTCGGCGCGGTTTTCGTCCTGGTCGGGGCCCTCCTCGGCATCATCGGAGGTGAGGCGGGCGATGATGCGCGCAAGGCTCTTGCGGCCCTCGCGCGGGTTGCCCAGCCGGGCCAGGAAGGCGTCCGCGAATTCCGCCACGCTCGACATGCGGTCGTACGGGCTGGGGGAGAGCGCGTCAAGCAGGGCGCGCTCGGTGATCTCCGGTATATCGGGCAGCAGGTCGCTTGGGTAGAGGACCCCGCGGATGATGCGCTCGAGGGAGTCGGCGGGGGTGCCGGCGCGGAAGGGGGCCGTGGCGCAGAGGGACTCGTAGAGGACCGCGGCCAGGGAGAAGATGTCGCTGCGCTCGTCAACCTGCTCCCCGTTGAGCTGCTCGGGGGGCATGTAGCCGATGGTGCCGCCGCGCGCGCCGCCAAAGCCCGCCGCGCTGGCGAGCATGGCCATGCCGAAATCGGCGAGCTTGACATGCCCGTTGCGGTCGATGAGGACGTTGGCGGGCTTGATGTCGAGGTGGAGCACGCCGTTCTCGTGCGCGAAGGACAGGGCTTGGGCAAGGGCGTCGGCGATGCAGGCCGCCTCGTCGTAGGTGAGGGAATGGCCGTCGACCTGCCGGAGGAACTCTTCGAGCGTCAAGCCGTCCACGTACTCCATGACCAGGTAGGCGTGGGCGCTGTCGTAGGTGAAGTCGATGACCTGGACGATGTTGGGGTGCTGCAGCATGCTTGCCGTGCGCGCCTCGGCCAGCGCGGTGGCGGTGGTTTCGAGCGGGGCCCGCGCGTCGGGAGAGGCCAGGGGCATGCGCTTGATGGCCACGCGTCGCTGCAGGCGGGAGTCGAGGCAGATCTCGACGCTGCCAAAGCCGCCCGCGGCGCGCGTCTCGAGCGGTCGATAGCGCTTGAGCAGAGACGATGCCGCCGAGCCGGCGGCCGGCGGCGGTGCCATGGGCGCCCGCGCGGCGGGGCGCGCGCCTGTCGACGATGTGTTGAAGGGGAAGATCGGCATGGCCATCCTCGTGCGTTTAAAGTTCGTTTGCGGCCGAAGCCAAGTGCGGTTCGGCCCATTTTACCACGGTGGGCGCATGGGGGACGAAGGTCCGCCCGAGGCGCTATGATGATGGGCGAGAACACCAGACTGAGATGAAGGACATCGACCGCCGCTTGTCCGAGCGCGGATTGTAGGAGGAATTCCCCATGGAGTCGCTCTATAGGAAGTACCGCCCGCTCACGTTCGAGAGCGTCGTGGGCCAGCGGCATATCGTATCGACGCTGGAGCACGCGGTGGCCGAGGGCCGTCTGAGCCATGCGTACCTGTTCTGCGGCCCGCGCGGCACGGGCAAGACCACCATGGCGCGCATCCTCGCCAAGGCGCTTCTGTGCGAGAGGGCCGAGGGGGCCCGCGCCGCCGGCGCGACCGGCTGCAACCCCGATGGCACTTGCCCGGAGTGCACGGCGATCGCCGAGGGGACGCATCCGGACGTCTACGAGCTCGACGCGGCCTCCCGCACGGGAGTGGACAACGTGCGCGAGGAGATCATCAACTCGGTGAGTTTCGCCCCGGTGCGCGGCGCCTACAAGGTCTACATCATCGACGAGGTCCACATGCTCACGCCGCAGGCGTTCAACGCCCTGCTCAAGACGCTTGAGGAGCCGCCGAGCCACGTCATCTTCGTCCTGTGCACCACCGATCCGCAAAAGATCTTGGAGACGATCCTGTCGCGCTGCCAGCGCTTCGATTTCCACCGCATCTCCAACGAGGACATCGTGGGTCGTCTGCGCTACATCTGCGAGCAGGAGGGATTCGCCTTCGATGAGGAGGCGCTCGAGGTCGTGGCGCGCCATGCCCGCGGCGGCATGCGCGACGCTCTGTCCACGCTGGAGCAGCTCTCGGTCTTCGGCGGGGGGTCGGTGCGCATCGATGACGCGCGCGCCCTGCTGGGCGAGGTTGCGTCCACGGTGCTGTCCGAGTTTTCCTGCAAGATGGCCGTGCGCGACACCGTGGGCCTGTTCGGCCTCATCCGGACCCAGGTCGACGAGGGCAATGACTTGCAGGAACTCACCCGCGACCTGATCGCGCACATCCGCGACGTGTACACGGCCGCGATCGCGGGTCCCCGTTCCGAGCTGTTCGACGGCACGCCCGAAGAGGTGGCCGCCCTCGTCGAGGAGGCGCGCCTGTTCGAGGGGGCCGACCGTCTGGCCCGCGCGCTCACCGTTTTGGACGACGCCGCGCTGGAGATGCGCAATGCGACCGACCCGCGCCTGGTGCTCGAGATCGCCTGCACGCGCCTGGCCCGCCCCGAGTCCGATTTGACGCTCGAGGCGCTTGCCGAGCGCGTCGCCCGCCTTGAGGCTCAGATCGCCTCCGGAGTGCCCAGCGCGCCGATGTCGGCCGAGCAGCTCGCAACGGCCACGAGGACGAAGGCCGCCCCTGCGCGCCCCGAGGCTCGCACACACGAGGTCGCCCCTGCCCCCGCGCGCCCCGCGGCCCCGACGAGCGCCCCGGCTCCGGCGGACACCGCGGCCCCAGTGCAGGTGCGGCAGGCGCCCGCGCGCCCCGCCGTCCCGGCGAGCGCCTCGGCTCCCGTCTCCGCACGTGCCGAGGCTCCCGCCCCGGTCGCGCAGGCCCCAAAGCCCGTCGCCGCAACGGTCCCGGCGAGCGCCACGCCGGCGATGGCCTCGTGCGCCGTGGCGCCCGCCTCCGCCGATGACGGCGAGTTGCAGCGTCGTTGGGTCGAGACGGTGAAGAAAATCGCCGCGGTCCAGCCGTCGCGCGGCGGCCTGCTGCAAAGCTCCCGCGCCGTGAGCGACGATGGCGAGACGCTCGTGGTCGCGTTCCCCAAGGGTTCCAACTTCGCCCTCAAGATGATCAGCCGCCCAGACAGCAACGCCTTGGTGATGCCCGTTATCTGCGAGGTCTTTGGCAAGCGCTCCGTCGAGTACGTGATGGATGGCGCCCCGACCCCCGCCCCGCCCGCCCCCGCGCCCGCTGCTCCCGCACCCGTGCGTCCCGCGGCGCCCGCCCAGCCGGCCCCCTCCTCGGCGCCCGCTCAATCTCGGCCCACCGCTCCCGCCGCCGCTGCGAGACCCGTCGCCGATCATGCGAGCGGCCCCACGGTTCTTGCCGAGCGCGATATCGCGGCCGATCGCAAGGCGTGGGAAGACGACATGCCGCCTTATGACGACGCGTTCATCGCGTCGTATGAGGACGAAGCCGAAGTCCCGCCGTTCGACGCCCCGGCCCCCGGCCCCGTGTCTCCCGCCGCGCCCGCGGAGGCCCCCGCGCCCTCGGCACCCGAGCCGGCTCCCGTGCCGGTCCCCGCTGCCCCCGAGTCGGCCCCTGCGCCCGCCGAGGCCCCCACCGCATCGGCTCCCGCCCCCGACTTGCACGTGGCTGCCGACGGCGAGGCTCCGGCCGACCCCAAGGAGGTCCTCCAGAACATCTGGGGCAACGTGACCTTTAAATAGCATGGACCCGGCGCGGGTCGGTCTTTGCGCGCGTTCCCACGTCCGCCTCGCACGGCGTCCGGTGCCCTCAGCGCCGGATGCCCATAAGCCCCCTCCTCGTGCGGGGGAGATGCGCGCTTGCGCCCGTTTCACGTGGTACCATGCCCCTTGGAATGACCCGCCTGTCAAACCGCAGGCTTCACCCGTGAGGAGAACCCATGGCCGGAATCAACATGCAGCAGCTCATGAAGCAGGCCCAGCAGATGCAGAAGAAGCTCGCCGAGGCCCAGGAGTCCATGAACGAGGTCACCGTCGACGCCAGCGCCGGCGGCGGTATGGTCAAGGTCACCGTGGACGGCAACATGCAGCTCCAGTCCGTGACCATCGACCCGGACGCGCTCGATCCCGAGGATGTCGACATGCTTCAGGATATGATCGTGGCCGCGGTGAACGAGGCTTATCGTGGCGTGGCCGAGATCGCCAACAAGCGCATGAGCGCCGCCACCGGCGGCATGGGCGCCGGCATGCCCGGCATGCCGTTCTAGATCCACGAGATTTCGCCCCGACCGCATCGTCTATTCGGACATGCGCAGTTGGGGTCTGTCCCCAATTCACCGGGGTCTGTCCCCAATTCACCATTTCGGGAGAGCAAACGCGCATGAGCGCCGACCGCAGCCTACAAATACTTCTCGATGAGCTGGGCCGCCTGCCGGGCATCGGCCCCAAGAGCGCCCAGCGCATCGCCTATCACCTCCTCGAGGCCGATGCCGAAGAGGCCCGCCGTCTGGCGGACGCCATCCTCATGGTGAAAAGCGAGGTCCATTTCTGCAGCCGTTGCTTCAACTACGCGACGGGCGAGGAGTGCGCGATCTGCGAGGATTCCTCGCGCGACCGCAACCGCATTTGCGTGGTGGGGGAGCCCCGCGACGTCTCGGCGATCGAGCGCACGGGCAGCTATCGCGGCCTGTACCACGTGCTCGGCGGTGTGATCAGCCCCATGGACAAGATCGGCCCCGAGCAGCTGCACGTTCGGGAGCTTCTCGCCCGCCTGGGCACGGAGGACATCGAGGAGGTCATAATCGCCACGAACCCCAACATCGAGGGCGAGACCACCGCCAGCTATCTGGCGCGCACCATCAAGCCGCTCGGCATCGCAGTCACGCGCCTGGCGAGCGGCCTGCCCGTGGGCGGCGACCTTGAGTACGCAGACGAGCTGACCCTTGGACGCGCCATCGAGGCGCGTCGCGCGCTCTAGCGCCCGTCCGTTGCGAGAGGAGCCGCGATGCGCATCTTCGACACACCGCGCAGGCACCTGCGTCGCACGGTGCTGCCTCCTCACCTGCTGGGGCTCGTCACCTTCTCATTCGCCTTGCTCGGCTCGGGCGGCGTCACCTATGCGGCCTCGCTGCCGGCGCTGATCCAAGCCGCGCAGCACGCCGGCGAGCATGGCATCGCCGATGTGTTCGTCGAGGGGCTGCTCGGGTCCGGCGCCCCCGGCGGCGCCGCCTCGCAGGGCGCGGGCCCCGATGGCGGGGCGCAGCCCGGCGAGCCGGTCGCGGACGGCACCGCCTCGCCCGAGGCCGGCACCGCCGGCGGCTTCACGCTCGGCGGCGTGACATTCGAGCAGGTCATCTCGGGTGTTGTGGGTGACTCCTCCTCCTCTTCCCCCGACGCGCCCGCACCGTCCGGCGCATCTGGAAGCACGGGTTCCGCCGGAAGCGCATCCGGTGGAAGCGCATCCGGCGGCTCGTCCGAAGTCGCGGGCGGCGCGCCGGCCCCCGCGCCCGAGCCCGCCCCTCCGGCGGAGGTTCCCACGGAGCCCGCGGTCACGGAGGATCAGGAGCGGCAGTTCCACAGCGCCCTGAGCGCCTCGGCCGGCCGCATCAACGGCTATGTGGGCGAGATCAACGGCATCACCTCCGGGTTCAACAACGATTGCATGGCCGACAGGGGCACGCGCGAGCGGCGCCTCGTCGAGGCGCGTGGCCTGAGGGACCGCTTGTTCAACGAGTACATGCACGCGCGCGACGGCATCCTGGTCGCCAATGAGTCGCGCTACAAGAACGCGCAGGGCGATCTCATCAGGATGTATCGCCTGCTCACCGAGTACGCCTCGGTTGTGACGGACGCGTGGGAGAACAACACGGCCGCCGAACCCGGCGATGTGAACGGCCTGCTCGCCTCGATACGCGCCGCGCAGAACAACCAACTCGCCGAATTCCAGCAGGTGCACGGGAGGTTCAGCCTATGAGCGCGTCCACTGGGGACATGACCCCGCGCACCACGGAGCCGCTCGGCCCCGGTGAAGTCGTGCCCGCCCCGGCGAGCGCTGAGCCGAATCGCTCGACGCCGCCGTATCCCAGCGGCTACGTCCGCGGCGCGCGCATGGTACGCCTCGAGGGCTTTGAGGAGCCCTTCCGCATGGCGGATCCCGAGCGCGAGGCATATCGCCGCCGCTTCGGCATCCTGTTCGTGGACGATTCCTCCGCTCGTCGCGGCGGCTTGGGCACCGTTGTGCGCGCGACGAACGCCTTGGGCGAGGTCTGCGCGCTCAAGACCTTGAACGCACCGGCTCGTGCCGAGCATGAGGATGACTCGTCCTTTGCGGCGCGCGTCCAGCTCGCGCTCTCGGCGTTTCGCGCGGAATACGAGAGCCACCGATCGCTCTCCGGCTTCAAGGGCTTCCCGCGCCTGTTCGGCTTCGCGCATGTCGGAGACACGCCCGCGATCGTCATGGAGTGGGTGGAGGGCGTGACGCTCAACGTGGCGGCGCGCATGCTCTCGGTCGACGAGGCCGGCCGTGTCGCGCCGCTCGTCGCCGCCCGCATCGGCCGCGACCTGGCCGATCTGCTCACGCGCCTCGGCCTGGTGGGGGACGGTTTCGTCCATCGCGACATCTCTCCGTCGAACATCCTCGTGCGCACGGCGCGCCTGTCGGTCACCGAGCAGGCGGCCGAGGGCGCCTTCGACCTGTGCCTGATCGACTTCGGCTCCTCCGTCCACCTCGATCCCATGGGTGCCCCGGGCTATACCATGCGCAACGCGACGCTGCGGCGGGCAACACCCGATTACGCCCCGCCCGAGATGCTCACGGGCGACCTGCCCAACCTCGTCGAGCTGCGCAAATCTGAGAAGATCGATGTCTACGCCGCGGCGAGCGTCATCTTCGAGCTCGCCTGCGGTCAGCCGCCCTTCGAGCTTGGGGGCCGTGCGGGCGAGTCGCTCTATCGCATTAAGATGGACGAGTCCCCGCGTCCGTTCGTGGCCGCGCACCATGCGGCGTTTCACCTGGGCGACGTGCTCATGTTCGAGCCCGAGGTCGCGGCGGTCGCGGCGGAAGTCTCGTTGGATGTGGCCGACGCGCACGACGAGCTCGAGCTCCGGCGCGCCCTCGATCGCGTCGACGGGCAGCTCTTTGGGGTGCTCGCCTCCGCGATCGCCGCGGGTCAAGAATCGCGCCCTTCGGCAGAGGCCCTGCGCGATGCCCTCTCGGCGTTCTGCGCGCGCTATGCCCAAAACGCCCGGCGCGCCCTGCGCGGCGAGCGCCTGATCCCGTGCCGGGGCGATGCGCGCCGCCGCGAAAGACGTTCCCCGTACGCGGTGAACCGGCTGATCGGTGTGGTGGGCATGGCCCTTTCCGGCGCCGCGCTCGTCACAGTCGCCTGTGTGACCGCCTTGCTGCTCGATGGGGTCACGGTCCTGTTCCGCCTCGGCGCCCTCACTGCCCGCGGGGAGGTTTCGGCGACGCTCGTGGCGCTCACGCTCGCCTTCCCGGCGGCCTGCGCCCTTGCGGGCCGCGCTCGGGCCGGTGGCACGCGTGCGGGTTTCGTGCGCGGGACGCTCGCCTTGGCGGCAGGTGCGGCGCTCGTGCTCGCGCTCATCTCGCATGTCTCATTCCTGGGTGCGATTGGGAGGTCCCCGCTGTTCGCGGCGCTGTTCCTGGCGGTTGCGGCGGCGTGGTGCCCGCTTGTGCTCGAGTATGCCACCACGGCTTCGCCCCGGTCGTTCGACATGCATGGGGCCGGTTTGCCGCATATGGCAACTCAACATTCGATTGCGGGGGAGGGGCCCGATGCCCACGCGGCCCTGCCCGAGGATACGGAGGTCCCAGATGCCGCTGAAGCGCGCGAATGAGCAGACGCCCTGTGGGGCCCTGTTCGACATACTCAAACGATTCGGGGGGATCAGCCACAAGGAATTGGCCTCGATGATCCTGTCCGAGCGACCGCTTGCCGATGGACGCAGCCCGCAGAGCCGCTCGTCCGATCGAAGCTGGGTGTCGCGCTTTGTGGTGCACGCCCCGGCCGATGCGTCCCAGGAGCGGCTGTTCCGCGATTACGGCGTTGCGGCGCAGCGTGTGATGGACCGCCTGCGCACCGGCCGTTCGGGCTCGCGAACCTGTGCGGAGATCCTCGACATGGTGTGCGGCGAACCCGGCGAGGCCATGGTGCGCGCGCTGGAGGCGAGCCACGACGATGTGCGCCTATACCGCAACGCCCTGGCCCGCGTGCGCGATGGCGAAGGCTACACGGTGGGAGAGCGCGCCGAGGCGGCCATGGTCCTGCTCGTGGCGGCTGGATGTTCGGCCAACGTCGGTCGTGCGGTCGATTACACCACCGAGTACATCCGCTGCCTGATGGGCGGAAGGCTCGGCACGCCCACATCCTGCCCGGTCTCCCTCGACCCCAAGAAGGCTCAGGTCGACCTCGTGCTGCCGCGCGTCCTCGGTTTTGTGCGCATCGTGGATGGGGTCATCGCCAGCGAGCCGTATTGGGTCTCGTCCGGTTCGACTGGAGCCGAGATCGGCGCATTGTCCACGGGCGCAGAGGACATCACCGACGTGGCCGGAGATGTTTCGGCCCATCATGCGCGCGTGTGGTACGAGGCCTCCGACGCCGGCATGGGACGGTGGATGCTGAGCGATCTTGGATCTAGCAACGGAACCGTGGTGGTCGATGGCGACGGCTCGACCCCGGTGCATATCGCAAAGGGCGAGGCCGTGGAGGTGCACCCCGGCGATGAGGTCCGCTTGGGCTCGCGCACGACGTTCGTTCTGGTGGAGGGTGCGGCCGAGATGGCGCGCTGAGGCGTGCCGCCCCCCGTGCTCGGCGGGGGGCGGGACGGCCGAGGGTCGCCCCTATCCCTCCCCGCCGAGAAAACGTTGCAGCTCCCTCTCGCACGCCTCCATGCGCTTGCCGAGCGCGCCTGCGGAGGAGGCGAGTTTGTCGAGCTGTTCTCGGCATGCGACGATGCGCGCTTGTTGCAGTGCCGCCGCCTGGGCGATCTGCTCGAGTTCGTCCCCCTCGAAGAAGTCGTCGGTCTTGGCCGCACGCTCGAGCGCGTCGAGCTCGGCTCGATGGCGGCTCATCTCATGTTCGAGGTAGCTGGAATAGTCGAGTGCGCCTTGGGAGAGTTCGACGAGCCACCTGCGGTAATTGAGCTGGTCGACCGGATCCGGCTCGTCGGTCGCGCCTCTTCCGCGCAGGTGGTTCTCGATGGCGGCGATGCCCCAGGCATTTGGCAGGTCGTCGAAATCCTTTTGTGCGGGCGCCTGCTCGCCGATCTCTTGCACAAGGCTTTCCGGCAGGTTCCCGAGCAGGCTGAGCAATTCCGCGCGCGCCTTGTCCATCTCGAGTTCTGCCGAGTACAGGTCGAAGAACGCCGCTTGCAGGTCCGCCTGGGTCAGGTCGCCTTTGAGGTGATCGGCGCGGCTGATCGGCTCGCAGCCGGCGATCAGACGTGCGCGGTCTTCCCGTTTGAGGTCGCACAGCTGCACGCACAGATCGCAGAGACGCTCCGTTTCATCCCAGCATTCCCGATGCCTGCGTTCGGCGCGGGCGAGGGCATCCTTCAGGGCGCTCACCGCCGCTCGCGCCTCGCCGGCGGTCATGTCGGCGGCGGGGCGTGCCGATGCCGCGACCGGGTTCTCCATGTTTCCTCCCGTCATAAGTTTGCCGTCTCCACCATATGCGCTTGTCCGGACAATTTGTTGAGCAACAATTGCCGCTCGCCGCGTGCCCGATTCGTTTGGGGCCGTCGGGTCCATGTGTTTTCCGCGGCCATCCGGGGTGGTTTCTTCCAGGGAGGAATATGCTGTATAACAGTTGTCTAGATGATGATCAAAAGCCTGATGGAAGCTGGTTAATCGTGCGGGAACGGCAAAACAAGATAGACAACTTGAGTCATGTTGGAAAGGCAGATTCGGCTTCCGG
The DNA here is from genome assembly GCA_029264355.1 of Collinsella sp. Classification (GTDB taxonomy): domain Bacteria; phylum Actinomycetota; class Coriobacteriia; order Coriobacteriales; family Coriobacteriaceae; genus Collinsella. Next base: position 21,434 of record JARIBW010000047.1, on the reverse strand, counting down.
CGATAGCGAGCTTCTGCCTGGTGCGCCGCTATATCTGCAGCTGGCTGATATTTTGCGTGAAAAAATCTATTCTCATGAGTGGCCGCCGCAGAGTCGCATCCCATCCGAGTTCTCTCTCATGGGGAGGTTCGGAATTGCTCGCGGAACAGTACGGAAGGCCCTTAAAATGCTTGTAGATGAAGGGCTGCTCGTGCAGGTCCGGGGTAGCGGCACATTCGTCGCTGAGCCGGGGATATCTCACCCGGCTGGTGTTCGTCCCCTGTCTTTCGCGGATTCTCTGCGGGCACAGGGTAAGGTCTTCGAGACTCGTGTCATCGAGAAGCGCGTGGAGGAAGCGTCGGCGTCCGTTGCCGGCGAGTTGGGCGTGTCTCCGGGCGAGCTGGTGATGTTCATGCGCCGCGTCCGAACGGTCGAGGGAAGTCCCATCATGTGCCAGGAAAGTTGGCTCAACTTGGGAGAGTGTCCCGGCCTGTTCGATATCGATTACACCTCGGAATCCCTATTCAACGCCGTTCAAAAATGTTCAGGTCGTAAAATCACGACCTCGCATATGCGATACAGCGCCCGTACGGCGGGCCGCGAGTATGCCTCTTTGCTCGAGTGCGGGGAGGCGGCTGCCCTTCTTCTGCTCGAGCAGCACATCAGCCTTGAGGACGGTGCCGTGATAGAGTGGACAGACACCTGGTTCAACCCTGGCCAGACTGTCGAAGGCACCGCGGTTCAGCCAGCGTAAGCGCGTCTCCGCCGCTCCTAGGTCTTTCTTCAGTCGACTTCACATCCTCGTAGGCTTTACGCCGTCCGCCGGGAAAACGCGACCGTTTGCGATCCGACCCCCTAAAGGGGCCTTCTCAAGTTGTCCACATTAAGATATATAACTTATTGTTCACAAATGAGTGGACAACTATGGCGGGGACGGGATGGTTCCACCTCTGTGCCCTCGCTATCGCGCGCGCTTTTCTTTCAAGATTTAAGAGGCAGGAAGGAAAGAAAAGGATGGAGAAGGCAAAGCTCAGGACTCCGTTCTTCGTGGTGAACCCAAAATCGTACCTATATGGTGATGAGATTCTCGCTTTGGCCCACAAGGCCGATGATCTTGCGGAGAAATACGATCTCGACGTTTTGTTTACCGCTCAGCTGATTGATTTGCCGAGAATCATCGACGAATGTCCGCATCTCACGCCCTGCGCGCAACATATGGAGAGCCTGGTTCCGGGGCGCGGGATGGGGCATGTGCTTCCCGAGGCCCTCGCGGCCGCTGGGGTCAAGGCGACCTTCCTCAATCATGCGGAGCATCCGTGCACCGCTCATGAGTTAGCAAGCACAATATCTCGTGCGAATGAGGTTGGGATTCTTACGGTTGTCTGCGCCGATTCGGTGGAGGAGGGTGAGTGGATCGCCGCACTCGAGCCGGATGTCATGGTGTGCGAGCTCACCAGCCTGATCGGAACCGGTAAGGTAGCCGGCGAGGAGTACATGCGATCTTCGACTGAGGCCGTGAAAGCCGTTTCCCCTCGTACCAAAGTTCTTCAGGCGGCTGGTATATCTACTGCCCAGAACGTGTACGACGCCATCAAATATGGCGCAGATGCCACGGGCGGCACTTCTGGAATCGTCGCGGCGGACGACCCGTTTGAGACACTCGACGAAATGTTCGCGGCGCTTGATCGCGCTCGCACCGATTTCCATGGGGAGGCTTAGACATGGCTGTGCACAAGGGTCTTATCAAGGTAGATACGCTGGCGGGAAAGCCGACGTACGTAGACGTTACCCAGGATGTCGCGGATATCGTCGCATCATCTGGCATCAAGGAGGGGGTTGTATGCGTGCTCTCCTGCCATACGACGTGCGCCGTATTTTCCGAGGAATTCGATCATGACCGCACACCTGCGGGGGAGACGTTTCTTCAGGCGGACCTCAACGATGGGCTGAATCGGATCTTTCCCGAGCAGAACGATTGGGGCACGTATCGCTATCCCGGCTTGCGTCATTTCGAAGAGGTCGAGTCTTGGCCCAATCCGGAATCTTGGCTCCCTAACCTCGATCGAACTATGCTCTGGAACGGGGATGCACATCTGCGTTCCACGCTTATCGGAAGCAACCAGACGTTCGAAGTTGCAGATGGGGAGCTCGATATGAACGGATTGGCCAGCATCTACTTCGTCGATTTCGACCGTACGCGCGAGCGAGCCCGTAAGGTCAAGGTCATCGTCATCGGGGAATAGCTTCGGAAAGGATTAACCATGAAAAAGATTCTACTGGCATGTGGTTCGGGCATCTGCACCTCAACGGCGGTTCACCAGAAGGTGGCGAAAATGCTCGATGACAAGGGGTATTCCGGAAAATACGAAATCACGCAGTGCAAGGTTTCTGAGGCTCCTTCGAAGTCGGCGAACTTCGATTTCCTTGTGGCGACCACAATGGCCCCGGCAGGCCTTCAGTGCCCCTACGTGAACGGAATACCGTATCTGACGGGTGTTGGCACCGAGGCGGCTGAGGCGGAGATTCTCAGGCTGATGGCGGAATAGTCTTTTCGAGCTCATGGGGTCGGAGCGAACTCGGCCCATTGACACATGGTCTCTCAGTGAGGTGACTCGAGGTAGTCACATAAGGGAGGACGGATTTATGGACGCGATTTTAGGATTCTTTTCCTTCATCAATTCCCTCGGCGTGTCTGTCGTCATGCCGATTGTCATTACAATTTTAGGGTGTGCCCTCGGAGCTGGCTTCGGCAAGAGCCTACGCGCCGGCCTTACGGTCGGTATCGGGTTCATCGGTTTGAACCTCGTTATCAACAGTCTGCTGGGAACCACGCTGGCGCCGGCAGTCCAGCAGATGATCGAGCGATTTGGATTCAGCCTCTCCGTGATTGACGTTGGTTGGCCGGCCGCCGCGGCGATCGCCATGGGGTCGGTCGTGGGCACCATTATTATTCCGCTTGGCCTCATCGTGAACATTGTCATGTTGCTCACGAACACCACTCAGACGGTCGATGTGGACATTTGGGACTACTGGCACTTCGCATTTACCGGCGCGCTTGTCGCGATCGTGACGGATAACCTGGTCCTCGGCATCGTTGCCGCCATCCTCAACATGGTCATCATCATGGTTCTTGGTGACTATACCGCCCCTCAGGTGGAGAAGTCCTTGGGTATGCCTGGGGTTTCCTTGCCCCACGGTTTCACCACCGCGTACGCGCCCATTGCCATGTTCTTCAATTGGGTTATCGACCATATCCCCGGCGTCCGAGACATTGACGTGAATGTTGACGATCTCCAGCGTAAATTCGGCATCTTCGGGGAGCCAATGATCATCGGCACTGTGATCGGCTTCGTCATCGGCACCCTTGCCTATTGGAACCCAACCGATATTCAGGCATCGATTGTGAGCATTACTGGGACGGGGGTCTCCCTCGGGGCTGTCCTGGTCCTCATTCCCAAGATGGCCGCATTGTTGATGGAGGGTCTGATTCCAATCAGTGACTCCGCGTCCGAATTCGTTCAAAAGCGCTTTAAGAATCGCGGAAAGATTTATATCGGCCTCGACTCGGCTGTGGGTGTCGGCCATCCCACGACCCTGACCATTGCCTACATCCTCGTACCTCTGATGATTCTCATGGCCGTAACGCTTCCCGGCAATAAGGTTCTGCCCTTTGCCGACCTCGCTGTCGTTCCTTGGATGTTCGTGCTCATCACCCCCATTGTGAACAACAACGGGTTCCGTGGCATTGTCATCGGCATCATCGTTTTGGCGGTTGGGCTCTACATCGCCACCGATCTTGCCCCGCTCATCACCACCGCCGCCAACAATGTGGGCTTCGATATTGCGGCGGCAACCGGCGCTGCGGACACCATGATTTCTTCCATATGCGACGGAGCCAATCCTCTGACTTGGATTATCACGCGACTTCACGGCTGGCTCGGCTATGTGGGAACCGGTATCGTTGCCGCTGTTTCCATCGGTCTTGCCCTGTGGAATCGTGGCCGTATCCTCCGCGAGGCCGAGGGCATGCGCGAGACCGAGGCGTAATGCCTCACGTTGCAGCGTGCTGTCGTGTTTGTAGATTGTAGTTATGCCCAGCGCTGGTGCATGGCGCGCCAGCGCTGAGTCTGTTTTGGAGTGTCGGCATGAAGACCTACACTTACATAGACCGCTACTTTTTTGTCGAGGTCGTCCTGACCGGCATCATCTGTGTGGCGGCCTTGGTGGTTTGCCCTGTCCTGGCGATGCGCGGTGTCATGCCCGGGATTATGGTCGTGTTGATGGTGCCTGCGGCGTACCAGGTATGGAACACGTTCGTTGCTATTTCTAATCCGCGCACGGTCTCGGTCTCGGATGACAAAATCGAGTTCGGCGCCTGGGGACGTGTCGATTCCTATGAACTCTCCAACGTGAGCGAGTTTCGCGTGAGGGAGTTTCCATCCGCGGGAAAGATGTACGTTCGAGTAAACGGGGGAGGTTTGCTGCGGGGTCGTTATTGGATCCAGACGCGTGCGATGCGAGATGGTCGCGAATTGTTCGGTCGAATCTGCGATTTGGAGTATGCCAAGCACCCCGACAGCCTTAAAGCTCGGGCCCGCAGGGTCAACTCCGAATACCTGAATGCCGAATCAAAACGAAAGCAGGTTCCGTCTCGACGTCATTCTAGGCGGGGCGGACGAGCATAAAAGGAGTCAATCATGTTTGAAGATGAAAGACGCTCGGTCCTGGACGCGGCGCTCAAGCTCGATCGTTATGGGCTTATTGCCCTTTCCGGTGGGAACGTAAGTTGGAAAATGCCGACGGGGGAGGTGCTCGTGACGCCCTCCGGAATGATTTACGACGAGATGACCTATGAGGACATTTTGGTTGTCGATATGGATGGTAACGTTTTGGAGGGGGAGAGGAAGGCTTCGGTCGATACGGATGCCCTGCTTTATATCTACCGGTGTAAACCTGAGGTGAATGCTGTTATCCACACCCATCAGCCATATGCCACGGGACTGGGCCTCGTTTTGGATGAGATTCCCTGCAATCTCTCGACGATGGCGAACGCGACCGAGGGGCCCGTTTCCGTGGCTGCCTATGGGGATCCCGGGAGTTTGTCGATGGGAATCGAGGCCGTTCGGGCTATCGGCGATAAGCTCGCGGTGGTGCTCAAGCACCATGGGGTAATCGCCGTCGGACGCGATCTTCGCCAAGCGTTGTATTCTTGCGTCTACCTTGAAGAGGCTGCCAAGACGGTGGCCGTTGCGCTTTCGACGGGGCTTCCCATGGCCGACATGACGCAGGAACAGATTGACGAGGCTGTGGCCGTATTTCACCGTTACGGGCAGAAGCCTTTGAGCGAGGATGCGTAGGACGCCTGTCGCATGCTCAAATTCTGGTGTTAATCAAGGAAAGGAACAAACATGCTTGTGAATCTGCGTGATGTCTGTGCGATTGCCGAACAGGGCAACATGGCCATCGCGGCCTTCAACACGCCGAGTCTTGAGGCCGTCAGGGCGGCTATAGATGCCGCCGAAGCCACGGGCTATCCGGTGATCATTCAGCACGCCGAGTGCCATGAGGACATAACCCCGCTCGACGTGATGGGCCCTTCCATGGTTGCCCTTGCGGAGCGCTCACATGCCCAGGTGTGCGTGCACCTCGACCATTGCGAGCATCTTTCCTATATGCGCCGTGCCCTCGAGATGGGCTTCAACGGCGTGATGTACGATGGGTCGGCGTTGCCCTATGAGGAAAATGTCGCCAACTCGGTTCGAGCCGCCGCTATGTGCTCTGGATTTGACTGTGGACTGGAATGCGAGCTCGGAAGCCTTGGAGCCCGCGAGGGGGATGTTCTTTCAGACGGGGCTTCCGCGCCCGAGGGCGGTTCCGGTGCGACATACACCGATCCCGTTCAAGCATGCGATTTTGCCCGGTCTACGGGATTGGATATCCTGGCATGCTCGTTCGGTACCGTCCACGGTCTATATCGTGGAGAGCCCCATCTGTCATTTGATGTTCTCGAGCGTATTCGCGAGCGCGTGTGTGTTCCGCTGGTGATGCACGGTGGTTCGGGAGTCTCTGATGATGACTATCGAAAGGCAATTAGCGCGGGCATACGAAAGATCAATTATTACACGTACGGTGTGAAGTATGCGGGAGAGGCGGTACTCGATTTGGTCGATGCGCGGCGGAAGGCGGATAATTCTGCGACCGTGTATTGGCACGATATGACTACGGTGGCGTATGAGCGCTTAACCGCTGACTTCATTGAGGTCATGAAAGTCTTTGCCAACGGGGCAGACCCCCAAGCCAGCTAAAGACATTTTTTAAGAGGCAACAGTCGAAAGGTGAACATATGTCTGCCGTCGATACCGATCTTTTCAAGCCCGAACTTGTTTTCTTTGATTTTGAGGTCGTCGACCGAGGTGATTTTTTCACCAAGCTCGGGGAGGAGCTTTCCAAGCGAGGATATATCGAGGACACGTGGCTTGATGCAATTACGCGGCGGGAAAGAGACTATCCAACGGGATTGGCGTGCCAGGCCATCAAAGTCGCCATCCCCCACACGGAGCCGGAGCATCTCAAGAAACCCTATATTGCCGTAATCAGGCCGAAGAAACCTGTGGAGTTTGAGGCTATGGCCGGTATGGGGGATCCAGTTCCCGCCGAGCTCATCATCAACTTGGGATTGCTTCAGCACGCCGATGCCCAGGTGGCCGTGCTGCAGGCCCTTATGTCCATTTTTATGGACGAGGCTGCCTGCGCCGAGGTTATGGAGCAGAAGACGCGTGAGGACATGGTGGCCACCATGGTGCGCCTCTGCGGAGAGTAGGCATCGGAAAGGCCGGGCCGATAAGTTTACAGAATTACCGCTGGGATTGGACGCGGGGGGGCGAGGGTGCTTGCGGTCCCCCGCGTTCGGTGTTGCTCCTCGGGACGTCGCCTGTGACGTCTTCCTCTCTTGTACATGACGCCGTGTGTTTGTCGGTTGCGCGTCCCCCGGGCGGAGTACAATGAAATAAGGCGCGAACTTTTGTGGCAATTCGCCGTGTCGCGCGTCACTCCCATGGGAGGGGGCATCGCCGGATCGCAAGGTTTCGCCGTCCGCGCAGCGTCTCCCTCATACATAACCCGGGGTCCGCCTGGCTCCGGAGCCTGATATACCTAGTTCGAGAGGAGAGGGGTATATGGCAGATCGCAAGTTCAAATCCATGGACGGCAATGAGGCCGCTGCATACGTTTCGTATGCCTACACCGAGGTGGCGGGTATCTACCCGATCACGCCGTCCAGCCCCATGGCCGACCATGTCGACCAGTGGGCCGCCCAGGGCAAGAAGAACATCTTCGGCACGCCCGTCAACGTGGTCGAGATGGAGTCCGAGGCCGGCGCCGCCGGAGCCGTGCACGGCTCTTTGGGTGCCGGTGCCCTGACCACCACCTACACGGCCTCCCAGGGCCTTCTGCTCATGATCCCGAACATGTATAAGATCGCGGGCGAGGGCCTGCCGAGCGTCTTCCACGTCTCGGCCCGTACCGTCGCCACCCACGCGCTCAACATCTTCGGCGATCATTCCGACGTCATGGCCTGCCGTCAGACCGGCTTTGCCATGCTCGCCGAGGGCAACGTCCAGGAGGTCATGGACCTCTCGCCCGTCGCCCACCTGGCCGCCCTCACCGGCAAGACGCCGTTCGTCAACTTCTTCGACGGCTTCCGCACCTCGCACGAGATCCAGAAGGTCGCCGTGTGGGATTACGAGGACCTCAAGGACATGTGCGACATGGACGCCGTCCAGGCGTTCCGCGACCACGCCCTGAACCCCGAGCATCCTTCCGCCCGCGGCAGCCATGAGAACGGCGACATCTTCTTCCAGCATCGTGAGGCGTGCAACGGCACCTATGACGCGCTGCCCGCCATCGTCCAGTCCTACATGGACAAGGTCAACGCCAAGCTGGGCACCGATTACCATCTGTTCGACTACTACGGCGCCGCCGACGCCGACCGCGTGGTCGTGTGCATGGGCTCCTTCTGCGACACGCTCGAGGAGGTCATCGACTACCTGAACGCCCATGGCGAGAAGGTCGGCCTGGTCAAGGTCCGCCTGTACCGCCCGTGGTCCGTCGAGGACTTCGCGGCCGCGCTTCCCCCGACCGTCAAGAAGATCGCCGTGCTCGACCGCACCAAGGAGCCCGGCTCCATCGGCGAGCCGCTGTACCAGGACGTCGTCTCCTCGCTGTACGAGTCCGGTCGATCCGACCTCGTGGTGACCGGCGGCCGTTACGGCCTCGGTTCCAAGGATGAGCCGCCGGCGGCCGCGTTCGCGGTGTTCGAGGAGCTCAAGGCGGATGCTCCCAAGCGCGAGTTCACCATCGGCATCGAGGACGACCTCACCGGTCTGTCCCTGCCCATGGATCCGGATGCCCCCAATACGGCTGCAGAGGGCACCATCGAGTGCAAGTTCTGGGGCCTGGGCGGTGACGGAACCGTCGGTGCCAACAAGAACTCGATCAAGATCATCGGCGACCATACGGACAAGTACGTCCAGGCGTACTTCCAGTACGACTCCAAGAAGACCGGCGGCGTCACCACCTCGCATCTGCGTTTCGGCGACTCCCCGATCCGCTCGCCGTACTATGTGAACAAGGCCGACTTCGTGGCCTGCCACAACCCGAGCTACATCATCAAGGGCTTCAAGATGGTCCGCGATGTCAAGCCCGGCGGCACCTTCCTGGTCAATTGCCAGTGGACCCCCGAGGAGTTCGCCTCCCATATGCCGGCAAACGCCAAGCGCTATATCGCCCAGAACGACATCAACGTCTATCTGATCGATGCCATCGACCTGGCGGCCAAGGTGGGCATGGGCAAGCGAACCAACACGGTTCTGCAGTCCGCGTTCTTCGCGCTCGCGGGCGTGCTGCCTCAGGAGGACGCCATCCGCTACATGAAGGAGGCGGCCACCAAGTCCTACGCCAAGAAGGGCGAGGCGATCGTCGAGGCCAACCATAAGGCCATCGACGCCGGCGCCACCGCTTTCGTGAAGTTCGACGTGCCGGCCGATTGGGCCGATGCCGCCGACAAGGCCCCTGCCTCCGTCCTCACGGACGACGAGAAGACGGCAATCGCCAAGCAGGTCAAGGAGCTCATGGAGCCCATCGCCCGCATGGACGGCGATTCCCTGCCTGTCTCCGCGTTCAAGGACTGCGCCGACGGCCAGTTCGAGCTGGGTGCTTCCGCCTACGAGAAGCGCGGCGTGGCCGTCATGGTCCCGCACTGGGATGAGACCAAGTGCATCCAGTGCAACCAGTGCGCCTACGTGTGCCCGCATGCCACCATCCGTCCGTTCGCGCTCAACGAGGCCGAGGTCGCCGAGGCCCCCGAGACCATGCGCATGCTGGACGTGAAGATCCCCAAGGACACCGGCTACAAGTTCGCCATCGCCGTCAGCCCGCTCGACTGCATGGGCTGCACCAATTGCGCCAAGGTCTGCCCCAAGGACGCGCTCACCATGGTTCCCGCCGAGGGCGAGCTCGTGGAGCAGAAGACCTTCGACTACTGCGTGGCCAACGTCGCCGAGAAGCCCGAGCTCATCGGTAACAACGTCAAGTCCAGCCAGTTCAAGCAGCCGCTGCTCGAGTTCTCCGGCTCTTGCGCGGGTTGCGCCGAGACGGCTTACGCCCGCCTGGTGACCCAGGTCTGCGGTGAGCGCATGTTCATCTCCAACGCCACCGGCTGCTCCTCCATCTGGGGCAACCCGGCCGCGACCTCTCCGTTCTGCACCGACGCGAACGGTCATGGCCCGGCGTGGAACAACTCCCTGTTCGAGGACAACGCCGAGCACGGTCTTGGACTCGAGCTCGGATACAAGGCCGTCCAGGGCAAGCTCGTCGCCCAGACCGAGGAGCTCATGGCTTCCGACTGCGCCACCGACGAGCTGAAGGCCGCCGCGCAGGCATGGATCGATGCCCGTGATGACGCCGAGGCATCCAAGTCCGCGGCTGCCGCCTATATCGAGCAGCTCGAGGCCTGCGGTTGCGACAAGGCCAAGGCGATCCTGGCCGACAAGGCGTATCTCACCAAGAAGTCCTTCTGGATCTTCGGCGGTGACGGCTGGGCCTACGACATCGGTTTCGGCGGCCTGGACCACGTTCTCGCCTCCGGCAACAACGTCAACGTCTTCGTGTTCGACACCGAGGTGTACTCCAACACCGGCGGTCAGGCATCCAAGGCTTCCAACCTGGGTCAGGTCGCCCAGTTCGCCGCGGCCGGCAAGAACATCAAGAAGAAGAGCCTGGCCGAGATCGCGATGAGCTACGGCTATGTGTACGTGGCGCAGGTCGCCATGGGCGCCAACCCGGCTCAGACCCTCAAGGCCATCCACGAGGCCGAGGCGTATGACGGCCCGTCCATCATCATCGGCTACAGCCCCTGCGAGATGCACTCCATCAAGAAGGGCGGTATGCAGAACTGCCAGGCCGAGATGAAGAAGGCCGTGGAGTGCGGGTACTGGAACCTGTTCCGTTACAACCCGGCGGCGCCCGAGGGCAAGAAGTTCGCCCTCGACTCCAAGGAGCCGGCCGGCGGCTATCAGGAGTTCCTCATGAACGAGGCGCGCTATGCGAGCCTGACGACCGCGTTCCCCGAGCGCGCCGAGGAGCTCTTCGCCGCCAATGAGGCGGCCGCCATGGATCGCTACAAGCATCTGGTCAAGCTCAAGACGCTGTACAACGAGTAGCGAGAGCCGTCTATAAGTCTGCACCCCGGCTGTGAGACCGGGGTGCAAGTGGGCACCGCCCGCGGCACATGACCGCGAGCGGTGCCTTTATGTCGGGGCGGGCTCAGCTTTAAGCCGATCCGGTGCGAGAGTGTTCGGCCATCCATTCAATCGCCTGGTCGTAGATGTGGGCTCCCGTGGGATCGACCGTATCGCGATCGAAATCATGAGGGAGGTTGTATACGGGCTTCATGACTGCGCGGGGGGCCGTGCGGGAGAGGGTTTTGGGCAGGCGGAACGGTACGTCCTCGTCGGTGCTGCTGGCTGTGATGAATAGCGGGGGAAGTGCGGCGACATCCCGCCCGTCGAGGGACCAGTCCTCGGGGGCGCTTGGCCCGCCCTGCTCGGCGAGTCCCAAAAGATCCAGCCAGGCTCCCTCGTGTTGCCGGGCGTGGACGTACAGCGCGTAGCGCATGGACTTCGGTCCCGAAGTGACAGCGGTTCCGTCGGATTTTGCGATCCTGTCCACCTGCACACGGGGGATGTCCGGGAGGGCGGTGTAGGCCCTTGCGGGTCGAGAGAAGGCGCTGTCTGCGAGCGTATGGTATCCGTAGTAGTCTAGAACCCCCAAGGGTGCAGGCAGGAGCTTGTCTCCTCGACGGCTAATCTCGCGCGCGAGCAGGAGGGACAGGTACGCGCCGGAGGAGCGGCCGAATAGGAAGTACCCCTTATATTCGCCGGTGAGCACCTTTTCCGCCACCGCGTTCCGCCAGAGCTCGAACACCGCGTCGACGATGGCCGGAAGGGGGGATTCGGGGGCTAGGGGGTAGTCAGCGCAGATGAGCGTGTAGCCGCCATCGGTGAACCGATCGATGTAGGTGCGCGGGAGATCGTCCCGCTCCCCGTAGAGCAGTCCCCCGCCGTGGAGGTAGAACACGGCTATGCGACGGTCGTGCCCGGCGTGCGGTCGATGGATGGTGACGAGCTTCTCGAGCCCCATGCGTCCTCCTTCTTCGCGGGATCGGGCGGGTCAGCCCTCTCCGCCCAGCGCCATGATCTTGCTGGTGAGCATCACCTGCAGAAAATCATCGGGGTTTTTGACGTCGACCCCGTAGGATTGTCTCGCTCGATCTACGCGGTAGCGCACCGTTTTGGGATGGATGAAGAGGTCCTGGCCCGTCTTTGAGAAATCCATACCGTTCTCGCAGAAGGTCACAAGCGTGGTGAACAGCTCGGGCTGCTTCTCGGACAGCTGCACCACGCGTGGGTCCATGTACCCGGCGAGCTGCGAGAGATCCGATGCGGCGAGCAGCAGTTTGTAGGCTCCCAGGTCTTCGAAGCGGACGGCTCGATCGGCGTGGGTCGGCCCGTCGAACAGACGCGCCACATTGAGCACCTCGGTGTTGGCCCGGGCGAGCCCATGCTTATCGACGATGGAGCTGAGGGTGATGAGGTGCGTGAAGAGGGGGAGCGTCGAGGAGGCGTGCAGCTTCTCGAGCGTGCTTTGGATGAGGTCGAGGTCGAATCTCGTGAGCGGGCTGCGGAAGTTGTGCAGGAACACGATGCGGTCGTTGTTGATGAAGTAGACGATTCCGGGATAGGCGCTTCGAATCCGACGCCGAATCGCCTGCTGCAGTTCGTCGAGACGGTCGATGTCGGTGCTGTCCGACAGGTTGACACGCACGTACAGCACCTCGTAGAAGGGGTACTCATCGATTCCCAACACGGTGAGCATGGAGTCCAGGCGCTCTCCCGATCCGCAGCGGTCGAGCAGTAGGTCGTGCACGGCGTTGTTGTTCTGGATGAACAGCTTCTGCTTGATCGCGTTCTGCTCCAAGATCTTCATCTGGATCAGGCCCACGATGTTCTCGATCGTCATGACGTCGAGGGGCGTCAATTGGACGTCTGATTCGTGGACGAGCAGGTAGTAGTCGATCCCATCGGAACTGGGGATCCTCACGGCGAGCGCCTTCTGGCTGCGATCGCAACCTCGGCCCCCCTCGTCCGAAAAAGTCTCCCGCAGGCGCTCGGCGGTGGGTTTCTCGTCGGTGAACGGGGGGTCGTCGAAGTAAAGGGTCGCGTCGAAGTAGGCGTGCGTCTGCAGGGCGCTGGGCTCTCTCCGCGTAAACGAGTACGCGCTGAATTTCAGGAGTGATGGGTCGGTGCCCAGGCGGCGGTCGCGTGTGGTGTCGAGATAGCTCACGTCCATACGCAGCGTGTTTTTGAGGGTGTTGAGGATATAGGGGATCGATGGCTGTTTGAGTGCGAGCGCCATCGTGTGTCGATGCGCATCGTAGAAGCGGTTGAGCAGGGTGAGGTTGGAATCGAGGACGTGACCGAGCACGTCTAGCATGATGGCCTCATATTTGACCGTGGGGCTGAGCTTGATGAGCGGCACCCCGAAATCCTCGCACAGCGCGATCACGTTGTCGGGCGCGCTCGGCCACAGGCGCGCTGGCTTGAAGGCCATCGCGGCGATCCCCAGGGTGCTCATGGTGTGGAAGAAGCGGGCCATGTCGGCATCCGAGAACTCTTGCAGGGCAAAGAAGCTCGTGATGATGAGCTGCCCGCGCTTGCCCCAGTTCTCGATGTCCGCGGCCTCGAGAACCATGGCGCTTGAGAGCTCGTTGCCGAGCCCCGCGGCTCCGGCCATGACCTCCGCATCGGCGAAGGACGGTAATAGCAAGGCTTCGCGAACGTCCATCTCACTCCTTCATCGTCAATCAGCTTATCGACATTCTGTTCCATCCACATTTTCCAAAAGGTTAAAAATATCGATAAAAACTTATCCAATCGGGAAATGTATTCATGAATACCACATGCTTCAATCTCCTATAGCGCGAGCATGCCCGCATCCCGGGAAAGCGGGCCGTGTGCACAGCGCGGTTGATCCTTGCGATGGCGCAACGAACGATGAGGAGGAAGCAATGCTGAAAACCGTGGTCAAGCAAAACTCCTATCAGGATTCCATCAACCTGATGCTGCTGACCAATAAGATCAACACGCTCGACGGTGTCGTCCAGAGCCAGATCATGATGGGCACCGATGCGAATAAGGATATCTACCGGGCCGCTGGCCTGTTGACGACCGAGGCGGAGGCGGCTGCCCCCAGCGATATGGTCATCGTCGTCGAGACCGAAGACGAGGGTGTCATGGAGACCGTATTGGCGGAGGCCGAGACCTTCCTGTCAGACCTCTCCACAAAGAAGGAAGCGGCCGGGGCGCCCGCCGAGGCGACGAGCTGGGAGGAGGCCATGGCCATGTTGCCCGAGGCGAACATGGCGCTGTTCTCCATCCCCGGCGAGTATGCGGCGCCCGAGCTCGAGCGGGCCCTCGACCTGGGCCTGAACGTCTTCTCCTTCACCGACAACGTCCCCCTGGAGGACGAGGTCCGTCTCAAGCGCAAGGCACATGAGCAGGGGCTCCTCTTCATGGGCCCCGACTGCGGGACCGGGGTGGTCTCTTCTGTGCCAATCGCCTTCACCAACGTCATCAACCCAGGCAACATCGGCATCGTGGGCGCTTCGGGCACCGGCATCCAGGAGGTCACCTGCATGATCGACCGTCTGGGCGGCGGGTGCGTACACGCCATAGGGACCGGTGGCCGCGATCTCAACGAGAAGGTCGGCGCCGTGACGGTCAAGGATGCCATCGTCGCCCTCGAGCATCACGATCCCACCGACGTCATATGCGTCATCTCCAAACCGCCGGCGCCCGCCGTCCGCGATGAGGTCGTCGATCTGCTGGAGAAGTGCGAAAAGCCGGTTGTCGCCATCTTCATCGGCGAAAAGCCCGAGGCGCATCTCGGGAAGGTGCACCTCGCGCACACCCTCGAGGAGGCCGCGCGCATCGCCGTCGATTTGGCGAATGGGGAGGCCGTCAAGAAGAACTACCTCGAGCCTCTCGACGTCGAGGTGCAATCCCCGCTTCCCAAGGACAAGACCGTGATCGGCCTGTATTCCGGCGGCACGCTCGCCGGAGAGGCCGCGATGATGGTCACCGAGGCTCTCAAGCTCGGCTCCATCATCAAGGAAGACGGCTACATGCTGCGCCACGACGGCTACGACGTCATCGATCTCGGCGACGACGTGTACACGCAGGGCCGTCCGCACCCCATGATCGACCCTGAGGTCCGTATCCGCATGATGCGCGATTACGCCGACAAGGACACCACGGGCGTCATTCTCTTCGACTGCGTTCTCGGCTACGGTTGCCATCCCGACATGGCCGCCGAGCTCGCCCCGGTCATAGCGGAGTGCATCGAGTCCGCGCGCTCCGAGGGGCGCGAGGTCAGATTCGTGGGCACCGTCGTGGGCACTCATCACGATCCCCAGGATTACGATCGTTCCGTGAGGCTGCTCGAAGAGGCCGGTGCCATCATGGAGCCCAGCAACGCCATGGCCGTCCGCGCCGCCCTCGCCTTCAAGGGCATCGAGTTCACCGAGGCCGATCGCGGCGTCGTCCCCTACGAGATCAAGGATGACAGCCCGTTGCCCGAGCCCTCCGAGGCCGTCATGGAGCTGCTCACCGCCAAGCCGCGTGTCATCAACGTTGGCGTCGAGAGCTTCAACGACCCGCTGCGCGCATATGGCGCCGAGAGCGTCCAATACACGTGGAAGCCGAAGGCCGGCGGCAATAAGCGCATGATCCACCTGCTCAGCGAGCTGGAGAAGATTGAGGGTATCGACGAGGCGAACGCGCGCATCTGCGAGCGGTTCAAGGAGTCGCAGCCCGTGCTGGTCGACGTCGTCCCGGCCAAGACCGTCATCCCCGAGCTCAATCGCGCCCAGAAGACCCTGCTCCATGCTGGTCCTCCGATTTGCTGGGAGAACATGCAGGGGCCGATGAGGGGTTCGTGCATAGGTGCCGCCCTCTTCGAGGGCTGGGCGAAGACCGAGGAGGAGGCCCTGGCCATGCTCTCCGCGGGCGAGGTCGAGTTCATCCCCTGCCACCACTGCCACGCCGTAGGCCCCATGGGTGGTATCACCTCGGCGAACATGGCCGTGCTCGTGGTTCGGAACCTGGCCGACGACACCGTCGCCTACTGCACCATGAACGAGGGCATCGGCAAGGTCCTGCGGTTTGGCGCCTACAGCCAGGAGGTCGTCGACCGCCTGCATTGGATGGCCGACGAACTCGGACCGGTGCTCGCCAAGGCACTCAAGCTCTCCGACGGCGGTATCAACCTGAACGTCCTGATGGCCCGCGCCATTACCCAAGGCGATGAGTTTCATCAGCGGAACATGGCCGCCACTCTCAACTTCCTCAAGGAGGTCGCCCCGCTCATCGTCAAGACCGATGCGAGCGAGGATGCCAAACAGCGCGTCATCCAGTTCCTGGCCGACACTGACCAGTTCTTCCTGAACGTGATGATGGCGACCGGCAAGTCGATCGTCGACTACGTTCGCAAGGACGTCGAGGGCTGCGTGGTCTCCACCATGACGCGCAACGGCTACGAGTTCGGCGTGCGCGTTTCCGGATTGGGCGACGAGTGGTTCGTGGCTCCCGTGAACACCCCGGTCGGCCTGTATTTCACCGGATTCACCGCTGAGGACGGATGCCCGGACAACGGTGACTCCGCGATTTGCGAGACGGTCGGCGTCGGTGGCATGGCCATGGTGGCCGCACCGGGCGTCACACGGTTCGTCGGCGCCGGCGGCTTTGGAGACGCGCTGAACATCTCGAACGAGATGGAGAAAATCTGCGTCACCCATAATCCCAACTGGGCTATCCCGACATGGGATTTCAAGGGGGCCTGCCTTGGCATCGACATCCGCAAGGTGGTCGAGACGGGTATCACGCCCATCATCAACACCGGCATCGCGCATAAAGAGGCGGGCATCGGCCAGGTCGGTGCCGGTACCGTCCGCGCCCCGCTCGCCTGCTTCGAGAAGGCCCTCGAGGCGTACTGCGCCAAGCTCGGTATCGAGTAGGCGAGGCGGCATATGAAGCTGGACGCCCTCTCAATCAGCGACTACGTCGTCAGCGAACGGGATTCGCATGTGGCGACGGGAAGCGTTCACAGCGTGTTCCGCACGAGCCTGAACGTCGGGTTCAACGGATTCCTGCTGCATATCGGCTCGGCCGACTCTTCGCTTTCCTGCCTGGGGTTGACGGTCGAACCCGAGGGGGCGTCCCATCTGAGCCGGCTCATGAGCCCTGGGGACCTTGTCAGTTTCCGCAACGGGGCCTTGCGCCTGTATGGCCGGGCCGATGTCGTCGAGATTGATCTGAGCACCGTCGAGGTTCTCGGTACGGCGGTTCCCACATCGTGCCCAGAGCGCCTCGAGGGAATGGATATCCTGGTCTCGCGCTGCATGTCCGATTTCGACCTGCCCGCCCGTATCGGATTGCCCTGGGACGCCCGTGCCAGCCGGTCGCTTGCGGACCTCGCACGTTTTTCGGCGGTCTCCCGGGCAATGTGGGAGGGCGGGACGTCTGTTTCGCCCGAGCGCGCCGAGGCCGCTCGACGCGGTATGCGCAGCGCGGTCGGTTATCTGTTGGGACGCGGGCTGGGCCTCACCCCATCGGGGGATGATGTCCTCATGGGTTTTGGGACCGGTCTGCGCTATATCCATGGTGGTCGAGCTGCATTGCAAACGGAACGGTTCTTCGAGGAAGTCGTGCGTTCGGTTCCCGGCAAGACCACGGCGGTGAGCGAAGCGTACCTGCGTGCCATGTGCGATGGGCATGCGAACGGGGATTACATCTCTCTCCTCGGTGCGCTCGAATCGTGCCATCACGAGGCGCTCGCCTCGGAGGCAGGCCGGGTCTTGTCTGTCGGCCACACCTCTGGGGCCGACAGCCTTCTGGGGTTCTCGGCCGCGTTCTGTTGTTTGGTATAACTTCCGGCCCCTCAGTGGGTTGGTAAAAGAGAGGAAGGTAAGACATGGCAGAAGCAAAGAAGAAAAAGATGGACATCACCGTCCTGCTGCTGCTCTCGATGCTGGCCGCGGTGATCGCGGGTCTCATCGGCGGCGAGGCGATGTCCCAGATCCAATTCATCGGCGATATCTTCTTCCGCCTGATCCAGATGTGTATTCCCATCTTTGTCATGGCGACCGTCATCAAGTCCGTCGGCGGCCTCACGCCTCAGACGCTTTCTGGAATCGGTCTCAAAGGTGTTATCGTCTTCATCGTGTCCTCCGGCATCGCCGCTGCCCTCGGCATTTTCCTGGGGGTTGTGTTCAAGCCCGGTGCCGGAGCTGGTACCGAGGCGGTCATGGCCAACGCCAATTTCGAGGGCGAGGCCACAGCGATGATGAGCATCCAGGATACGTTGACCAGCTTTTTCGGCAACAACATCGTCGCTTCCCTGTCCAACGGCTCCATGATCCAGATCATCATCTTCGCCGTTGCCCTCGGCCTGGTGATCAGCTTCTGGCGTCACGAGCACAATGGTGAGTGCATGGTGTACGACCTGCTCTGCGAGACCTCTGACCTCCTGCTCAACATAATTCGCGCCGTCATGAACTTCGCGCCCATCGGAATCTTCTGCTACGTTTCCTCCATGGTCGGTTCCATGGGTATGGACGTGCTGATGCCGCTGGCCAAATACTTCATGGTCATGGTCCTCGGTATGCTTATCATGTTCGCCGCTTACTTTGTCGTGTGCGGCCTGTACTGCCGCGTCAGCCCGGTGAAGCTGGCCATCAAGATGACTCGCAGCCTCGTCACCGGATTCACCACCATCTCGTCTGCCGTCACGCTGCCCACCGCCATGGAGGACTCTAAGAAAAAGATCGGCATTCGTTCCGACGTGGTTGACGTCCTTCTGCCCCTTGGAGTCCCCCTGAACTCCAACGGCGTGGCCATCCACATGACCGTCGATGCTTTGTGCATCGCCCAGCTCTATGGTATCGAGTTCGGTCCGTCAGAGCTCCTTACCTGCTGGGTTATCTGCACCATGATCTCCTTCGTGAACGCCGCGACTCCGGGTGCCTCCCTGGTGTCCCTTACCATGATGGTTCCCGCTCTCGGCCTGCCCATCTCCGCTATTGGCATCTTCGGCGGGCTCGAGTACCCGACCGGTGCCTGCCGCACCCCGCTCAACGTTGGTGGTGACATCTTTGCCGCCATGCTCGTGGCTGGGCCTGACGGTATCGACCACGATGTCTTCGACGGAAAGAAGGAGTACGCCGAGGCGGCATAGGCCTTGCTTGGATTTACGTTTCGTTGCGATGGGGCGCGCGATCGCAACCGCGCCCCGTTGTTGCATCGCCTTGTGCGATGCGTGAGCTTGGTCCCCACTCGGACCTAAAAGCCTTGTCGTCCGCTTTCATGGGCGGGCGGCCCCGCGCCCAAGGCGTCGTGGGGTGTGACCATCCAATAGGGGGGAGAGTGGTCCCCTGAGGAGTGCGTGATTCGAATGAATTCAACCGCTGTCAAGAAACGCAAGTACAGTCCAACCATCGCCATGATCGTGGCCATGGTGCTCGGCATCGCCTCCGGTCTTGTCTTCGGCCCCAGGATGGGCGATATCAAGTTTATCGGCGACGTGTTCTTCCGCCTGATTCAGATGGGTATCGTCCCATTCGTGATGTGCCAGATCATCGAGGCAATCGGGGCCCTGTCGTTCAAGCAGCTGGGCAGTATCGGTCTCAAGGCCATCGTCCTGTTCCTCGGCTCATCGCTTCTGGCTTCGGCTTTCGGCATCCTCACGGCCCTGGTGGTGAACCCCGGGGCGGGCCTGGCCGACACGGCGCTCGTGCAGAACGCGACAACCGATCTCCAGGCGACCTCCATGACGCTGCAGGAGACCATCCTTGGCTTTTTCCCGAGCAATATCATCGGTTCGATAGCCTCGGGCTCCATGGTGCCCTGCATCGTCTTCGCCGTCTTCTTCGGCGTGGGAATCGTGGTCGTGCACGAGGCCAACGGTGTAGAGCCCGTGTTCTATCGCTGGGTACAGGAGCTCAATCAGATCTTGCTAGCGATCATCCGCATCGTGATGAACGTGGCCCCTATCGGAATCTTCGCGTATGTTTCGGCATCCATTGGCTCTCTCGGCTTCGATATCCTGCTACCCATCGGCAAGTACATCGTCGCTCTCGCCGCCGGCACCGCGATCTTCACTGTCGCCTGGTTCATCGTCATCGCCGTTACCTGCAAGATGTCCATCGTGCGTCTCGCACGAAAGATGTTCCGCATGACCGTCATGGCGGCCTCGACCATTTCCTCGGCGGTCACCCTGCCGGTCGAGATGGAGGACGCCAAGAACCGGATCGGCCTCGATCGGGAGATCTCCAACTTGGTCCTTCCTCTCGGTGTGTCGATCAACTCAAACGGGTCGGCTCTGCATATGGCGCTGACGGCGGTCTTCGTATCGCAGATGTACAACATGGAATTCACGGGCAGTGCGCTCATCACCGTTTGTTTCATCGCTTGGGCGCTGTCGATGGCGAACGCCGTGGCACCCGGGGCATCTTTGATCTCCCTCACCATGCTGATCCCCGCCCTCGGCTTGCCTATGGATGCGATCGCCATCCTCGGCGGGTTGGAGTACATCGTGGCCGCCATCCGCACGACGCTGAACGTCAACTCTGACGTGTTCTGCGCGATACTCGTGGCCAAGAGCGAAGGGGGGATCGACTACGACGTGTTCAACGGTGATGTGTGAGGGCATCGCCTGAATTTATTCGCAACTCGGCATCTATCGGTTTCAAAATCAGTTTCATCATCTCGTTTCGGGAGGTATCACCCATGCTCGTTTCACGTGAAGAACTCAAGTCCCTGATGAAGAAGAAGTTCATGGCGGCAGGCATGCACGACGATCATGCCGACGATATGGCCGAGGTGCTCACCTGGTCGAGCGAGCGCGGCCTGCACAGCCACGGAGAGGTCCGTGTCGAGTATTACACCGAGCGCATCTCCAAGGGCGGAATGACCATCGATCCCAAGGTGACCTGGGAGCAGACGGGCCCGTGCACCGGCATCTTGGACGCCGACAACGGCTGCGGCTATCCGTTCGCCATCGAGGGAATGCGCCGAGCCATCGACATGGCGCGGGAGAACGGCATCGGTTTCGTGGGCGTTTCGAACGTCTCGCACACCGGGGCCATCGGCTACTACACGGAGATGGCGGCGAAGGAGGGCATGATCGGCCTTTCCTGCACGCAATCCGACCCCATGGTCATTCCCTATGGCGGCGCCGAGCCGTTTTACGGCACCAACCCCATTGCCTTGGCCGCCCCGACGTCTGATGGGCGCATCGTGAGCTTCGATATGGCGACCACCGTGCAGGCCTGGGGCAAGATCTTGGACGCCAAGAGTGCCGGTCGCTCGATCCCCGAGGGTTGGGCGGTCGATGAGGACGGCCTGCCCGTTACCGATCCCCACAAGGTCAACGCGCTTGTGGCGATCGCGGGCCCCAAGGGCTACGGCCTCATGATGATGGTCGACATCTTGTCCGGCGTCCTGCTGGGCGTCCCGGCTGGCAAGCACGTCAGCTCCATGTACCACGATCTTTCCGAGGGGCGTCGACTGGGGCACCTGAACGTCGTCATCAACCCCGAGTTCTTCTGCGGTGGTGATGCCTTCCGCGAGCACATGGCCGAGGTCATCGACGAGCTTAATGCGGTCAAGCCGGGTGTCGGATTCGACAAGGTCTACTGGCCGGGTGAGCGTGCGCAGGGCAGGATCAAGGCCACGAAGGAGGCCGGCGGCATCGAGATCGTGGACGACATCTACGACTACCTGGTCTCGGATGACCTGTATCGTCACAGCTGGGATCACAAGAACCGTTTCGCCGAATAGGCG
>JARIBW010000007.1 GCA_029264355.1 Collinsella sp. | reverse complement strand
GACGTCGGGGTTTTGGCACATGATGTCGAGCAGCTCGATGAAATCGCGGATCACCTCGCGCGGCGTGAGGTGCGTATCCGCGCCCACGCGGCCGAACTCGATTTTGAGGAAGTCCACGAGGTCGCTTTCGTCCAGATCGCCTTCATATCCGAAATACCCGGCATGGATCTGCGCGAGCTTTTCGATAAGGACGAGCAGCTCCTCGTAGGAGAGGGGCTGGAGGCGGATGATGGGGGCGAGCATGTCGCGCATCCCCTCGCGGGCGAATCGCCCCTGGGTGAGGCGGCTTCGCAGCGCTTCGTAGGAGAACACGCCGCGCCTGCGATCCTCGATGGAGGTCGGCGTCCCGCCCATGATGATGCCCAGGTGCTGGGCCTTGCCCTGCAGCGTGTCGTTGTACATCTGCAAGATCTTCTCGTAGTTGTACTGCCGCGTGATGGCGTTGGGGATTTTGTACAGGTTGACCAGCTCGTCGATGAGGACGAGCATGCCGCGGTAGCCCGCGCCGGTGAGGAAGCGGGCGAACAGCTTGATATAGTCGTACCACGTGTCGTCGTCGATGATGGCGCTGACGCCGAGCTCGGAGCGGGCCTCGGTCTTCGTGCGATATTCGCCGCGCAGCCATTTGACGGCCCGGCCCTTCAGCTCGTCGTCACCCTGGGCCAGTGCCGTGCGGTACATGCCGAGCACGCGTGTGAACTCGAAACCGTGGACCATCTCCTCCAGATCGGCAAGTTGCCCGCGCAGGGTGGCTCCCGTCGGTGCGCACCTCGGTGCGCCCTCCTCCTCCGCTCGGAGGTTGGCGTCCCATTTGTCGAGGATGAGACCGAGCGCCCCGCCCTCGGGACGCGTCTTGGTGGAGAGGTTGCGGATGAGCTCGCGGTAGGTGGCGAGGCCCTGGCCCTGGCCGCCCTGCAGGCGACGTTCAGGGGAGAGGTCGGCGTCGGCGACCACGAACCCCTCGCCCATGGCGTGGGTGCGGATGGTTTGCAGCAGGAAGCTCTTGCCCGCTCCGTAGCGGCCCACCAGGAAGCGGAAGCTCGCCCCGCCGTCGGCGATGAGTGCGAGGTCGGTGAGGAGCGCCTGGATCTCGACCTCGCGGCCGACGGTGATATAGGGCAGGCCGATGCGCGGGACAACGCC
>JARIBW010000004.1 GCA_029264355.1 Collinsella sp. | reverse complement strand
CCCTGGGGTCTAAGCGTTCCGTTGTGGAGGGCGCTTTGCGAAGCGTTACTCCGTCTTAGCCGAAGTAGCGAGCCAGCAGACCGGCGAAAGCCTTGCCGTGACGAGCCTCGTCGCGAGCCATCTCGTGCACGGTGTCGTGGATGGCGTCAAGGCCAGCGGCCTTGGCGCGCTTGGCGAGATCGAACTTGCCGGCGGTGGCACCGTTCTCGGCCTCGACGCGCATCTCGAGGTTCTTCTTGGTGGAGGTGGTCACAACCTCGCCCAGGAGCTCGGCGAACTTGGAAGCATGCTCGGCCTCCTCATAAGCGGCCTTCTCCCAGTACAGACCGATCTCCGGGTAGCCCTCGCGGTGGGCGACGCGGGCCATGGCCAGGTACATACCGACCTCAGAGCACTCGCCCTCGAAGTTGGCGCGCAGGTCCATGATGATATCCTCGGAGACGCCCTCCTCGTGAGCAACACCCACGATGTGCTCGGCGGCCCAAGTCATCTTGCCCTCCTCGACCTTGGTGAAGCGGTCGCCGGAGACGCCGCACTGGGGGCACTTGAAATCGGCGGGCAGCTCCTCGCCATCGAACTCCTCAACGTAACCGCAAACGGGGCAAACGAACTTCATGTTTGTTCTCCTTTGAACACAGGCGAATTCGCATCTCGGGGTCAAGCCCTGGATGCGCTTTGACGGCTTGCATTATGGCACAGTTTCAGAATCATATGAGGCTGGAATTGAAACATATTAGGAATGATTCTCAAATAGTTCACAAATGACCGGACTGGGGGATCCGGGCTTCGCGATGATGGTCATGGAGCGAAGACCGGTATGTTTTCACGGCAAGGGGCGTCCAAACGGAATGCTTAATAGGTCATGGGCCCGACTTCACTTCCGGCTGTATGTGAACATGCAGGAAGATGCCCGTGGGCGATTCTGCGCCCTGTATCTGATATGCGGGCAGCCGTCAAAGGCCAACAGTAGTCACGTGGGGGGTGTGAAAAAGCACGTTTTCGGGAAAATGGTCAAAATACCCTGATTGTGCGCTGAATGCGAGGTCGAAAATGTCGTGAATACCTTTTCGGATGGAGCAATCCTGGGGTTTTGCCAGCGATGATTGGGAGCGATTGGCGCCGGTGTGTATCAAGGGCGGGAACAATCTGCCAAATCCTGGGAAAACGCCGCTGCGTTGTTGATTGTTCGACGCACAATCAGGGTATTTTGACCACACTGGGCAAAACGTATCGGGCCGAGGGGGCGACGGTCATGAGCGTATGCATTTTTGGGGAGTCTGCGCTCGATTTTATGCGATCGAGTGGGCGATTGGCTCCGGAGTTTTTGGATAGGCCGCGAACGCAAAAGCTGGACGGTTGCGGACTATCGCCCAAGGCGATGTTTTCGGACGACATGGAGCGTCTAGGTGTGAAAACGAGCCCCGTGCACATTTTGGTGCCCAAGGAGTCGGGTGACCGCAGCCGCGAGGACATCGTGTGCCATCGTTGTGCCACGGAGTTGCCGCCACGCTCTCTGATTTACGTGAGCAGGGATGTCTTGGTAACGAGTCCGGCGCTGACGTTTCTGCACCTTGCCACGGTGAACCTACACAAGAAAAAGCAGCGTACCGTAGAGGAGCTGGCGATGATCGGTTTCGAGCTTTGCGGTACGTATCTTCTCGACGATTCGTGGGACGGTCTTACCAATACGGTGAGGCCTCTGACTTCCGTCGAGCAGATCGCACGTGTGCTGGATGCCATGACGAGTGCGCAAGGTGCCGCCCGGGCCCGCGAGGCGCTTGAGCTGGTGCGAGACAATTCCAACTCGCCCATGGAATCCGTCCTTTGCGCATTGCTCACCTGGCCGCGACGGTTAGGTGGTTATGCCTTTGGACCCGTCTCGCTCAACTATCGCGTCTCAACCGCCGATGGGGACCGCTATGTGGACGTCGCGTTTCCCGGCCACAAAGTCGGTCTTGAATACAAGGGGCGCAAGTTTCACGCGATCGAACAGGCCGGTCGCGACGATCGCAGGCAGAACAAGCTGGCGGGTTCGGGTTGGACCATCTTGAACGTATGGTACGAGGATATCGTTGAGGAGCACTTGTACAATCAGCTCATCGCAGACGTTGCGCGCGCGATGGGCATTCGACTGCGGATCCGCAGCAGCGGCTTCGATGCGCGTCGAAACTTGCTGCGCATGCAGCTCATCCCCGCATTCAAGAAATACGCCACGGCGCTGGCGCAGTAGCTGGTTGAAATGCCGTCGTGTCGGAAATCGCGGCCTCGCGTGCGGCGGTGCGGACGTTTGGCACCGCATTGGGTCGAGGTGAGCCTCGGACGCTGTTAGAGGATCTGCACCTGGCAGCTGGCCATGGTGGTGAGTGCGGCGTCGTGCGCGGCGGGGGTGACTCCGGCGCACAGGGCGGGGTTCACCGCGAGCGGGACCTCGGGCAGGTGCGCCTTGATGGTGAGGGCGTTGCTGACCACGCAGATGTCGGTGCACAGGCCGCAGAGCTCGATGGAGTCGATGGGCGCGACATCGTTTTGCGCGACGAGCCAGCGCGCGAGGTCGAGCGAGCCGAATGAGGGCTTTTCGAACACGGGGGCGCTGCGGCGGGCGCGAACCGCCTCGAGGGCGGGCGCGAGTTCCCAGCCGGGCGTTCCGGCGATGCAGTGGGGAATGGGCAGGTTGCGACCCTCTTGCGTGGCCGCGTAGTCGCTGCCGTGGGAGTCTTTGGTGAAAACGATCGTGCCGTTGAAGTCAGTGGCCCGTTGGGCGACGGCATCGACGATGGATTGTGCCTCGGATGTGCCCAAGGCGCCATCGATGAAGTCGTTTTGCATGTCGACGACGATGAGGTAGGCGTTGGGCATGGCGAGGGCTCCTTATGTGAGTTGAACTGGGGCATATCTGAAATGCCGACTGTCTGACATTGTATGCGACGCTTTGGTATCCTGGCCATGACCTGCTGTATTTTGGGATGGTGTGAGTATGGTTAACGTTGAGGAGCACGTGAACGTAACCGCTGGAGATGCTTTGAGCCGACTTGATCTGATTGGCGCTTCAACTGCGGCGAGCGCTGAGTTCGATAGCCGTCCTCACTTTATTTCGAATTCCAAGACAACGGGCGACAACCTTTTGTCGGTGCTTCGCCGTCAGTTCGCGGATCTGAAAGAGGGCGATACTTTCGACTTCTGCGTCGCGTTTGTTTCCGAAGGAGGTCTGACATGTCTGGTGCAGATGCTCTCGGAGCTTAAAGCGCGGGGCATCAAAGGGCGCCTGCTCACTTCGACATACCTAAATTTCAACAGTCCCGACGTGTATCGGAAGCTCTTAACGTACGACAATATCGAAACGCGTGTTTATCAGCAGAATCTGCATGCCAAGGGTTATATGTTCAATAGGTCTGGATTGAACACCGTGATCGTGGGCAGTTCAAATCTGACGGATCGCGCGCTTACCTGCAATCAAGAGTGGAATGTCCTTTTTCGTTCGTACGGTGCAGATGGCGCCGTTGGGGATTTGAAACGAGAGTTCGAGCAGCTTTGGAATTGCTCGGAGACGGTACCTCTTACCGAAAGATGGATCAACCACTATCGTGAGTATATTTCGGCCGGTGAGTCGCCTAGGCCTAGGGGCAAGGTTGCCTTTTCAGACGATGCCGCCATTATCGTCCCTGATAAACGATCGGGTTCGAGAGAGAAGATCGAGCCGAATAAAATGCAGAAGAAGGCACTTGAAGCCCTTTCTGCCTTGCACGAGCGACGTGATCCCAGGGCGCTGCTTGTCTCGGCAACGGGCACCGGAAAGACGTACCTCTCAGCCTTTGATGTGAAGGCGACAGCTCCGGCTCGTGTTCTATTCCTGGCGCACAGGAAGCGCATCCTCACTGCATCAATGGCGAGCTACAAAAAGCTGTTGGGGAACAGTTATACATACGGCATGTATAAAGCCGGTAGCGATGGCTCTGAGTTTACCTGCAGCTTTGCAATGTGCTCAACAATTTGCGGCTATCTCGACAAGATCGATGCCGGCCTGTTCGACTACATCGTCATCGATGAGGCTCACCGCGTTGGCGCAAAGGGCTATCAGCGAATTCTCGAACACTTCAAGCCCAAGTTTTGTCTGGGTATGACGGCGACTCCCAATCGAACTGATGGCTATGACGTCTTTGCCTTGTTTGATCATGTGATTGCCTATCAGATTACCTTGCAGGACGCTTTACGTGAGGACATGCTCGCGCCGTTCCACTACTTTGGTATCGCAGATCTAGCTATCGACGAGGAAGAACAGGATGATTTCACGCTGTTTTCCAAGCTCACGAGTGAGGCTCGCGTAAGTCACATCATCGACAAGATCGAGGAGTACTCGGTCAAGAAGGACGGCAGAAAGGGATTAGTCTTTTGCAGCAGGCTGGAAGAGGCGCGCGAGCTGGCAAGGCAGTTCACCGAGCGCGGATACAAGTCGGTCGCGATTGACGGCAGCGATAGCGATGCGGAGCGGGATGAGGTGATTCGACAGCTCGAGAACGGTGAGCTTGAGTACATTTTCTCGGTGAATATTCTCAACGAGGGTGTTGATATCCCTGCCATCAACCAGATCATCATGCTACGCAGAACGGAGTCCTCCATCGTATTCGTCCAGCAGCTCGGCCGTGGGTTGCGTAAGGCTGAAAACAAGGAAAGCACGCTGGTTCTAGATTTCATCGGTAACTACCAACAGAACTTTTTGATTCCCGTGGCTTTGTCCGGCGATAAGACATACAACAAGGATCGCTTGCGCGCAATTGTCAAAGAAGGGAGTACGGTTATTCCGGGCGCTTCGACCGTGAGCTTCGACCGAGTGTCGGAAGGACGTATCTACCGAGCCATCGACCAAGGAGACTTTACCGCCGCGCGTTTTTTGAAGGACGAGTACCTCGGACTGCGACAGATGCTCGGCACGATTCCCTCGTTGATGGATTTTGACAGGAGCGG
Organism: Collinsella sp.; assembly: GCA_029264355.1. GTDB lineage: Bacteria > Actinomycetota > Coriobacteriia > Coriobacteriales > Coriobacteriaceae > Collinsella. The sequence continues at coordinate 3,997 of JARIBW010000004.1, read as the reverse complement.
CTCGATCGATCCGCTGCTTATTTTCAATAAATATGACTCCTATCACGGTTTTTTGACACGATATGAAAAGTCGTACACCGTTACGTTCAATGCGACCCAGGAGAACATCCTCAAGTTCGTTTCAAAGAAACTTGCGAACGGCAAGCGCGCGGATGAGCTGTATCTACTGCGCGCGCTTCTTGCGCGGGATGGGGCTTCGATCGTTGTCGATAACGGCAAGCGGTCGAGCACGGGGAGCCCTGTTGGCGTTAGGGTGGCCGCCCTGAAGTCCGCAACGAATGCTCTCAACGGCGGTTTCTCGTCACCGAATTGGTTCGTGTCTCTCGTTGAGGAGGGGGCCGATGGTGCTCTTTGCTGGACGGATGCGGTGCTCTCGAGCCTGTCGGATCCGGAGTTCAGGCGTCAGTTGAATGAGGTTGTCGAATTCGGTATTCACCGCCATGAGGAGTTTTACGCGCATCCGTATCGCGACACGAACTTTGTTCTGAACGAGAAGTACACCTATGAGGAGGTGTGCCGCCTGCTCGGGTGGGACCGGAGTGAAACGCCGCAAAACATCGGCGGTTACATGTACAACGAGAAGACGAATACCTTCCCGGTGTTCATCAACTATGACAAAGCACCCGACATCAGCGACACCATCAAATATGAGGACCGTTTTGTCTCGGATAGTGAGCTCATCGGCATCTCGAAGAAGAGGCGAACGCTCGCATCGAAAGACATCCAGCGACTCATGGCCTGGCCGGGCAACGGCATGAAAATCTACCTGTTTGTTCGCAAGAATACGAACGACAAGGGAAGTAAGGAGTTCTATTTCCTTGGCCAGATGCACCCGACGGGGCATTTCGTGCAGACGCTGACGATCGCGAATGAGAATGCCGTTGAAATCGGCTATCAGCTGGAAACGCCCGTCCGGCGAGATATCTACGAGTACATCACGAGCGCGTTTGTCGAGGGTGACGAGGCGTAAGGCCGAGAGGTCTTACGCCAGGTTTGCCTCGATTGCCTCAACGACCTTGATATCGGCTGGAAGCCAATCGACCGACCAGAGATTGTCGAGTGAGAGCCACTTCATGTCTTCATGTTCGGTGTCGACGATGGTACCGGCGACAATGGAGCAGACGAAGCAATCCATCGAGAGGTGGAAGGTGTCGTAATCGTGCTCGGCGGTGTAGAGATGGCGAGCGACCTCGATGTCGACGCTCAGCTCTTCCTTGATTTCGCGAACGCAAGCCTGCTCGGCAGTCTCGTTCGGCTCGAGTTTGCCGCCGGGAAATTCCCATCCTCCTTTGAACTCGCCGTATCCGCGCTGGCAAGCGAGGATCTTATTGCTGTCGAGGATGATGGCCGCTGCCACATGGATGGTCTTCACAATGGTGCTCCAGAGGTCGAGAGTCTTTCGCACCGATTATAGGGTGTCTTGGACTGCTTGAGGTGCGGTCCGCGCCGCAGTCTTCGTGCGCGATGCTCGCTAAATGCCGTCCAGCGACGCTTTTTACCGCTTGCGGAAGGCGGATGGAGCAAGGGCCCGGTTGAGCCGCCAGTAACTAGAATGAGATTATGACTGGCAGTTTGGTGTATGGCGCGGCATTTTGCCGCAAGCTGCCGGTCGTGAAAGGAGAGCGCTATGCGCATGCTATTTTCTGGCGGGGGGGGGTCGTGGCTTAGACACGCTGCTTGCGGGCTTGCAGTCGGCACCGCGATTCTCACTGCGACACCTCTGAGCGCCCTGGCCTGTACGCAGGTTTGGGTACCCAACCAGTTCACGGCGACCGGCGACCGCTACGTCGGTCGCTCCGAAGACTATGCGTCACGTCACGTGAAGGTCTTCGGTATCGAGGAACCTCAGAAGAACACACACTACACGTCCGACGAGTCCGGTTTCGACTGGACGAGCGACAAGACGTCGTATCGCTACACATACGTGCGCGATCACCCGAGCGATTGGGACAATCGCCATGACGCATATTCGGAGGCCGGGATCAACGAACACGGCGTTTCATGTTCAGCGACCCTGACCACCGATTACAACGAGGACATCGAAAAAGTCGATCCCCTTTCCGACACCGGCATCGGAGAGTACAACTATGCCAGCGTGATCCTAGGGGAATCCAAGACGGCCCGTGAGGGTGTCGAGCTCCTTGGTCGCCTGATCGACGATCAGGGCGCGAACGGGTGCGACCAGATCACCATTTCCGATCCCGGTGAGACGTGGCTGTTCTGTGCGCTTTCGGGCCATCAGTGGATCGCCTTCGTCATGCCCGACGACCAGGTATCGGTGAACCCCAATATGGGAAATCTGCGTTATAGGGTCGATTTGGACGATGCTTCCAAGTGCCTGCATTCCGAGGGGCTTCTCTCGGTTCCCGAGAACGCCGGGCTTCTCAAAACGTTCGAGGACGGTTCTCCGGATATCGCCGGTACCTATGGCGCGCGCGACGCCGGGCAAAGCGCGAATTCCAACACGCGCTACGTCCAGGGGCGTCATTATTTCAAAGGCGAGCTCGCTCCCGGCTCCTATGAGGTCACGGCGAAGGGCGTCACCTCCCTTAATGAGCCCACGCAGTTCTTCACTCCCGGTCGCTCCGGCTGGACCACTAACGAGCTCCTGCGCGTGCTGGCGACTCGCGGCGAGGGCACCGATGTCGATGCCAACGCCAACGGGGAATTTGGGGCTATCGGCAACAATCGTACGGTCGAGAGCCATATGTTCCAGATCCGCGACGGCCTGACTCCCGACATCGCCACCGTCCAGTGGGAGGCGCTGTCCCGTACCGAGTTCTCCGTCTTCGTGCCGCTGTATTCTGCGCTGCTCACCGAAGTGAGTCCCTATTTCAGCGATCTCAATTGCGATGAGAGCCATCAGGGCCCCAATCAGAAGGATAACGTCGATTGGGCTATGAAGGAGGAGCCTGCAGATTCCCTGCCCTTCGTCCTCATGGATATCAATACCCTCGCATACAACCATCGCGACAGTATGGCGTCCGGCACCCGCGCCTATCTCGACGCTCTGCAGCGTCAGATTATCGCCCAGCAAGATATCGTCGATACCGTCATGCGAAACACGCCTGCCGAAAACCGCACGGCGCTTGCGAATGAGGCTCAGGCGGCCGTGGTTGGGCAGACTTACCTGAAATGCGACAAGCTGCTCGATGAAATGCGGGCCTACATCAAGGCCGGAGACTTTTCCAAGCCCTTTGCCGCTTCCGATATGAATGCCGAAGGCACTGATTTGGCGACTCCCATCACCTATGCCGATGCGGTCATTGCCCCGCGCATCACGCAACAGCCCGTGAGCGCCACGTATGAACAGGGTGCGCAGGCAGCCGACCTGGTTGTGGCCGCCGAGGCCGCAGGCGGCGCCGATGGCCTTGCATACGAGTGGTTTACCAAGAAGGGCGATGACGTTGTGTCTACGGGTGTCGACACCGCGAATCTCGCCATTGACACCTCCGAGGTCGGGGAGCGGATTTTCTTCTGCCGTGTGACCAACGCCGCGGGGCTCCATGTCGATTCGGACATGGTCACCGTCAGCGTGACAAAGCGGGCTGAGCAGGCCCCGAATCCCCCGTCGACGACGCCTGATCAAAAGCCCGGTGAGAAGCCGGCGGCAAAGCCCGGTCGAAAGACCGGATCCCTGCCGCAGACGGGCGACCCCATCCTTGCTTCCGTGGTGGTGATGGGTCTTACCGGAACCAGCGCGGTTGCGTGCGGCGTCCGCGGACTTCGCCGCAATCGTCGCAACAAGGTGCATTAGGCTTTGATCCCCCTTTAACCGGTCTGCCCGATGATGTATGCAGGCGGCCTGATCGACCCCGCTCGGAGTGAAGTCCGGGTGGGGTCGTGTCATGCGGCGGGGTGATGCCGATATGTCCGCACGGACGGGTATAGTCTGACGGTAAGGAACACGAGTGGCGCGCGTGGGGCGCGCCCGGGTGTTGTGGCGGAGCAAGGAGCGCATATGAACCAGATCACGTGTCCCAAGTGCGGGACGGTC
>JARIBW010000036.1 GCA_029264355.1 Collinsella sp. | reverse complement strand
GCACCTCGATGTCGGCTCATCGCATCCTGGGGCTGGAGCAGGTCCCAAGGGTACGGCTGTTCGCCGTTTAAAGCGGTACGCGAGCTGGGTTCAGAACGTCGTGAGACAGTTCGGTCCCTATCCTCCGCGGGCGCAGGAGAATCGAGGGAGGCTGCCCCTAGTACGAGAGGACCGGGGTGGACGCACCTCTGGTGAACCGGTTGTCGACCAACGGCACGGCCGGGTAGCCACGTGCGGCGCGGATAACCGCTGAAGGCATCTAAGCGGGAAGCCGTTCCCGAGATCAGTTCTCCTTTCGGTAAGGGCCCAGGTAGACTACCTGGTCGATAGGCCGCAGGTGCAAGCGCGGCGACGCGCTCAGCCGAGCGGTACTAATAGCCCGAGCTCTTACCCGCATCCGACCGGCGGGACGCCACATTTACGTATCACGGTGTCGCGTCGTCAGGTCAGGTCGCGGACGGTCCGTCCGTCGAGTCGCTGTGCGGCCCTCAGGGCACGGGAGGTACCCTGGGTGGGGGGATGAAAGCCGCCCACCGGTCAGCGGCCATTGCGTGCGGGGCACGCCCGGTCCCATTCCGAACCCGGAAGCTAAGCCGCACCGCGCCGATGGTACTGCGGGGGAAGCCCGTGGGAGAGCAGGGCGCCGCTGACCGGTGGACGGCTTTCGCGCCTTTCGCAGGCGTGATTATAAAAGAGGGTAGTCTTTGACTGCCCTCTTTTTGCTATAGGTAGATATTTTGGAGGCGCACATGTCCTTCACGTTGTTCGTCATCGGCAATATCGCATCTGGAAAGTCGACCGCCTGCTCATATCTCGATCGCATCGGTGCCCGTCATCTCGATCTCGATGCGGTTGCGAAGAGCCTGTACGTCCCCGGTTCCGCCCTTGTTGATTCCATTGCGGATGCCTTTGGCTGGGATGTTCTTGATGAGTCGGGCGGGGTGCGCCCTTCCGTTCTCGCTCGGCGTGCATTTGTCGACTCTGACTCCGTGAGAGAACTCAACCGAATCGTTCATCCGGTCCTTCTAGAATACCTTTCCAATATTCTCTTGCCGGTTCCCTGTTGCTCACTTGCGGTGCCGGATCCCGCTCTGACCGTCGTCGAGATTTCCGCTCCCGCTTCCTTTACCGATGCATTCGGGCTGGCCGATGAGGTGATCGCCATCACGGCGCCTCTGCACATTCGTCGCATGCGGGCTATCGAGCGAGGCATGAGCGGTGCCGATTTTGATGCACGCTCCGATCTTCAGCCATCTGAAGATGAGTTGAAAATGATGGCCGACACAATCATCGATAACTCGGATTCGGATGATACGCTATTTCGGTCGCTCGATCTTTGGCTTGAGGACCGAGGCATTCGATTTGCTGATGGGGACTGACTTGATGAACAGACGTGGCTCTTTTCTCCGATGGTATCGATCAATTCCCCTTGTCATCGTTTTGATCTTCGGGCTTGTCTCATTGGGTTATAGCTTTGCACCCGCATTGCTGTTCAAGTCCATGTATCCCTTGCGCTATGAGGATGAGATCACCGCCTCGGCATCCGCCCATGGCGTAGATCCGTATCTGGTCGCCGCCGTTATCCGGTCTGAATCCAGTTGGGACCCTGAGGCTTCATCTCATCAGGGGGCTCGTGGCCTTATGCAGCTCATGCCTGAGACTGCCCGGGATATGGTGGCCAAGGGCCTCGTCGATGGCGATCGCTATCCGTGCGATGATCTCGAGGATCCCGTCATCAACATAGAATATGGCTGTGCATATCTCTCGTATCTCCTGTCGTATTTCAACGGCGCGACTGATCGGGCCATTGCGGCGTATAACGCCGGCATGGGCAATGTGGACGGATGGGCAAAGCAGGACAAGCTGCTCCACAATGCCATTACGTTTCCAGAGACCCAGGCATATCTCGTTCGCGTTAACATGGCCAAGAATCGGTACCAAGAGTTGTATCCGCAAGCGTTTCGCTAGGAAGGACGGCGATCTACATGGCTGAGTTCGAAGTCGAGCGCGTCGGCGGTGAATTGAGGCGCTTCGGTGTGTCTGGAAGTCCCGCCGCCTTTGAGGTCGTGTCTCCGTTCGAGCCTTCGGGCGACCAGCCCCAGGCCATTGAATCCCTGGTCCGGGGCGTGCGTGATGGAGATCGTTACCAGGTGCTCCTGGGCGTTACCGGATCTGGCAAGACGTTCACGATGGCGAAAACCATCGAGGCCCTCGGCAAACCGACGCTCGTCATGGCGCCGAACAAGACACTCGCCGCTCAGCTTGCGAGTGAGCTCAAAGAGTTCTTTCCGAACAACGCGGTCGTGTACTTCGTCTCATACTACGATTACTACCAGCCTGAAGCGTATGTCCCATCGAGCGACACGTATATCGAGAAGGACTCCTCCATCAACGAGGAGGTCGAGATGCTGCGCCATCAGGCGACGGCATCCCTGTTGTCGCGCCGCGATGTGATCGTGGTGGCCTCGGTCTCGTGCATTTACGGCATAGGCTCTCCCGAAGATTATGCGGGGCTGGCCCCCAATGTCGACAAGAAGATCCCACTTGAACGCGATGAATTCATCCACGCGCTGATCGACATCCAATACGATCGCAACGACTATGACCTCTCGCGCGGCACCTTTCGCGTACGGGGCGATGTGGTGGATGTCTATCCTCCGTATGCCGAGCATCCTCTGAGATTTGAGTTTTTCGGCGACGAGGTCGAGCTCATCGCGGAGATCGACGAGGTCACCGGTGAGATCATGCGTGAATTCGACGCCATCCCGGTCTGGCCCGCCTCTCATTACGTGACGGAGAAGCCCAAGGTGACCGCAGCCCTGAAATCCATTGAGGAAGAGCTCGAGGCGCGCGTCGCCGAGCTCAAGGCGAATGACAAATTGCTCGAGGCGCAGCGTTTGGAGCAACGTACGAGCTATGATCTCGAGATGCTCGAGACCATGGGCTTCACGACCGGCATCGAGAACTATTCGAGACATTTGGACGGACGCAAACCGGGTGAGCCCCCGTTTACGCTCATAGACTACTTTCCCAAGGACATGTTGTGCATCATCGATGAGAGCCATGTCACGGTGCCTCAGATCCGCGGCATGCACGAGGGGGATCGCTCGCGCAAGGTGACGCTTGTCGAGCATGGGTTCCGCCTGCCCTCCGCACTCGACAACCGTCCGTTGCGTTATGACGAATTCGAGGCGCGCATCCCGCAGTTCATCTATGTGAGCGCCACGCCGGGTGACTATGAGCTGCGTGTGAGCCAGAACAACGTGGAGCAGATCATTCGTCCGACGGGCCTGCTCGACCCCAAGATCGACGTGCGTCCAGTGCGCGGGCAGATCGATGACCTGATCGATGAGATCCGCGAACGGGTGGCGCGTCATGAGCGCGTGCTGGTCACCACGCTGACGAAGCGCATGGCGGAAGACCTGACCGATCATCTCCTCGACGCCGGTATTCGCGTCAATTACATGCACTCGGATACGGCGACGATGGATCGAGTCGAAATTTTGCGCAGTCTGCGCCAGGGCAAGATCGACGTCTTGGTGGGAATCAACTTGCTGCGCGAGGGCCTCGATCTTCCCGAAGTGTCTCTCGTCGCGATCCTCGATGCGGATAAAGAGGGCTTTTTGCGCAATCGGCGCTCGCTCATCCAGACAATCGGCCGAGCGGCGCGAAACGCCGAGGGCGAGGTCGTCATGTACGCCGACACGATCACCGATTCGATGCGCGAGGCGATTGACGAGACGAACCGACGTCGCGCGATCCAGACGGCGTACAACGAGGAGCATGGCATCCGGCCCCAGACGGTCCGCCGTTCCATCAACGATATCTCGAGCTTCATTGCCGAGGCCGAGCAGAATGTGGGGAAGAAGGACCGCAGCCGTGGCGACACGCTGGGGCACGGGGCGTTTTTCAGCCCCGCCGGCTCCGAGGGGGGAGATGACGCGGGGGAGGATGTCGGTGAGCGGCTTGCGCGTGATTTCGCCGATCTGCCCGCCGAAGAACTCGCGCGCATGATTGAGGCCATGGAGGACGACATGAGGGCGGCGTCGGAGGCCATGGATTTCGAGGAGGCCGCCCGCCTGCGTGATATCGTCGTCCAGCTCAAGGCGATGTCTGAGGGGACGAGCGAGGACGAGGTGATCGAGGCGCTCCGGAAATCGGCGCGCAAGGGGTCCGTCTTCGCCCCGGGTCGCAAGCGCGCGGGTGCGCGGTTCAAGAAGTAGGCCGCAGGCAGACCAGGGCGCTCCGGTCTGTGGATTCGCCCTGCTGGAAGAGGGGGGGGTGAATCTGATGTCCGGCGGGCGCGGATGGTATACTTGCGCTCGAGAATTCATATGCGGGGCACGGTTCTCGCAAGGGGAGGGAAACCAAAATGACCGATTTCGACCTGCTGTTCAGCCGCCTGCGTGGTCTCACGTGGAGCCATGTGGCCATGGCGGGCGCGTGTTTTGTCTTCGCCACGGCCCTATTCGTCTCTCCTGCGTGGGGCTATGCGGACCTCGCCCGTCTGCAGCGGCTCCTTTCCTGGTTTGGAATCGTCGCCGGCTCCTTGTCACTGGTCGCCGCTTTCGCCACGCGCGCCGGCTGGACGTTGCTCGGCGCCGAGCCGGTGGTGGGCCTTGTGCTTTTGCTGGGCGGTCTGTGGACGCTGAACTTCCCGTTCCCTGTCGGAGCGTTTGTCCCGACCGTTTCGTTCCTGGGCATGTTCCTGGCATTGTACGTGCTCGCAACTGCCCTTGAGATGCGCCGCCGCTCGGTTGGCCGTCCGGGTGCGCAAGTCGCTGTCGGCGCCGGCGTGATTCTCGCCTCGTTCGCGAATCTGTTCGGCCTCATGGGCACCTCCGGCATGCTGGCGCTCTCCGCGCTCGAGCTGTATCTCGCCGGCTGGGGCTTCGTGTATGCGTGCATCTCGCTTTCCGAGAGCGTGTCCCGCGCAGAGCTCGCCTAGGGGGTCAAAGCGCGCCCGGCAGGCGCTTCCGACTCGCCGGCAGGGTTGGATCCGCTGAGAGACCTTTGAAACATGAGTGCAAATGGCCCGCCTCCCTCTCGAGGGAAGCGGGCCATATTCGTCTGGATGGGGCGGCTTGGACCGCGAGGCTCCCGGTTGGGGAGCGGGCTATCGGAAATCGCGGATGGTCGAGGCGATGAGGGATTGGGCGCATCGGATGCCATCCGTGGCGGCGCTCATGATGCCGCCGGCGTAACCGGCGCCCTCGCCGCAGGGATAGAGCCCCGGCGTGCTCACCGAGATGCAGGTTTGGCGGTCGCGCGGGATGGTGATCGGCGAGCTGGAACGCGATTCGATGGCGGTGAGGACGGCTTCGGGGTCGTTGTAGCCATGGATCTTCCGACCGAGGAGCGGAATGCCCTCGCGCAGGGCCTTGGATACATGAGGCGGCAGGGCGTCGTCGATGGTCCCCCAGGTGACGCCCCGGGGATAGGTGGGCTCGACGCGGCCGGGGCCCGTGCTGGGGCGCCGGGCGAGGAAATCGCCCACGAGTTGAGCCGGCGCGCGGTAATCACCGCCGCCGATGCGGAAGGCCGCCCGCTCGCAGGCACGCTGTAGGCGGACGCCCTCGAGGGGGTCGTCTCCCGGAAGGTCTTCGGGCGTGATATTGACGAGCAGCGCGGCGTTCGCGTTGCGTCCGTCGCGGGCATGCAGGCTGGCACCGTTGGTGACCACTCCACCCTCCTCGCTCGCGGCCGCCACGACCTCTCCGCCCGGGCACATGCAGAAGGAGAACACGCTGCGACCGTTCGGCAGGTGGGCGACGAGGCTGTAGGGCGCGGCGCCGAGCGCGGGGTGGCCGGCCGCGGCACCGTACAGGGCGCGGTCGATGTCGGCTTGCAGGTGCTCGATGCGCACGCCCATGGCGAAGGTCTTACGCTGGAGCGCGACATCGAGATCGGCGAGCATCTCGAACACGTCGCGGGCGGAATGACCGCAGGCGAGGATGATGCGCGTCGCGGTGATGGATCCCCCACCGTCGGGCCCGTCGAGGGCGAGGCCCGCGATGGCTCCCCCGTCATCGAGGAGCAGGCCGGTCACATGGCTGCGGAAGCGAACGGTGCCGCCCAGCCGTTCGATGCGCGCGACCAGCTCCGTGACGACGTCGGGCAGGATGTCCGATCCGATATGGGGCTTGGCGTCCCAGAGGATGTCGCGCGGGGCGCCGGCCTGGACGAGCGTGTTGAGGACCAGGCGATGCAAGGGGTTCTTCGTGCCGGTATTGAGCTTGCCGTCGGAGAAGGTGCCGGCACCTCCGAGACCGAACTGGATGTTGCTGTCGGTATCGAGCGCCCCGGTGGCGTTGAAGCGCCCGACTGCCTCGCCACGTCGCGCGGCGTCGTCTCCGCGTTCGAGCAAGATGGGGCGAAGGCCCGCTTCGGCGAGGGTGAGGGCGGCGAAAAGGCCCGCGCATCCCGCTCCGACGACGACGGGGCGGTCCTCGTTCGGACCGGCCTGCACCGGATTGGAAAAGGAGGGGGCGTCCGCGACGTCCTGCCGCACGCGCTTGCGGTCGCGGTCGGGGAGATGCGAGAGCAGGTCGGCCTCATCGACTTCGGGCGCCATGTGCACCAGGGCGCTCAGCGTGAAATGGACGTTCGACTTCTTGCGGGCGTCGATGGACTTGCGCCTCAGCTCGACGCGCTCGATGTCCGCACGGCGGCAGCGGAGGATGCCGAGCGCCTCACGGGTGCATGCCTCGATGCACGAGCGCTCGTCACCGCCATCGACCAGGCGGCAGGGGATCTGGGTGATTTCAAACATGGGGCTCCTCGGTGGAATCGGATGTTCCGCGGCAGTGGGCGGCGGCGCTGGCGCCCGCGCGGACGCCCGTGAGCCAGGCCCAGGCGAGGTTGTAGCCGCCGCAGTCGGCGTCCATGTCGATGGCCTCGCCGCAAGCGTAGATGGGCGCTCCCGGTGCGTTCACATCCGCCTCGAGCGGTCGGACGGCGAGCGTGTCGAGCTCCATGGCCGACAACGGGATGCCGCCGTGCCGCACCTGCGCCTGGGCGTGCTCGGTGGTGCCCGTCACGCGTAGGGGCATGCGGTGCAGCATCGACGCCGCCCGAACCAACGGGCGTGCGGCGCCGGTCAGCGCGGCGCAGACGAGCGTCGCGAGGGGGCGGGCCAGGAGGCCGTCGAACCATCGGGGATCGCCGCCGAGGTCGCCGATCGTCTCCGCGCGGCGCTCGAGGAGGTCGACGAGACCCTGCTCGTTCATCTCGGGGAAGAGGTCGAGTTCGATCTGATCGCCCGGCATGATGCGCCGTGAGAGGTTGAACGCGGCGATGCCGGAGATGCCGTAGGGGCGGAAGAGGACCTCGCCTTGTTCGAATGCCACGGCGGCCCCATCCCTCACCAGCGTGAGCATGCATTCGACCCGCAGGCCGTCGAGGCTCCGGAGGAGGCCGCGCCCGCCGGTCTCGTCGCCTTCGGCCATGAGGGGGGTGCAGGCGATGGGGCACAGGACGGGCGCCTCATCGACGTGGGGCAGGTCCAAAATGCCGCAGGGGATCGCGGAGGCACCCCCGCATGCGAGGATGATGGTTCGGGCAAACGCCGTGCGTTCGAGACGGTCGGCCGCCGCAAGCGCCTTGCGGGCATTGCGGATGCGGGCCCTTTCATCGCGACCGGGCTTATGGGCAAGGGGCAGGGCCGCCTGGTCGAACGCGAGCTCATGGGGGGCGTCCGGTCTCGCGAGGTGCCGCCTCGGCTCGGCGCAGGCCAAGATGGTGACGCCTTCGCGCCGACAGGTGTTGAGCAGCGCGTCTCGCACCGACTCCGCCCGGCGGCTCGCGGGGTACAGGCGCCCTTCGCCCTCCTCGACGGTCATGATGCCCGCGCTCTCGAGAAATACGGCGACAGCGCGTTCCGGGGCGGCGCCGAAGATCTCGCGCACGGCTTCGGGATGGCGGTAGCGGCGCGCATCGAGACGGCTGTTCGAGACGTTGCAGCGCCCGTTGCCGGTGGCGAGGATGGAGAGACCCGCCTCGACGTCTCGCTCCAGGATGCACACGCGCGCTCCGGCGCGTGCCGCGGTGATGGCGGCGGCGAGCCCGCTCGCGCCCCCGCCGATGACGAGCACGTCGTAGACGGGCGCGCCGCCCTCCGCGGGGGAGAGCGGCGCGTCGCAGGTCATGTGCGCGGAGTCGGGGCGGCCCATGCTAGGCTTCCGCATCGGGTTCGAGGGCCTGATGCTCGGGGAGCGCCTCGACGCTGGCGAGGGCCGTCGGCAGCAGGCCGCAGGGCAGCTCGGTCTCGATGGCGCCGGCATCGCATGCGGCGGCGAGCTCGGGCTTGATGGGCAGGCGGCCGAGGATCGGCAGGCTGTACTGCTCGGCGACGGCATCGAGCTTGCTGGGGCCGAAGACCTCGATCTTCTTGCCGCAATCGGGGCATTCGACATAGGCCATGTTCTCGACGATGCCGAGGACGGGGATGTCCATCTTCTCGGCCATGTTCACGGCCTTGGCGACGATCATGGAGACCAGGTCCTGCGGGCTCGTCACGATGACGATGCCGTCGACGGGCAGCGACTGGAAGACGGTGAGGGCGACATCGGCGGTGCCGGGGGGCATGTCGACGAGCAGGTAGTCGAGCGGGCCCCAGGAAGTCTCGCTCCAGAATTGGCGGATGGCGCCGGCGATGACGGGCCCGCGCCACAGGACGGGATCGGTCTCGTTTTTGAGCAGCAGGTTGCTCGACATGACCTTGACGCCGCGCTCGGAGATCTCGGGCAGCAGCAGGTTGCCGAGGCCCATGGCGTGCCGGCCGCTCATGCCGAACATCTTGGGAATCGAGGGGCCGGTGATGTCGGCGTCGAGGATGCCGACCTTGTGGCCCGCACGGGCCAGCTCGACGGCGAGGGAGCCGGTGACGAGGGATTTGCCCACGCCGCCCTTGCCGGACAACACGGCGACAACGCGTTTGACCTCGGACAGGTTGTTTTCCTCAAATTCCCGCGGGGCGGCCTGACCGCCCGCCGCGGTTGCATGCTCGCAGCTCATAGGTGCTTCCTTTCCCTTGTGTGGAACCTCTCCATTGTACCCTCGTCGGCCCGCTCGAGTGGGATCGGCCGCCGTGACGCAGGGCCCGCAACGCGCGTGCGGGCCCGACCCGACCGTCTCGGCACCCGCCCGCCGAATCACGTCCGTCCGCAGATCGAATAGCCGTTTCATCTTTGGGGGAGAATGGCTATGGTTGAAAAGACGGGCGCGGAAGAACGTGCGCGCCCCACGTCCGAAAGGAATGTCCATGTTGCTCGAAGGCAAGAAAGCAATCATCACCGGCGGCACGCGCGGTATCGGTTATGCCATCGCCGCCCGTTTCATCGAAGAAGGCGCGGCCGTGACCGTGTTCGGCTCCCGTCGGGAGACCGCCGATAGGGCCGTCGAGCAGCTGCTCGCGTCCTATCCCGAGGCCAAGGTCTGGGGTCGCACCTGCGATCTGGCCGACCTCGACGCCGTGACCGAGGCCTTCCGCGCCGCCGCCGAGGACATGGGCGGCGTCGACACCATCGTCAACAACGCCGGCATTTCCCAGTCCACCCCGTTGCTCGACTACACGGCCGAGGATTGGAAGAAGGTCATCGACCTCAACGTCACCGCGGTCTTCAACGGCTGCCGCGCCGGTGCCCAGCTCATGATCGAGGCCGGTCACGGCGGCACCATCACCACCACCAGCTCCATGGTCTCCAAGTACGGCCAGCCCTCCGGCTGCGGCTACCCGACCTCCAAGTACGCCGTCAACGGCCTGACCCAGAGCCTCTCCCGCGAGCTCGCGCCCAAGGGCATCCGCGTCAACGCCGTCGCCCCCGGCATCACCAAGACCGACATGGTCGCCGCCCTGCCCGAGAAGCTGATCCAGCCGCTGATCGCCACCATCCCCCTGGGCCGCATCGGCGAGCCCGAGGACGTCGCCAACGCCTTCGTGTACCTGGCGAGCGATATGAGCTCCTACGTCACCGGCGCGGTCATCCCCGTCGACGGCGCCGCCCGCAGCTAAGCGCGCGCTACATCCCACGGAGACCCAGCGGCCCGAGATTCGTCTCGGGCCGCTTTTCAATGCGCTCGGCCGGGTCGAGGCGCGCCCAATCGAACAAGGCGTGCAGGAACGGTGGGCTCCCGATGGGCGAACAGATGTGCGCCGAGACGGCGCTACACTAAAGAGCTGGATGCAACCGTGTCCATGAACCATATCCGATACCGCGTCAGATAAGGATCGTCCATGTCTGATTCCTCCATCGTCATCAAGGGAGCCCGTGAGCACAACCTGCGGGATATCGACGTCGATATCCCGCGCGACCGGCTCGTCGTCATCACCGGGCTATCCGGTTCCGGTAAATCAAGCCTCGCCTTCGACACCATCTACGCCGAGGGCCAGCGCCGCTATGTCGAGAGCCTCTCGAGCTATGCCCGCCAGTTCCTCGGACAGATGGACAAACCCGACCTCGATTCGATCGACGGGTTGTCCCCAGCCGTCTCCATCGACCAGAAGACCACGTCCAAGAACCCCCGCTCCACGGTCGGCACCGTCACCGAGATCTATGATTACCTGCGCCTACTCTACGCGCGCATCGGCGTGCCCCACTGTCCCGAGTGCGGCCGTGAGATCGAGCGCCAGACGACCGACCAGGTCGCCGACAAAATCCTCGCAGCCGGCCAGGGGCGTCGCGCCTTCGTGCTCGCACCGGTGGTGCGGGGGCGCAAGGGCGAGTTCGTCAAGCTTCTCGAAGACCTGCGGGCCGAGGGCTTCTCGCGTGTCCGCATCGACGGCGAGGTCCGCGGTTTGGACGAGACCATCGAGCTCGATAAGAAGTTCAAGCACACCATCGAGGTCGTGGTCGACCGCATCGTGATCCGCGAGACGAGCCTGGGCCGCATCGCCGAGGCCGTCGAGCAGGCGACCAAGCTCGCGCATGGAAACGTGAGCGTGTACCTGCTGCCCGATCGCGACGCGCCCGAGGACGCCGAGGGCGACCTGCTCGCGTACTCCCTCGCGCTCGCCTGCCCCGAGCACGGCCACTCCATCGACGACCTGCAGCCGCGCGACTTCTCCTTCAACGCCCCCTACGGCGCCTGCCCGGAGTGCGACGGCTTGGGTTCCAGGAAGGTCGTGGATGCCGAGGCCCTCATCGAGGATCCCGACCTCTCCATCGAGGAGGGCGTGTTCGGCGGGTTCTTCGGCAAGTCGAATTACTACCCGCAGATCTTCCGCGCCCTGTGCATCCATCTCAAAGTCGATCCGAACACGCCGTGGAAGGACCTGCCCGCCCGCGTGCGCAAGATCTTCCTCGACGGCCTGGGCGACAAGAAGATGCGCGTCGATTACAAGACGCAAGACGGCCGTGACACGCATTGGTTCACCAAGTACGCCGGCGTGCGCAACATCTTGTACGAGCGCTATGTCGAGACGACGAACGAGAACACCAAGGCCAGGCTCGAGCGCTACATCCGCGAGGAGCCTTGTTCGACGTGCCATGGCGCCCGCCTCCGCCCGGAGATGCTCGCCGTCACGGTCGGCGGCAAGTCCATTTACGAGGTTTGCCGCATGAGCTGCCGAGAGTCCCTCGCGTTCTTCGATGCCCTCGAGCTCACCGAGCGCGAGGCTTTCATCGGACGCGCCATCGTCAAGGAGATCGGCGAGCGCCTGCGTTTCCTGGTGGACGTCGGATTGGATTACCTCACGCTCGACCGCGCCTCCGCGACGCTCTCCGGCGGCGAGGCCCAGCGCATCCGC
The DNA here is from genome assembly GCA_029264355.1 of Collinsella sp. Lineage (GTDB taxonomy): Bacteria > Actinomycetota > Coriobacteriia > Coriobacteriales > Coriobacteriaceae > Collinsella. Next base: position 145,189 of record JARIBW010000036.1, on the reverse strand, counting down.
CTGGCGACCCAGATCGGCGCCGGTCTCATGGGCGTGCTCTACATCCTGGATGAGCCCTCCATCGGTTTGCATCAGCGCGACAACGAGCGGCTCATCGCCACGCTCGAGCGGTTGCGCGATTTGGGCAACACCGTGATCGTCGTCGAGCATGACGAGGATACGATCCGCGCGGCCGATTACGTGGTCGATATGGGGCCGGGCGCCGGCGAGCACGGGGGCGAGGTCGTATGCGCCGGGACGGCGGAGCAGCTCATGGCCTGCCCGGAATCGCTCACGGGCGCCTACCTTTCCGGCCGTCGCATGGTGCGTCTGCCCGAGGAGCGCCGCAACCCCGGTCGCGGGGCCCTCAAGATCACGGGCGCCAAGGCCAACAACCTGCATAACGTCTCCGCCGAGATCGAGTTCGGGACCCTCACCGTGGTGACGGGGGTCTCGGGATCGGGCAAGAGCTCCCTGGTGACCGACACCATCGCGCCGGCCCTCACCAACGCCGTGCACAACTCGACGCGCGTCGTGGGCCCATACAAGTCGATCGAGGGCATCGACCAGATCGACAAGGTCATCGATATCGATCAGAGCCCGATCGGCCGAACCCCCCGTTCCAATCCGGCGACCTACATAGGCCTGTGGGACGATCTGCGGGCGCTGTTCGCGAGCGTGCCCGAGTCCAAGGCGCGCGGCTACTCGCCGGGCCGTTTCTCCTTCAACGTCCCCGGCGGCCGGTGCGAGGCCTGCAAGGGCGATGGCCAGAACAAGATCGAGATGCACTTTCTGCCCGATATCTACGTGCCGTGCGAGGTGTGCGGTGGCAAGCGCTACAACCGCGAGACGCTCGAGGTGCGTTACCGAAACAAGACCATCGCGGACGTGCTCGACATGTCCGTGACCGAGGCGCTCGCGTTTTTCGGCAGCATTCCCCAGATCAAGCGCAAGCTGCAGACGCTTTACGACGTGGGCTTGGGCTACGTGCGCCTGGGGCAGCCGGCCACGACGCTCTCGGGCGGCGAAGCGCAACGCGTGAAGCTCGCCAAGGAGCTGCACCGCAAGCAGACGGGGAAGACCTTCTACATCCTGGACGAGCCCACCACGGGCCTGCATTTCGAGGATGTTCGCCAGCTTGTGGACGTGCTGCAGCGCCTGGTGGACGCGGGCAACACGGTGCTCGTCATCGAGCACAACCTCGACGTGATCAAGGTCGCCGACCGCGTCATCGACCTCGGCCCCGAGGGCGGTGACGGCGGCGGCCGCATCGTGGTGGCGGGCACGCCTGAGAAGGTGGCCGCGTGCAAGAAGAGTTATACCGGCAGGTTCTTGGCGCCCCTGCTCGAACGCGATCGCGCGCGGATGGCCGAGGCCCATGGCTAAGGCGTCCAAGGTTCAAAAGACGAATGCCATGCGCGAGTTGGAGCGCAAGGGCGTGCCGTATATCCTGCACACGTACGAGGACGATGGCGAGGAGGCCCGCGGCCTGGGCGAGGCGATCGCCGCACGGCTGGGGGAGGATCCAGGACAGGGTTTTAAGACGCTCGTGACGGTGGCCCCCTCGGGTGGGCATGTGGTGTGCTGCGTCCCGGTGGCCGAGGAACTCGACTTCAAGGCCGCGGCGAGGGCGGCGGGGGAGAAGTCGCTGGAGATGCTGCCCACCAAGCAGTTGACGGCGGTGACCGGGTATGTGCGCGGCGGCTGCTCGCCCATCGGGCTGAAGCGGCCGTTCCCGGTCATTTTCGATGAGACATGTTGGTTGTATGATGCGATCTACATTTCCGGCGGACGCCGCGGCATTCAGCTCGAAGTGCCGGTTGAACCGCTTCTGACCTGCCTGAACGCCCAGACGGCGGACATTTGCCGGAGGTAGGCCCCGCCTGTTCCTGTGAAGCTATTCTGCCGCACGGCGGCTTTGGGTGGTGCTCACAGGTCGGGGTTGGTATCCTTGATGCACCCGAACACGTTAGGACGTGACATGAAGTTCAAACGCACCCAAGTCATCGCCACGGCTTGCCTACTTTCCGCGACGCTCTCGGTTTCCGGAGTTCCCGCGGTCGCATTCGCGGAGCCGACCGACGTGCTCCAGCAGCGCGTCAACGACGCATACGCAACTCTCCAGACCTACACCATGGAGCTCGAGCTCGCCAGCAGCCAGCTCGCCACGGTGAAGGATGACCTTGCCACCGTTCAGGGGCAGATCGAGCAGACCCGCGCCGATATCGAGAAGAAGCAGGCGGAGGTCGCCGAGGGTCAGGAGATCATCGCGCAGCGCGTGTCCACCACCTATAAGCAGGGCGGCGCGAATCTGCTCTCCATCGTCTTGGGCTCGACGGACTTTGCCGACCTCTTCTCGCGCACGTTCTATGCGAATAAGGTCGCCGATGCCGATGCCCAGGTCATCGCCAAGGTGAAGCAGGATATGGCCGAACTCGAGCAGAAGCAGGTCGAGCTCGGCGAGCAGGAGGCGCGCCAGAAGGAGCTCGTTTCCGAGCAGGAGTCCAAGACGGCCGAGGTCAGCTCGAAGGTCAGCCAGCAGCAGTCGTTCTACAACAACCTCGATACGCAGCTCAAGGACCAGCTCGCCGAGGAAGCGGCCCGCAAGGCCGCCGAGGAGGCGGCTCGCCAGGAAGCGCTTCAGCAACAGCAGCAACAGCAGCAGCAACAGCAGCAACAGCAAGAACAGCAGCAGCAAGGGCAACAGCAGCGGCCGGAGAACAACAATAAGCCCAGCAAGCCCGCGGAGAAGCCCAACAACAACGGCAACACCAACTCCGGTAATGCGCCCGCCAGCGTCGTCGATGTCGCCCTCGCCCAGGTCGGCAAGCCCTATGTGTGGGCTGCATCCGGCCCCAATGCCTTCGACTGCTCCGGACTCACGAGCTATTCCTACGCCCAGGCCGGCTATGGTCTTCCCCGTACCGCTCAGGGCCAGTTCAACTCGGTTCGCTCAAAGGGGCATCTGGTGTATAACATCGGCAGCCTCAAGCCCGGTGACCTGGTGTTCTGGGGTAACGGTGGCTCCACGAGCTCCATTTACCACGTCGGCATCTACATCGGCGGGGGGCAGTATGTCCACGCCTCGATGCCCGGTGTCGGCGTCGTGGTCGCATCCCTCTATGCCGGCGGCAACTATGTCGGCGGCGGCTCGCCGGTGTAGCCCCGGGCCGTGTGCGCGGTGGCCGCGCGGCGTGAACGTGTGAATGCAAGCGCCCTCGGATTCCGGGGGCGCTTTTTCTTGAGAGGTTGATTGCATGCCAGGAGAGGAGTCCAGATTGGGCGCTCATTTTGCCCCCCGCGACAGCAAGAACTCCGGACCGAGTGCGTGTCCGAGCCCCGCTTGCGGTGAGGAGGCCCCCTTGAATGGCGAGCTTGAAGAGCGCCCGTGCGAGGAGACGGAGGAGGAGGTCGAGCGCCTCGCCGCCCGGAAGGCCAATTCGACGAGCATCCTCGTCATCTTGAGCCGCATCACCGGCTTCGGTCGCACCATGGCGCAGGCCAATGCGCTTTCCGGTGCGCTTATGTCCGTGGCGAGCTGCTACACCGTCGCGGCGGGGATGCCGAACATGCTGTACGAGCTCGTGATGGGCGGTATGCTCGTCACGTCGTTTCTCCCGGTCTATCTCTCCGTTCGCAGCAGCCGTGGCCGTGAGGCGTCGGCTGAGTACGCCTCGAATCTGCTTACCATCTTGCTCATCATCATGGGCAGCCTCTCGGTTTTGAGCTTCATATTCGCCGGCCCGATCATCTGGACGCAATCGGCGGGGGCGAGTGCGGATTTCGATTTCGATCTCGCGGTGTGGTTCTTCCGCTTCTTCGCCTTCGAGGTCATTTTGTACGGCATCTCCTCGGTGGTCTCGGGCGTGCTCAATGCCGAACGCGATTACTTCGCCTCCAATGCCGCCCCCATGGTGAACAACGTCATCACCATCGCGTCGTTCATGCTTTACTCGCTGGTGGTCAAGGGCGGGCTGCTCGCATGGGACCGGGCGCTGATCATCCTGGCCGTCGGCAACCCCTTGGGAGTGGTCTCCCAGGTGCTCATCCAATTGCCGGCGCTGCGCCGTCACGGAGTGCGGCTGCGCCTCAAGATCGACTTGCATGACCCCGCCTTGCGCGAGACGCTCGCCATCGGTCTCCCGACCCTGATCGTCACGTTCGCGTCGTACCCAACGAATGCCGTCCAGTCGTCTTGCGCGCTCCAGGTCACCTCGAGCGGCGCCGCCATCGCGTACTATTCGCGCGTCTGGTATGTGCTACCCTTCTCGATCCTGGCGATCCCCATCTCGGTCACCATGTTCACCGAGTTGTCGAACTACCGCGTCGCCGGTCGCATGGACGCCTATCGCCGCGCACTCTCATCCGGCATGCGCAAGATCATCTTCACCATGATTCCCTGTGCGTTGCTCCTCATCGTCTTCGCGCCGGTCCTCGTGGCGTTGCTCGGTGGCTTTGATGCCGAGGATGCGGCTATGACCGCGCGGTATCTGCAAGTTCAGGCCATTGCGTTGCCGCTGTACGCCCTTTCGACCTATCTGCAGAAGGTCTGCTCCTCGCTCATGAAGATGAAGATCTACGCCTTTGCGGCCTGCGTCGCCGCGGCCACGCAGGTGGCGTTCTGCATCGTCCTCACGCCCGTCTACGGGCTTTACGTGGTTCCCTTGAGTTCGACCTTCCACTTCCTCGCCGTCGATGCCGTCACGCTGCTGAGCATACGTCGCGAGGTGGGCTCCTTCGGGTTCTCCTCCGTCGTGCTCTCGGGCATGCGGGCGCTCGTGTTCGGCTTGTTGGGATCGGCCGTCGGCGTCGGCCTGCTCGCGCTGCTCACGACGCTCGCCGGCCCGGCGGGCGGCTCCATGTTGCGCGGCCTGGCCTATGCGGCCCTCGCCGGCCTGCCCGCCCTCTTGGTGGCATATGGAAGTGCGTATGCGCTCGGCAAGTCCGAGTCCCCGTTCTTCGATGCGATGTTCTCCCGCGTGTCGCGCGTACTTCATCGCGGTTAGGGCCGAGTGCGATCGATATGGAAAAGCGGGGCGCCGTGATCGGCGCCCCGCTTTTCCATATCGGCAATCTGGTCGACCGATGCGCATCGCTTTTAGAAAGAGGTGTCAGTGCGCTCCGGGTAGTACTTTGAAAACTTGCGGTACTGGTTGGTTTCGGTCAACGCGACATCGAGCCTGCGGCGCCATGATGCGTCGGCGGCATAGCGCTGGGGGTCGAAGACGCGCTTGGCTGCCGCCAGGCCGTTCACTTCGTCGATGAGCGGGCCGGCTGGGATGTAGCGCTTGAGCAGGGGCAGGGGGACCAGGGAATAGAGCGCCGGCTCGTCGGCGCGCCTCGGCTCGTCGGCTATCCCATCGATGGCGTCGCGGACGAGGACCTCCATGGGGTTCACACCGCCGGCGACGTTGTAATAGGAGTTGCGCCCCATGCGCGGGTTGCAATCGAGGAAGACCTCGCGGTCCGTCACCGGGCAGCGCTTGATGTCGAAATTGGCGAAGCCGCGGTACCCGGCGTCGGCGAGGAGCGCGGCGGCCTTCTCCCACAGTTCGGGCTTCTCGCGGATGACCATTGCGACGGGGTTGCCGAGCATCGTCGGCGCATGGTCCTCGAGCAGTACCTGGGCGGCGCCGAGCAGGCGCGGGGCGCCGTCTCGCCCGATGTAGAGCGTGAGCGAGTCCATGTGGGTGTCGTCTCCGCCGATGAGCTCCTGGACGAGGAAGTCGCCGGCGAACCCGGCGCTTCTCAGGTCGCGCCACAGCTCATCGAGCTCCGCTTGCGAGGAGAGGAAATAGACCTTTTTGAAGCCCTTGAGGAGGAAGTCGTAGTACCCGGCGGAAACGGCTGGTTTGGCGACGACCGGGAAGGGGATGGCGCACGGCGCGATGGGCTCGTCCCCGGCGAGGCGCGCGACTTCCGATCGCGGCGTCTCGAGTCCGTGCGCGGCGCACAGCTCGGCGAACGTGTCCTTGTCGCATACGGCGTCGAACGCGCCGCGAGGCGGGATGGGGCACACGACGTTGGACGGGAGATCTCCGTGGATCGTCTCGAGCGCCTCGATCAGCGGGTCCGTGTTGGCCACGACGAGCACGCGGCGATCGCGGTTCCCGTGCGCGATGTCGGTGATCGCATCGAGCATCTCTCGCGTCGAGAGGGAGGGGACCAGGCGGCGTTCGACGATGCGGGAGTGTCGGATCATGCCGACGAAACCCGAGTTCATGATGATGGGGCGGATGCCGAATGCCTCGTGGAATTGGCGGCACAGCGCGTAGGCTCCGATATCCCCGCCGAGGACGACGGGGATGAAGTCGGTACGTGGTGTGGTTGGCTGCATGGGCGCTCCGATGGCTCCTCGCGGCATGGCCGCGCTTTGTTCGCTGGACATCCTGCGATTCTATCGCACTCGGGGCACCCCGCGCGCAAGCTCACGACAAAGACGCGCCCGCCGCCATGCATTCTTGATAGAGCCTTGTCCGCTCGGGCAGCCCGACCGTCCGCGTGGGATATGATTAGCCGCTGTATCATGAGGATATGGCATATGTGGACCGGTGATTGCATGCAGGCGAAGACGCTATCGCGCGAGGAGTACGAGGCCGCTCTCGAGGCCCTTGGGGTCGACATCCCCATTGAGCAGTTGCCCGTGTGGCAGGATTTCGAGTCGACCATCGATGGCCGCTCCCCATGGGGCTACGTCGCCGTGCTTCGCGATGGGGAAACGGCGGCGCTCGCCTCCTTCGTGCAGTACGAGACGCACGGCTACCGCTATCTGCGCGCCCATCATGCCCCCGTTTGGGCCGCCGCGCCGAGCGCTCAGGACGAGGCCGAGGCCCTCGAGGCCCTCGTCGCGCATGTCAGGCAAGTCGATCGGTCCCAGGTCTTCATGCGCCTGGCCGTTGGCCACGAGCTGCCCCGGACGCGTCCCTGCCTCTCGACGCTGCCGTATGACACCACCGTCGTCGTCGACCTGTCCGACGGCGAGGAGGCGATCTTCTCCCGCATGAAGCCGCGCGGTCGCCGCGACGTCCGCAAGGCCCTGCGCGAGTGCCCCGCCGCGATGGCCGACGAGACCGCCCTCGCCGCCGCCTCCTTCGAGGGGTACCACAAGATCATGTGCGACACGGCCGCGCGCGACGGGTTCGTCCCGGCCCCCTGCTCCTATTACGCGAACATGATGCGGGTGCTCGGCCCCGATCGCTGCCGCGTGTATGCCGCCCGTATCGACGGCGAGCTCGTCGGCTGGTCGCTCGTGACCATCTCGGGTTCCGTGGCAACGCGGTATTACGCCGCCACGGTATCGGGTGCGGGAAAGTTGCATGTCGCCGATGCCTTGATCCATTTCGAGATGATGCATGTGGCCGAGCTCGGCTGCACGTCCTACGACCTCATGGGCATCGGCAGCGAGTTCGCGCCCGAGACCATGAACCTCAATGAGTTCAAGACGAAGTTCGCCAAGGAGGGGACGGTCCGGATCGCCCCCGACCGCGATGTCCCCATCAAGGGCGGGTTCTATGCGGCGCTGCAAGGCGTCAAGAGGCTGCGCACCCGCGCAAGGGCCGCGAGGCGTTAGGCCGCCCATGGGCACGCCTGCTCCCAAGGGACGCTTTTCGCATATCGACGCCGAAGCGGAATTCGGCCGGTGCACATGCTAGGCCGATCGTCTGGCGATACGTCGCCGTCTCGCTCCATGCCCCTCGCGCCCTTTTCCGTGAGCGCCGCCTCCGAGCATGTGCGCGCCCAGGGGGGCGACCATGCCCCGAGTCTCGTCGAACAGGTGGCCGAGGTGCCCGACGACCCCGGTTGCTACCTGTGGAAGGATGCCGCGGGAGAGGTCGTCTACGTGGGCAAGGCCAAGAACCTGCGAGCCCGCCTGCGCCAATACGTCACTTTGACCGACGATCGCGCGAAGATCCCGCTCATGATGCAGATCGTCGCGAGCTTCGATTACATCGTCGTCGAAAGCGAGCACGAGGCGCTCGTCCTCGAGCGCGAGCTCATCGCCCAGTACCATCCGTATTTCAATGTCGACTACAAGGACGACAAGTCCTACCCCTATATCGCCATCACGCGCGGCGATGTTTTCCCCGCCATCAAGTACACGCGTGAAAAGCATCGTCCCGACACGCGCTACTACGGCCCGTACACGGACAGTCGCGCCGCCCGCGAGACCATCGACACGCTCCGCAAGGTCTGCCCGATCTGCACGGCCTCGTGCGCCGAGTGGAAGCGCGTCCGACGGCTGCTCGAGAAACGCCCGGACGATGCCGATGTCATCGAGCTCATCTGCTCGAATCAGGGACGTCCGTGTTTTGACTACCATGTCGGGCGCGGGCCCGGCGTGTGCGCCGGCATGGTCGGCCGCGAAGAGTATGCCGTGAACGTGCGCCGTGTCGAGAGGTTCCTGTCCGGGCAGCGCCGCGAGCTCGTCGATGAGCTCAAGGCCGATATGGCCGAGGCGGCCGCCGACCTCGATTTCGAACGTGCGGGCCGCATCAAGCGCCGCCTTGAGGTCATCGACGGGCTCGATGACCGCCAGCAGGTCGTATTCCCCACGAGTGTGGATTTGGACCTCATCGGTTTCTACCGCGAGGAGACGATCGCCGGCGCCTGCGTGTTCGTCGTGCGCGAGGGGCGCGTGCAGAGAACCTGCGAGTTCATTTTGGACAAGGGATTCGACGTCGATGAGGTCGAGCTCGCATCCGGCTTCGTCAAGCGCTACTACGATGAAACGGCCGACGTTCCCCACGAGGTCGACCTGGCCGTCGAGTTGCCGGACGCGGACGTGGTGGGGGAGTGGCTGGCGGGCAAGAGGGGCCGCGTGTGCCGCCTGCACCGTCCACAGCGCGGCGAGAAGCGCCGTTTGCTGCAGATGGCCGAGCGCAACGCCCGCCATGCCCTCATGCGCTACATGATGCGCACGGGTTATTCGGACGACCGCACCAATCAGGCCCTTTTGCAGCTTGAGAGCGCCTTGGCCCTGGATGCGCCGCCGATGCGCATCGAGTGTTTCGACATCTCGACCCTGCATGGCGCCTTCACGGTCGCCTCCATGGTCGTATTCACGAACGGCAAGCCGGACAAAAGCCAATACCGCCGCTTCAAGATCCGCGCGGAGCTGGACGAGGCCAACGACTTCGTCTCCATGTCCGAGGTCCTCGGCCGCCGCTACGCGCCCGAGCGCATGGCCGATGAACGGTTCGGTAGCAAGCCCGACCTGCTGGTGGTCGATGGCGGGCGCCCCCAGCTCACCGCGGCGATGAGGCAGCTCGAGGAGCTCGGGCTCGACATCCCGGTCTGCGGCCTCGCCAAGGCCGATGAGGAGGTGTTCGTCCCCTGGGACGATACGCCGATCGTCCTGCCCAGCGGATCGGCTTCGCTGTATCTCATCAAGCAGGTCCGCGATGAAAGCCACCGCTTCGCCATCACCTTCCATCGCGAGCTGCGCGGCAAGGCGATGACCGTGTCCGTCCTGGATGAGGTCCCCGGCGTCGGCCCCACGCGGAAGAAGGCGATCATGAGGCGATTCGGTTCCATGAAGCGTCTTCGCGCCGCATCGGAGGCCGAGATCGCCGAGGTCCCCGGTGTGCCTGCCGAGGTGGCCCGTGCGGTGTTCGAATCGCTTCGCGCTCTCGGGGACCGTCATGCCGAGCGCGATTCCGCCGAAGACTGACAAGTGGTATCAAATAGACAATACTATGTATATATATTGAGCATTATTTTAATACCAGTGTAAACTGGTAAATACCAGGGAACTTTATGGCGCTAAAGCAGATTTCGGGCAAACTGGTACCTGCTTTAATACCATTCCGCACAAATGTCAACAATCCCGCAAGCGGTCGTTTTCCCGCCTGGGCGGAAGGACGACCGTTCATCGACGGACTCCTCGAAAAAATCTGATGGGCTATTAGGCTGAAGGAGTCTGTAGTGTGCGCTGCCGGGCCGCAGCGCAGAGCGCTTGATTGGAGTTCCCATGCGCGATCTTCTGAACACGGGCGTGTCCCGCCGCTCCTTCCTCGGTCTTGCCGGCGGTGCCGCCGCCGTCGCCGGCCTTGGTCTTGCCGGTTGCGGCGGTGGCGACAAACCCGCAGGTTCCGCTCCTGCGGCTGACGGCACCGTGGGCGGCGGCGTGATCACCGCCGGCTCCGCCTACACCACCACCAACTTCGATCCCTCCAGCACCTCTTCCGCCCTCGCCTGCGGCACCAACTGGCACGTCGTCGAAGGCCTGTACGGTCTCGATTTCCATGATTACAGCGTCTTCAACGAGTTGGCCGCCGACGACCCCAAGCAGGTCGACGACACCACCTACGAGATCACCCTGCGCAAGGACGCCAAATTCTCCGACGGCACCCCGGTGACCGCCAATGACGTCGCCGACTCCTTCCTGCGCTCCACCGCCGAGGGCAACATCTACATCCCGATGCTCGCCCCCATCGCCTCCGTCGAGGCCAAGGACGACACCACCGTCACCGTCAAGACGACCGTGCCGAACTTCTCCCTGCTGAAGGAGCGTCTGGCCATCGTCCGCGTCGTTCCCGCCTCCTCCACCAAGGAGGACATGACCGCCAAGCCCGTCGGCTCCGGTCCCTGGATGTACGATGTCATCGACGACTCCAAGGTCGATATGGTCCCGAACCCGGAGTACAACGGCGATCACCCCGCCAAGGACGAGAAGCTTCACATCGACATCCTCGTCGACCCGACCGCCCGCGTCCAGGCGCAGCAGGAGGGCACCACGCTCGTCATGGAGATGGTCACCGCCGATGCCGTGGACCAGCTTCAAAACGCCGGCTGCCAGATGGACACCGTCGATGGTTTCGGCACCCGCTTCATGCTCTTCAACACGAAGAAGGCCCCGTGGGATAACGTCAAGGCCCGTCAGGCCGTCATGTTCGCCCTCGATTACGAGAAGATGATCGAGAACGCCTTCGCCGGTCTCGCCACCGCCCCCACCTGCTACCTGCCCAAGTCCTATACCAACTACAACGAGGCCTCCGTCGTCTACGAGCATGACGTCGAGAAGGCCAAGAAGCTCCTGGAGGAGGCCGGTGTGACCGGCGGCTCCATCAAGCTTCTCACCACCGACAACGAGCAGGTCAAGAGCATGTCCGTCCAGGTCCAGCAGGACCTCAAGGAGCTCGGCTTCGACGCCGAGATCGTGACCCGCACCTCCGCCGACACCTATGCCGACATCGACGCCGGCGGCGACTTCGACCTGCTGCTCGCCCCGGGCGATCCTTCCTGCTTCGGCGCCGACCCCGACCTGCTGATGAACTGGTGGTACGGCGACAACGCCTGGATGAAGGTCCGCGCCCGCTGGAGCGAGTCTGCCGAGTGGAAGAAGCTCACCGAACTCATGGCCTCCGCTCTCGGCCAGACCGGCGATGAGCAGCAGAAGACGTGGAACGAGTGCTTCGACATGATCGCCGAGCAGGCCGTCCTGTACCCGGTGCTTCAGGTCAAGACCGTGACCGCCTCTTGGCGCGACACCCCCAACGGGGAGGGCGTCCGCATCGACGGCTTCAAGGGCATCGGCACCACCGGCATGTCCTTCATCGACTGCGCCACGGTCACCGAGTGATATCGGCGTATACACTTTCGTCCGCCCCGTCCGTCTGGACGTGAGGGGGACATGAGAGCGTGGGGGGCTCGGGTGACGTGTTCTACCCGGGTCCCCCACAAGGCTTTTGGAATGTAGAGGGGGAAGAAGTGAATAGCCTTTTGCGCCTTATCGGACGACGCCTCGTCGCGTTGCCCATCATGGCACTGGGTGTCACGTTGCTCGTGTTCGGCCTCATGTCGTTCACCGATCCGAGTATTCCTGCCCGAAACGCCCTCGGAGAGGGCGCTTCGCAGGAGGCGATCGATCAGTACATGGAGGATCAGGGCCTGAACGATCCGCTGCCCGAGCGCTACGTCAACTATATCGGCGGTTTGCTCCACGGCGACCTCGGCACCTACGGCGCCGGTCGCACGCCGGTCGTCGACCGTATCGCCGCCGCCCTGCCGGTCACGATGCAGTTGACGTTCATCGGCCTCGTCATCGGCGCGGTGGTCTCGTTCGTGTTGGGTGTCATCGCCGCGCTGTATCGCGACAAGTGGCCCGATCAGCTGATCCGCGTGTTCTCCATCGCGGGAATCGCGACGCCGTCCTTCTGGTTCGCCGTCCTGCTGATCTTGCTGTTCTCTTCGTATATGGGCGTCCTGCCCGCGTCCGGCCCGCTGCCGCACTTCACCGCGAATCCCAGCGGATATATGGCGCGCATGCTCATGCCGGCCATCGCCCTCGCGTTCCCGCTCACGGGTCAGATGACCCGCATCGTGCGCACGGCCATGGTCGAGGAGCTCGACAAGGACTACGTGCGCACCGCGCGCGGCGGCGGTCTGCCCGAGTTCGTCGTCATCGCCCGCAACGTGTTGCGCAACGCGCTGATCACGCCTGTCACCACGCTCGGCTTGAAGATCGGCTACCTCATGGGCGGCGCCGTCGTCATCGAGGTCATCTTCAACCTGCCCGGCATGGGCACGGCCATTCTCGCCGGCATCACGGGCGGCGAGACGATGCTCGTCCAGGGAGTCGTCATCGTCGTCGCCCTGGCCTTCGTCATCATCAACATCGTGGTCGACATGCTGTACCTGCTCATCAACCCGCGCATTAGGACGGTGTAGGCCATGGTTAAGATTCGTGAGGGGCAAACTGCCAAGCTCGAGGAAGCGGCTTCCAAGGGCATGAAGTTCGGCGGTTTCAAGAACATGAGGATGAGCGGCAAGATTTCCCTCATCCTTCTCGTCCTGGTGGCGCTTACCGCGATCTTGGCACCCTTGATCGCCCCGCATGATCCGCTCGGGATCTTCACCGCCCGCCAGGCTCCCGGCAACGGCTTTTTGTTCGGAACCGACGACAAGGGACGCGACATCCTCTCCCGCATGCTCTACGGCGGGCGCTACTCCTTGGTGATCGGCTTCGGTGCGACCCTGTTCGCCCTGTTCTTCGGCTCGATCGTCGGCGCTGTCGCCGCGGTCGCCCGTAAGGGCGTCTCCGAGGTCATCATGCGCGTCCTGGACATCATCATGTCCGTTCCCGGAATCGCGTTGGCCGCCGTCCTCGTGCTCATCCTGGGCAATTCGGTCCCGGCCATCATCTTCTCCATCGGCTTCATGTACACGCCCCAGATCGCCCGCATCGTCCGAGCGAACATCGTGTCCGAATATGGAGAGGACTACGTTCGCGCCGTCGTCGTATCCGGCGCCCGGGCCCCGTGGATCCTCATCAAGCATGTCCTGCGCAACTGCATCGCGCCCATCATGGTCTTCACCGTGACGCTCGTCGCCGACGCCATCATCTTCGAGGCCTCCCTGACCTTCATCGGCGCGGGCATCACCGAGCCCACCGCCACCTGGGGCAACATCCTCGCCGACGCCCGCGGCGGCGTGCTGGCCGGCCGTTGGTGGCAGGCCCTGTTCCCGGGCATCGCCATCATGGTCACCTGCCTTGCGCTGAACATCCTCTCCGAGGGCCTCACCGATGCCATGGCGGCCAAGCCCGGCGCCATGGTCGCCAGCGACGGCGAGGACGCCGAGGCCCGCCGCGCCGACGACATCCTCGCCTCCGATCCCGTTCGCGCCTATGCCGAGCAGGCCGAGAGCCTCAACCGCCGTCTGGCCGCCTTGCGCGAGGTGGAGCTGCGGCGCACCGATCGCCATGTGCCCGACCTGTCCGTCGAGCCGTTGCTCCGCGTGAGGGACCTGGGCATCCGGTTCGACTCCCACGGCGACGTCAAAGTCGTCGACGACGTCAGCTTCGATGTCCGCCCCGGTCAGTGCATGGCCCTCGTGGGCGAGTCCGGCTGCGGCAAGTCCATCACCACCAAGGTGATCATGAGCCTCACCGACCCCAACGAGACCGTCACGGGCGAGGTCCTCTTTGGCGATACCGACTTGCTCAAGCTCACCAAAGAGGAGCATCGCAAGCTGCTCGGCCATGAGATCGCCATGGTTTATCAGGACGCCCTGTCCTCCCTGAACCCGTCGATGCTCATCTCCGCCCAGATGAAGCAGCTCACGAGCCGCGGCGGCACCCGTTCCGCCGAGGAGCTCCTCGAGCTCGTCGGCCTCGATCCCAAGCGCACGCTCGAGAGCTACCCTCACGAGCTCTCCGGCGGCCAGCGCCAGCGCGTGCTCATCGCCATGGCCCTGACCCGCGACCCGAAGCTCATCATCTGCGACGAGCCCACCACCGCCCTGGACGTGACCGTCCAGAAGCAGGTCATCAAACTCCTGAACGACCTGCAGGCCAAGCTCGGCTTCGCGATGATCTTCGTCTCCCACGATTTGGCCCTCGTCGCCGAGGTCGCCAGCGAGATCACGGTCATGTATGCGGGCCAGGTCATCGAGCAGGCTCCCACCACCGAGCTGCTCACCAACCCGATCCACGAGTACACGCGCGGCCTCCTCGGCTCCGTGCTCTCGATAGAGGAGGGCGCCAAGGACGGTTCCCGCCTGCACCAGGTGCCCGGCTCCGTGCCCTCGCCGCAGGATTTCCCGAGGGGAGACCGTTTCGCCCCGCGTTCGAGCCATCCCACGCTGGGCCTGGACGTCCATCCCGTTATCAAGGAGATCCCCGGGAGGAACCATCGTTTCTCCGAGCTTCCCGACGCCTACCTCAAGGAGAACGGCCTCACGCCGTATCTCGAGCGCGCGGCCGTTACCGAGCAGGAGGTGATGTAGATGAGCGACGCCCGGAAGGAGCCGATCATCTTCCTCGACGATATTTCCGTCACGTTCAAGACGCGCACCGGTTCCCTGTTGCACCCCAATCTGGTGCACGCGGTCAATCACGTCACCATCAAGCTCATGCCCGGCGAGACCATCGGCATCGTCGGCGAGTCCGGCTGCGGCAAGTCCACCACCGCCAACGTCATGTGCGGCCTTCAGTCGCCGACGTCCGGCAAGGTCTACTTCAAGGGCGAGGACGTCACCAAGCGCACGGCGGACCTTCGCAAGAAGATGGGCCGCGTCGTCTCCGTCGTGTTCCAGGACCCCGCCACCGCGCTCAATCCCCGCATGATCGTGCACGATCAGCTTCTCGACCCGTTGCTGGTCCATAAGGTCGGTAGCACGGCGGAGCAGGAGAGGCGCATCAAGGAGCTCATCGACCTCGTCGGCCTGCCCAAGAGCGCCCTGCGCGCCATGCCGGGCCAGCTCTCGGGAGGCCAGCGCCAGCGCGTGGCCATCGCACGCGCCATGTCCCTCGAGCCCGACGCCATCATCGCCGACGAGCCGACCTCGGCCCTCGACGTGTCCGTCCGCGCGCAGATCCTGAACCTGCTCACCGATCTCAAGAAGGATCTCGGCCTGTCCATGATGTTCATCTCCCACGACATCCAGACGGTCCGTTATATCTCTGACAGGATCGTGGTCATGAACCATGGGCAGATCATGGAAGAGGGCCCCGCCAAGCAGGTCTTCGAGAACCCGCGGGACCCCTACACCAAGATGCTGCTCGGGGCCGCACCCTCGCTGCTCCATCCCAATCTGGGAAAATAGCGGTTTGATCCCGGATGCCTCGGTCGCGCGTGCGAGCTTTTCGGGCCGTCGCGTCACGGGATATGGGCGCCGCGCCGCACGCGCGGCGGGGCGCCCTCTTCGCTCATCCACTGCGCCCGGGCGAGGCTCGGGACGCGAACAGAAGGAGATACCCTCATGGCAAACAAGATCTACCGCGGCGTCATCCCGCCGGTCGTCGTCCCCGATACCGAGGACCGCAAGCTCGACGTCGCTTCCTTCGAGCGCAACATCAACCGCATGATCGACGCGGGCGTCGACGGCCTGTTCTTCCTCGGCTCATCCGGCGAGGTCGTCTTCTCCACCGACGAGCGTCGCGATGAGGTCGTTCGCGAGGCGGTCCGCATCGTCGACCATCGTGTGCCCGTGTTCGTCGGCATCATCGACACCGAGACCGAGCGCGTGCTCGAGCATGGCCGCCGCGCTCAGGAGCTCGGCGCAGACGTCCTGGTCGCCACCTGCCCCTTCTATGCCCTCGGCGGCTTGGCCGATGTCGAGGAGCACTTCCGCATCCTCCACGAGGAGCTCGACCTTCCGATCTTCGCCTATGACATTCCCGTTTGCGTCCACACCAAGCTCCCCTGGAAGCTTTTGGCCAGGCTCGGGGCCGAGGGCGTGCTCGCCGGCGTGAAGGACTCCTCCGGCGACGATATCTCCTTCCGCTACCTTTGCCAGGAGAATGAGAAGCTCGGCCACCCGATGAGCTTGCTCACCGGCCATGAGATCGTCGTCGACGGCGCGTATCTCTCCGGTGCGGACGGCTCCGTCCCCGGTTTGGGCAACGTCGACCCCGAGGGCTACGTCCGCATGTGGAGGGCCGCCGAAGCCGGAGACTGGGCCACGGTCAAGGCCGAGCAGGACAAGCTCAACGAGCTCTCCCACATCTTCGATTGCACGGACGGCGTGCAGGGCTACGGTGCCGGCGTCGGTGCTTTCAAGACGGCCCTGCAGCTCATGGGTGTCTTCGAGTCCAATCAGATGCTTCGCCCGGTCAAGGCCCTTTCCGGTGCCAACGTCGAGGCCATCCGAAACGTCCTCGCCGAGTGCGGTCTGCTCTAATTGGAGGCAACTATGGCTGATACGCGCTATGTGTGCTCCGTCGACATCGGCGGCACCAAGATCGCCAGCGCCATCATGGAATACCCGGCAGACGGTTCACGCCCGCGCCCCGTCTATTCGGCCGAGACGCCCACGAATGCCTCGGAGGGCGGGGAGGCCGTGTATTCCCGCGTCGAGGCCGCGATCCGAGGGGCGCTTGCGAGCGACCCCGCGCGTGAGGTGATCGGCGTCGGCGTGGCCTCCGCCGGCGTCGTCGATCCCAAGACCGGCTCCATCGCCTATGCCAATGAGATCATGCCCGGCTGGAGCGGCATCGAGCTCGGCCCGCGCCTGCGTGAGGCCCTGGGGATGCCCGTCGCCGTCGTCGGCGACGTTCAGGCCCACGGCCTGGGGGAGGCCCGTTGGGGCGTTGGGCGCGACTGCTATTCCGTGCTGTGCCTGGGCATCGGCACCGGCATCGGCGGCGCTTACGTCGAGGACGGCCGCGTGATGCGCGGTTTCCATGGCGCCGCCGGCCATATGGGCCACATCGAGTCGACGAGCGCGCGGGGGATCCCGTGCGCCTGCGGTCGCTCGGGGCATCTCGAGTCCGTCGCCTCCGGCACCTCCATCGGGCGCATGTTCGAGGAGCGCCACGGTCGCGTCGACGAGTCCCGCCCGACGGTCGGCCGCGACGTGAACGACCTCTGTCGCCAGGGCGATGAGCGCGCGGTATCCGTGGTCCACGAGGCGGGCTTCGCACTCGGCGCGAGCCTGGGCTCGCTTGCCAATATCCTGGACCCCGAGGTCATCGTGCTGTCCGGCGGTGTTATCCACCAGGGCCCCGATTGGCGCAGCGAGACGTGGAGGACGAGCGTGGCGGAGGGCTATGCGACTCAGGCCCTCGACCCCCTCCTCGAGACCCCGATCTTGATCGGCGAACTTGAGGGCGGCGCGCCGCTCATCGGCGCCGCCGAACACCTGCTGGCATCCCTGTGACGTTGGTGCCGGGGACCGTTCGCGAAGGTGCGGTCGGATCGCCTCGGCACCTGGACCTTCAATCTGAAAGGGGCGCGCATGCATCCCATCATCGAATCGATCAAGGGCAAGCTCATCGTGAGCGTACAGGCCTATCCCGGCGAGCCCCTGCGCACGCCCGAGATCATGGCGAGCATGTCCCGCGCTTGCGAGCTCGGCGGCGCCGCGGCCATCCGCTGCCAGGGGCTGTCCGACATCTCCGCCATCAAGGGGCGCGTCGAGATCCCGGTCATCGGCCTGTGGAAGGACGGCCATGAGGGCGTTTACATCACGCCGACGCTGCGGCACGCGCGCGCCTGCGTCGCCGCCGGCGCCGACATAGTCGCCATCGACGCCACCGACCGCCCGCGTCCCGATGGCAAGACGCTCGAGGACACGGTGCGCCCGCTGCAGGATGAGGGCGTCCTGCTCATGGCGGACTGCATGACCATCGAGGATATCCGCCATGCCGCGGAACTCGGCTTCGACCTGGTCTCCACCACGCTCTCGCATAACAAGCCCGCCATCGACACCACGCTCGACGAGGGTCCCGACCTGCCGCTCCTGCGCCAGGCCACGGCCGAGTTCCCCGATCTTCCCATCATCTGCGAGGGTCATGTCCATACGCCCGCCGAGGCGCGCGCCGCAATCGACGCCGGGGCGTGGGCCGTCGTCGTGGGCACCGCCATCACGCATCCGACGAGCCTCACCTCCTGGTTCAAGGCGGCCATCGACGCATAGCCGCGATCTTCTTCAGCCCGATCGGTTGCCGGCGGGCGCCCGCGCGATCGGGGCACCCGCCGTCTTCTCGCCCCACCCCGCGTTTTTCGATTCGGCGACGGCCCGATTTTGGGAAATGCGCCTTGTCGGCTGGAAAAGGGGAATGCGCCGCCGCCGGGGACGGTATCATGGGTGGGACTGAGGTGCGAGGGCATCTCGCGCGATTGCAAGGAGGGTACACATGGCCATTTCAACCGATCTGCTGTTCATGGAGCCGGTCTTCCACGGCAAGATTTGGGGAGGCCGTAAGCTCGAGGAGATGTACGGCTACGAGATCCCGGATGGACCGGTAGGGGAGTGCTGGGGTATTTCCGCCCATCCCAACGGGGATTGCACGATCGCTTCGGGCCCGCTTTCCGGCATGCTCCTCTCGCAGGTGTGGAGTGAGCGCCCCGAGCTGTTCGGCGACCTCGATGTCGATCGGTTCCCCCTGCTGGTCAAGATCCTCGATGCCACGGACGACCTGTCCGTCCAGGTCCATCCCGGTGATGCGTATGCCGCCGAGCATGAGGGGGGCTCTCTCGGCAAGACCGAGTGCTGGTATGTCATCGACTGCGATGACGATGCCACGATCATCGTCGGTCAGCGCGCGGCCTCTCGCGAGGAGCTCGCCGCCGCCATCGAGGAGGGCCGCTGGGGCGAGGTCCTGAACGAGATCCCCATCCATCCCGGGGATTTCTTCCAGATCGACGCCGGCACGGTGCACGCCATCAAGCGGGGGACCGTGATCCTCGAGACGCAGCAGTCCAGCGATGTCACCTATCGTCTCTACGACTACGACCGCCGTCAGGACGACGGCTCCCTGCGCGAGCTGCACATCGAGAAGTCCCTCGACGTCGTCGATTATGGGGCGAAGGCCCCGGAGTCGGGGGAGATCGCGGCCCCCGAGGTCGATGGCGTCACGCGTCTGGTCGATTGCCCGGCCTACTCCGTCGACCGCGTGTACCTCGACGGCGCGCTCACGTATCCCGTGGCGAGCGCCGGCATCCCGTTTCTCTGCGCGACGGTCATGGCGGGCGAGGGATCGGTCAACGGCCGCGCCCTCAAGGCGGGGGACCATTTCATCGCGACCTCGACGTGCGAGAGCCTCTCGTTTACGGGCTGCATGACCCTCATCGTGAGCCACATCTAGCGCCTTTTCCGCAAGGCATGGGTTCACCGCGCTCGGGCGTCGGCCGGGGCGCGGTGTTTTCATCCGCCGCCGCATGAGGGGATATACTCGTAGCAATGATTCGCTAACGCCTCGATCCAGATGAAAGGCCCATCATGCCCGAGCGCCCAGACACCATCTCGGCCGATCGCGCCGATCGCGCCCCCGACATCGTCATCATCACCGGCATGTCCGGCTCCGGCCGAACGCAGGCCATGCATGTGTTCGAGGACATGGGTTATTTCTGCATCGACAACCTCCCCCCGAGCCTCATCATGCAGCTCGCCGAGATCATCGGCATCAACACGGGCGTGGGGCGCCATCTGTGCGTCACGAGCGACCTGCGCAGCCAGGGGCTCTTCGACGAGCTGCTCGACACCATCGAGACCCTGCGCGACCACGAGATGACCTGCAAGGTGCTGTTCCTCGAGGCCTCGGATGAGGTGCTCATCCGCCGGTACAGCGAGAATCGCCGCCGCCATCCGCTTGCGAAGCGCGGCGACACGATGGCCGACGCGATCCAGCGCGAGCGGATGGCGCTGGCGAGCATCCGCGAGCGCGCCGATCTCGTCATCGATACGAGCCGCATGCGCACGGCGACGCTGCGAAAGCGCCTCCAGGCCGCGTTTTCCGAGCTCACCGATGAGCAGTTGATGGACATCCACGTGTTTTCCTTCGGCTTCAAGTACGGGCTGCCCGTGGAGGCCGATCTCATGATCGACGTGCGGTTCCTGCCCAATCCCTTTTACGATCCCGAGATGCGAACGCTCACCGGCCTCGATGCGAAGGTCTCCGGCTTCGTGCTCGACCATCCCAAGACGCAGGAGTTCCTCGATGCATGGTTCCGCCTGCTCGACGCCGTCATGCCGGGCTACATAGCCGAGGGCAAGCCGAGGCTCTCCATCGCGATCGGATGCACCGGCGGCCAACACCGAAGCGTCGCCATCGCGGAGGCGACGGGGCGTTACTTGGAGCGCCACCAGTACCATGTGGGCATTTCCCACCGCGATCTCGCCAAGGCGAACCTCAGGAGCTAGCGATGTCCGATCAACGCCTCAAAGCGGTTTCCATCGGCGGCGGCACCGGCCAGCCGCGCCTCATCGCGGCCCTTCGGCTCATGGGCGCGCACATCGATTCGGTGGTCGCCATGGCCGACGATGGCGGTTCGACCGGTCTTTTGCGCGAACGGGAGCACATCGTGCCGCCCGGAGATGTGCGCAAGTGCCTGTCCGCGCTGGCGGCCGATCCCGACGCCCCACTCGCGCGCGCGTTCGCCCACCGCTTCCCCTACATCGACGACCATGCACTCGGCAACTTGCTGTTGGTGGCGCTCGCCAAGGAGGCCGATTCGTTTGTCGGCGCGATTCGCATGTGCGAGCGCCTGCTCGAGTGCGTCGGACACGTGCATCCCTCGACCTTGGAACTCGTGAGCCTCTCCGGGCGCACGCGCGAGGGCGATACGGTGCATGGTCAGGCCCGCATCTCCTATGGCATGCGCGCCATGTCCGAAGTTCGACTCGAGCCGTCGCGCCCCACGGCGAACGAGGAGGCCGTCGAGGCGATTCTCAACGCGGATCTCGTGGTCCTCGGCCCGGGCTCCCTGTTCACCTCCATCATCCCCAACGTGCTGGTCCCCGGGATCCGCGATGCGCTTTTGGCCACCGGCGCCACCCGGGTGTTCGTGTGCCCCAAAATCGACTCGCTGGGCGAGACCGCGGGCATGAGCGTGGCCGATCACGTGGAGGCCTTGGTCTCCTGCGGTCTCGAGGGCGCGCTCGACGCCGTCTTGGTCCATCGGGCGCAAGGGCCTGAGTTCGTCCAACCCTATGAGAAACGCGCCTGGCAGCGCATCGTCGAACGCTCCGCCCGAGAGGCGGCCGAGCATGCCGGGGCGGACGAGGGCCCGGTTTCGGCTGCGATGATCGACGCCGCCAAGCGGGCGCCGTTCGGGCCGATCGGGGCGAGCGACGCCGACCTCGAGCGCATCGGCTCTCTTGTCGGGCGCGTCGTCATACGGGATTTCACGGGTGGGGGGTCTCCGGCCGTCCATGATGCCGGGCGCCTCGCCGCCGCACTCGCGGAGGTGATGAGGTAAATGTCCTTCACGGCAGAGGTTCGCGACGAGCTCGCCCGCTGCGCTCCCGAATGCGCGTACTGCGACGTCTCGACGCTCGCCGCGCTCGTCCGCGTGTGCGGCACGCTTTCGATCAGCGGGCGCGGGGGGTATCAACTTCAGGTCGCCACGGAGACGGGCGCGGTCGCGCGCACGATGATCGAGCTCACGCACAAGATCTTGAAACTCAAGACCGATCTCACCGTCCGCCGCTCCGTCCTGCACCGCGTGCGCAATTACCTCATCGTGCTGCCCGATCAGCCCGACCTGGAAAAGGCTCTCATCTTGCTGGGCATCCTCGACCGCTCGGGGGGCTTGGTCGCCGGTGTGCCCAAGCATGTCGCGAACCGCGCCTGCTGCCGTCGCGCATTTGTGCGCGGCAGCCTCATCGCCGGCGGTTTCGTGGCCGACCCGCGCGGCGACTTCCATCTCGAGATCGCCGTGCAGGGAGCTCAGTTCGCCCATGACCTGGCCGACCTCATCTGCGGTATGGGGGTCCAGGCGCGCGTCAACCCGCGCAGGGGCGCCTATGCGGTGTACGTCAAGAGCGCGGAGGATATCAGGCGCCTGCTTTCAAAGCTCGGGGCCGTGCGAGCCGTCGCGGAGATCGAGGAGGCCCGTGCGGTCAAGCACGTGAAGAACCAGGTGAATCGGCGCGTGAATGCCGAGTTGGCCAACCAGACGCGCAGCGCCGGTGCGGCCCAGCGCCAACTCGAGCTCATCGAGGCCCTCGAAGAGCTGGGGCTGCGCCCCGGTCTGCCCGAGGCGCTCGAGACGTTTTGCCGTTTGCGCGAGGATCATCCCGACCTGTCTCTGCGCGACCTCGGCGAGATGGCGCAACCGCCCCTGTCGAAATCGGCCCTCTATCACCGCGTGCTGCGGCTGGAGAAGATGGTCGAGGAGGCACGGGCGCCGCGGGAAGGGGATTGAAACGTCTCAACCGTTTACGCAACCCCTGGTTCTGGGGGTGGATAGCGAGGTGAAACGTTTCAAAGAGGGACTTTTGGCCGAAAGTTGCCAATCACGCGATTGTGCAAGCGGAAAAAAGGTATATTTGGCAAGTGGTTAGTTTTCGGACTTCAACGGCGGGCAGCCAGCCCGCGGGAGGTCCAATGAAAGGAGACACACATGGCAGTTAAGGTTGCTATCAACGGCTTCGGTCGCATCGGCCGTCTGGC
Source organism: Collinsella sp. (assembly GCA_029264355.1). Classification (GTDB taxonomy): domain Bacteria; phylum Actinomycetota; class Coriobacteriia; order Coriobacteriales; family Coriobacteriaceae; genus Collinsella. The sequence continues at coordinate 122,370 of JARIBW010000036.1, read as the reverse complement.
CTTCCGCCAGATGTTCGGTCACGAGGGCTCCGAGATCGTCGCCATCAACGACCTCACCTCTCCCGACATGCTCGCGTACCTGCTGAAGTACGACTCCACGCAGGGCAACTACTCCCGTGATCACAAGGTCGAGGCTACCGAGGATTCCATCATCGTCGACGGCAAGGAGATCAAGATCTACAAGGAGGCGGACGCCAACAACCTGCCTTGGGGCGATCTCGACGTCGACGTCGTGCTCGAGTGCACCGGTTTCTACACCTCCAAGGATAAGGCCCAGGCCCACATCAACGCCGGCGCCAAGAAGGTCGTCATCTCCGCTCCGGCCGGCAACGACCTGCCCACCATCGTCTACAACGTCAACCATGAGCAGCTGACCGCTGAGGACAACATCATCTCCGCGGCTTCCTGCACCACCAACTGCCTCGCCCCGATGGCCAAGGGTCTGAACGACTTCGCCCCCATCGTGTCCGGCATCATGACCACCATTCACGCCTGGACCGGCGACCAGATGCCGCTGGACGGCCCGCAGCGCAAGGGCAACAAGCGTCGCGGCCGCGCCTGCGCCGTCAACATCGTCCCCAACTCCACCGGTGCCGCCAAGGCCATCGGCCTGGTCCTGCCTGAGCTCAACGGCAAGCTGATCGGTGCCGCCCAGCGCGTCCCCACGCCGACCGGCTCCCTCACCAACCTCTACGCCGTTGTCGACAAGGAGGTCACCGTCGACGAGGTCAACGCTGCCATGAAGGCTTACGCTGAGACCATCTCCGAGACCTTCGCCTACAACGAGGACGACATCGTCTCCACCGACATCATCGGCGAGACCCACGGCTCCATCTTCGACGCCACCCAGACCATGTGCAACCCGCTCGGCAATGGTCAGACCCTGGTTCAGGTTGTTTCTTGGTACGACAACGAGAACTCCTACACCTCCCAGATGGTTCGCACCATCAAGTACTTCGAGAAGTTCGTCGCCTAAGTTGCGCTCTAACTCTCGCATCTAGACCAAGCGTCTATAGGAGGGCGCGGCCTCATGGCGTATGCCCGGGGTCGCGCCCTTTTTCAAGCGGGCGGACACATCGTCCGCCGCTCGTCAAATAGGAAAGGAATGGACATGGCTTTCACCAAGAAGACCGTCCGCGACATCGACGTCGACGGCAAGCGCGTCCTCGTGCGCGTCGACTTCAACGTGCCGATCAAGGACGGCGTCGTGGGTGACACCACGCGCATCAACGCCGCTCTCCCGACCATCAAGTACCTGGTCGATCACAACGCCCGCGTCATCCTCATGAGCCACCTCGGCCGTCCGGACGGCACTGGCTTCCAGGCCGAGTTCTCCCTCGAGCCCGTCGCCGCCAAGCTCGCCGAGCTCTCCGGCCTCGATGTGACCTTCGTCGACGACACCTACGGCGAGAAGGCCGCCGCCGCCGTCGAGGCTCTCGAGCCCGGCAAGATCCTCGTGCTCGAGAACGTCCGCTTCGACAAGCGCGAGAAGAAGAACGATCCCGAGATCGCCAAGACGCTCGCTTCCTACGGCGATGTGTTCGTCCTCGACGCCTTCGGCACCGCCCACCGCTCCCAGGGCTCCGTCGTGGGTCCCGCCGAGTACCTGCCCGCCGTGGCCGGCTTCTTGCTCGAGAAGGAGGTCGACACCCTCACCGGCATCTTCGCCAACCCCGAGCGCCCGCTCGTCGCCATCGTCGGCGGTTCCAAGGTTTCCTCCAAGATCGGCGTTCTCGATCACCTCATCGACTCCGCCGACACCCTGATCATCGGCGGTGGCATGGCCTACACCTTCTTCCTCGCCCAGGGCATGAGCGTCGGCCAGTCCCTCAAGGAGGAGGACTGGGTCGAGCGCGCCGGCGAGATGCTGAAGAAGGCCGAGGAGAAGGGCGTCAAGATCCTGCTCCCCATCGACAACCGCGTCGCCGACCACTTTGGCGAGGACGCAGTCCCCGAGGTCGTCGCCTCCAACGCGATCCCCGATGACCGCGAGGGCATGGACATCGGCCCCAAGACCGAGGAGCTCTACGCCGAGGCCATCAAGGGCGCCAAGACCGTCTTCTGGAACGGCCCCATGGGCGTCTTCGAGTTCGACAACTTCGCCCACGGCACTCAGGCCATCGCCGAGGCCGTCGCCGAGGCCGACTGCACTTCCATCATCGGCGGCGGCGATTCCGTCGCGGCCGTCAACAAGTTCAACCTGGCCGACAAGATGAGCTGGATCTCCACCGGCGGTGGCGCTTCCATGGAGCTCGTCGAGGGTAAGGCCCTTCCTGGAGTGGAGGCTCTGAACGATGCCGAGTAATCGCACCACCCTTATCGCGGGCAACTGGAAGATGAACAACGACCGCGAGGCCGCCAAGGCCCTCGCCGCCGAGCTCGTCGAGGCCCTGCCCGAGGTTCCCGCCGGCGTCGAGGTCCTCGTGTGCCCGCCCACCATCGACCTGTGCTGTGTCGCCCACAAGCTCGAGGGTTCCGCCATCGCCCTGGGCGCTCAGAACTGCTACTGGGAGGCCTCCGGCGCCTACACCGGCGAGACCTCCGTCCCGATGCTCAAGTCCGCCGGCTGCACCCATTGCATCATCGGCCACTCCGAGCGTCGCGACTATTTCCATGAGTCCGATGAGGACCAGAACAAGAAGGCCAAGGCCCTCGTCGCCGGCGGCATCGTTCCCGTCTTCTGCTGCGGCGAGCCCCTCGAGGTTCGCGAGGCCGGCACCTACGTCGAGCATGTCGTGGCCCAGGTGAAGGCCGGTCTCGAGGGTCTCGAGCTCGCTTCCGCCGATCAGCTCGTCGTCGCCTATGAGCCCATTTGGGCCATCGGCACCGGCATGACCGCCACCGCCGATGACGCCCAGGAGGTCTGCCACGCCGTGCGCGAGGCGCTCGTCGAGCTCTTCGGCGCCGAGATGGCCGATGGCATCCGCGTGCTCTACGGCGGCTCCGCCAAGCCCGGCAACATCGCCGAGCTCGTGGCCAAGCCCGACGTCGACGGCGCCCTCGTCGGCGGCGCGTCTCTCAAGGCCGCGGACTTCTCCGAGATGGTCGTGAAGGCCGCGGAGTAACACCCGTCTTGCAATCGGGCCGCGGCGCCAAGCGCTGCGGCCCATTCTTTTAACTAGGAGAGAATTCACCATGGCTAACCGCCACCTTCCCGCTCTGCTCGTCATCATGGACGGCTTCGGTCTGGCACCCGAGGGTTCCGACAACGCCGTCAGCGCGGCAGACACGCCCTTCATCGATGGCCTGTATGCGAAGTATCCGCACACCACCCTCGGCGCTTCCGGCGAGGACGTCGGCCTTCCCGACGGCCAGATGGGCAACTCCGAGGTCGGCCACCTCAACATCGGCGCCGGCCGCATCATCTTCCAGGAGCTCTCCCGCATCAACAACGCCATCAAGGACGGGTCCCTCAAGGAGAACGCGGTCTTTCTCGGCGCCATGGACGATTGCGCAGCCAGTGGCAAGACCCTGCACCTCATGGGTCTCATGAGCCCCGGTGGCGTGCACTCCATGCAGAGCCACTGCGAAGCGCTCGTCGCCATGGCCGCCGAGCGCGGCGTGAAGACCGTGCGCGTCCATTGCTTCATGGACGGTCGCGACGTCGACCCGCAGTCCGGCGCCGGCTATGTTTCCGAGCTCGCCGCCTTCCTGGCCGAGGTCTCTGAGAAGACCGGGTGCGATGCCCGCATCGCCACCGTCTCCGGCCGCTATTGGGCCATGGACCGCGACAACCGTTGGGAGCGCATCCAGAGCGCCTACGACGTGCTGGTCAACGCCTCCGACGCCGAGGCCGATCCCGTCGCCGGCATCAAGGCCTTTTATGAGAAGGACCCGCGCGGTGATGAGTTCGTCGACCCGTTCGTCTGCCACAACGAGGGCATCCACGCCGGCGACGCCGTCATCTTCTTCAACTTCCGCCCGGATCGCGCCCGTCAGATGACCCGCGCCTTCACCGACGCCGATTTCGACGGATTCGAGCGCGAGAAGATCGAGTTGTCCCACTTCGTGACGATGACCGAGTACGATCCGACGTTCGACGTCGAGGTCGCCTTCCCCAAGACGTTCCCCGAGAACGTGCTCGCCGACGTCATCGCCGCCAACGGGCTGAAGCAGCTCCACACCGCGGAGACTGAGAAATACGCGCATGTCACGTTCTTCATGAACGGCGGCATCGAGGAGCCCAAGTCTGGCGAGGAGCGCGTCCTCGTCGCGAGCCCGAAGGTCGCCACATACGATCTCAAGCCCGAGATGAGCGCCCCCGAGGTCACCGAGAAGCTCGTCGAGGCGATCAACGAGGATCGCGCCGATTTCTACATCGTGAACTTCGCCAACTGCGACATGGTCGGCCACACCGGCGTGTTCGATGCAGCCGTCAAGGCGGTCGAGGCCGTCGACGAGGCCCTTTCCAAGGTCATCCCGGCCATCCAGGCCAAGGGCGGCTTTGCGCTGATCACCGCCGACCATGGCAACGCCGACCATATGTTTGACGAGGTCGATGGGGAGAAGAAGCCCTTCACCGCCCACACCACCAACCGCGTGCCGTTCATCATCGTGAGCGACGCCGCCAAGCTCGTCGGCATCGAGGACGGCCGCCTGTCCGATATCGCCCCGACCATGCTCGCCATGGCCGGTCTCGAGCCCAGCGCCGAGATGACGGGTCGCGCCCTCGCCGTTGAGGAGTAGCGCCCGCGCATCACGGTTGCGGCTACCGCATGGGAAGGCCGCCGTCCATCTCGGGCGGCGGCCTTTTGCCCGCCCCGGGCGCACGGCCCCGACCATCAGGGCCAAGGCGAGTGAAATTTCGCGGAAGGGCGGGGGAGTGTGCTACCATTATCCGCTGTACGTTTCTCTTGGCTAGAAGGAGTCCTCGTGGGTCCGTTGCAGATCGTTCTCTTCGCCGTGTGGGCGCTGTCCGCGCTTTTGCTCATCGCGCTCGTCCTCATGCATTCCGGCAAGGGCACCGGCGTTTCCGACATGATCGCCAGCTCCCTGTACAACTCCAGCACCGCAACCGGCGTCATGGAGAAGAACCTCGACAAGCTCACGGTTATCGTGGCTTGCGTGTTTGCCGCCTGCGTCGTATTGGCGATGTTCTTCTTCCCGCAGGGCATCGTCGGCCTGTAGGACGTGCTCTCATGAAGCATCGGGGCCCGATCGGCATGGTCCGGTCGGGCTTTTTCGTTTGCAAGCGGCCTGGGGCTAACATATCGGCTCTTGTCTTGACTTGGGATATTGGCCAGCGGTCGTTTTGCTTCCGTCAAAGGCGCGCTGGCGGGAAACTTGCGTTACACAGTTGAAACATAGCGTCGATTATTCAATTCAACCGCGTGTTCTTTTATGCACTAAAGCGCTGTTTTACCTGCATGTACTCTGACAAACTAAAGAATATGCCATGAATCGGGCAGAAAACTCATACTCCATTATGCAAAAGTGCGCTATGGTATTGACCATCGCGCGAAGCCGCACAGCCTAGCGGCATCGCGAAGCGCAACGGGGTAGGGCAACGTGTTCGCACTCCGGTCGCACCAAAGGGGTGCGCAGCCGGCGTCGTGCCCCGTGAACCTGCGTTATAAGGAGGATGGCATGGCTAATTTCAAGTTTTCCCAGCCCGTCATGGGTCGTCGCGCCTTCATCGGCGGGGCGCTTGCCACCGGCGCTGTCGCTGCCCTCGCCGGCTGCGGCGGCGGTGACAAGGGCGGCGGTGCTTCCGGCAAGAACGTTATGAACTTCTATCTTTCCGAGCCCGCGTTCATCGATCCGTACAACGCTCAGGAGAATCAGGGCACCGCGGTCGTCTTCAACGTGTTCGACGGTCTCATGGAGTGGGATTGGGACTCCGCCTCCGCCGTTCCCTGCTGCGCCGCCGAGGACCCCGCGGTCTCCGAGGACGGCCGTGTCTACACCTTCAAGCTCCGCGAGGGCATGAAGTTCCACAACGGCGACGCCGTCGATGCCGAGTCCTTCATCCGCGGTTGGAAGCGCGTGGCCTCCCCCAAGATGGAGACCCCTTCCGACATCTGCTACCACCTCGCGCCGGTCGCGGGTTACACCGAGTTCCACGATGGCACGGCCGATGAGTTCTCCGGCCTCAAGGCCGTCGACGATCTGACCCTTGAGGTCACGCTCTCCGAGCCCATGGCCGACTTCCCGGCCGTCTGCTGCCATCCCGGCCTCGCGCCCGTCCCGGCATGCGCCGATGAGGACCCCAAGGCGTTCCTCGAGAAGCCCATCGGCAACGGCCCCTTCATGATGACCGAGCCCTGGAAGCACAACCAGTACATCTCCCTGGCCCGCTTCGACGATTACTATGGCGACAAGCCCAGCCTCGACGGTGTCTACATGTCCATCCAGAAGAACCCCGACACCGCCTTCAACGAGTTCCAGGCCGGCTCCATCGATTTCGCGGCGATTCCGAGCGGCAAGATCAAGGAGTGCATCGATAAGTACGGCGAGTCCGAGGACGGCTTCACCTCCACCCCCGGCAAGCAGTGCCTGCTCGGCACCGAGCTCTCCACCTACTTCCTGATCCCGGGCCCTCAGGATCCGTTCCTGTCCGACCCGAAGGTCCGTCGCGCGGTCTCCCTCGCCATCAACCGTCAGAACATCGTGGACACCCTGTATGAGGGCTCCCGCATGCCGGCCACGTCCATCATGCCGACCTCCATCGACGATTCCCCCGAGAACGTCTGGGAGGATTGCAAGTACGACCCCGAGGCCGCTGGCAAGCTCCTCGATGAGGCCGGGTATCCCGCCGATGCTGACGGCAAGCGCGACATCGAGATCACGCTGAACTACAACGGCGACGGCGATCACGGCGATCTCATGTCCTCCGTCCAGCTCGATCTCGAGCAGGTCGGCATCACGGTCACGCAGGAGACCGTCGAGTGGGCCACCTATCTGCAGCAGCTCGGCGACAAGAACTTCAGCCTCGGCCGCCTCGGCTGGACCGCCGACTATCCGACCATGGACAACTTCCTGTACCCGAACTTCTTCACCGGTGCTGACAACAACTACGAGGAGTACAGCAACCCGGAGATGGACGCCGCCATGTTGGCTGCCCGTCAGATCCAGGACGAGGAGGAGCGCAAGGCCGCCTGCCGCAAGATCTGCGGAACCATCGGCAAGGACATGCCCGTCATCCCGATCATGTTCTACGCTCACAACTACATCGGCTCCGAGCGCATGAAGTCCTTCAACTACGATGCCCAGACCAAGCCTCATTTCGAGACTGCCGAGCTTGCGTAGTTCCCTTGCTCGCAAAGCTTAAAGCGCTATGAACTGCAGGACATCGCGCAAGCGGTGTCCTGCTTTATGTGTAACGGAGACCAGATTCGACGGGTGATGAGTGCGCTGAGTGCATATCTACGCACAATCCCCGCAGTAATTCGTTGCAAGTGACGTATAATCACAGTTTATGCTGCATCCCCACTGCAGCAAGATGTAGTGTCCATGAGACTAGGGAGGGTATCGCTGTGCTCAGGTACATCCTCAAGCGAATCCTACAGTTCATCCCGGTCTTCCTCGGCGTCACGCTCATTCTGTTCATCATGCAGAATGTCGTGCCCGGCGATCCGATCAAGTTGATCGCCGGCGAGAAGAAGATGGATCCCCAGACGGAGATGAACATCCGCGCCGCTCACGGTTTGATCGTGACGGACGAGAACGGCAATATCGTCTTCGACGAGGACGGTAACACCATCGAGACCCCGATGGTCGACCGTTACTTCAACTACCTCGGCAAGCTGCTCCAGGGCGACCTCGGCACTTCCTATCAGAAGGGTCGCGAGGTCAAGGACATGATCTTCGAGGCGTATCCGCACACCGTCCAAATCGCCCTGGTCGCCATCGTGATCGAGGCCTTCGTGGGTATCGGCGCCGGTATCATCTCTGCCATCAAGCGCTATTCCTTCTGGGATATCCTGGTCACGCTCACCACGTCCATGCTCGTCGCGATGCCCGCGTTCTGGCTCGGCCTTTTGCTGCAGCTGATCTTCGGCATCTGGCTCAAGGACGCGACGGGCGGCGCGATCGCCCTGCCGGTCTCCGGCGTCCCCGGTCCCTTCCCGCAGTTCCCCGCGTGGACCTATTACGTTCTCCCGGCCGTGACCCTGGCCGCGGTCTCGACCGCCTACACGGCGCGCATCATGCGCTCCCAGTTGGTCGAGGTCATGAACCAGGACTATATCCGCACGGCCAAGGCCAAGGGCCTTTCCAAGCGCTCCATCATCTTCAATCATGCGCTCAAGAACGCCCTCATCCCGGTCGTGACCTATATCGGCATGGACTTCGGCGCCATGCTCGCCGGCGCGATCCTGACCGAGACGGTCTTCAACTGGCCCGGTATCGGACAGATGACCTACGTCGCCATCACGCAGCGCGACTGGCCCATCGTCATGGGCTCCGTCACGGTCATCGTGTTCGTGGTCATGATCATCAACCTTATTGTCGATGTGAGTTACGCGTTCCTCGACCCGCGTATCCGCCTTGGCAACAAGAGCGAGAAGTAGGAGGGGAGCAGCGTGCAGTATCCAATGAGCAACATCGACGATCGCGCGAACGCCGCCGCCACCGCGCCCGAGCATCACGCCGCCGTCGGTGCATCCGACAAGCCCACGCGCACCCTGTGGGGTGACGCGTTCAAGCGCCTGAGGAAGAACAAGCTCGCGATGTTCGCCATCGTGTGGCTCGCCATCACGATCCTCGTGGCCGCCACTGCGGACCTTTGGGTCCCGCAGGTCCTGGGAAACCCCACCGCCTCCGACACGGCCACGATGGCTGCCAATTCGCGCCTCGCGCCGTCTTTCGAGCATCCCTTCGGCACCGACACCCTCGGTCGTGACGTCTTGTCCCGCGTGATCTACGGCGCGCGCATCTCGCTCACCGTCGGTATCGTCGCAACCGGTATCTCCACCATCATCGGCCTGGTGATGGGCGCCATCGCCGCGTACTACGGCGGTATCTGGGATACGATCATCATGCGCCTGGCCGACACCTTCCTGGCGTTCCCGTACACCCTGTTCGTCATCGCCATGATCGCGGTCATCGGCAACGGCATCCAGAACGTGTTCTTCGCCATCGGCATCCTGGGCTGGCCGCAGATCGCCCGCGTCTTCCGCTCCGCCATCCTCTCCGTCAAGGAGAGCGATTACATCGACGCGGCCCGCTCCATGGGCGCCTCCGACGTCCGTATCATCGCGCGTCATATCTTCCCGAACTCCGTTGCCTCCATCGTGGTCTACGCGACCATGAACATCGGCGGTGCCATCTTGACCGAGTCGGCGCTGTCCTTCCTCGGCATGGGCGTCATCCCGCCGGATCCCTCATGGGGCACCTTGATCCAGGAGGGCCAGAAGTTCCTGCAGACCGAGCCCTGGCTCATGATCCTGCCCGGTCTCGCCATCCTGACCACCGTTTTGGCGTTCACCCTGCTCGGCGACGGCCTGCGTGACGCTCTCGACGTGAAGATGAAGGACGCGTAAATCATGGCTAAGAAGAATGACAACTACGTCGATCTGAAGACCCAGCCCATTCCAGAGGGCCAGCACCTGCTTGAGGTCGACGATCTCAAGATGTACTTCCACACCGAGGACGGCGTCGTGCATGCCGTCGACGGCGTGTCCTACACCCTCGACCGCGGCGAGACCCTCGGCGTGGTGGGCGAGTCGGGCTCCGGTAAGTCCGTGACCGCCATGACCATCATGGGCCTCATCTCCATGCCCCCCGGAAAGATCGAGGGCGGTTCCGTCACGTATCGCGGCCATGACTTGCTCAACATGTCCGAAGAGGAGATGCAGCATGTTCGCGGCAACGATATCGCCATGATCTTCCAGGACCCCATGACCTCCCTGAACCCGGTCTACAAGATCGGGCGCCAGGTGGGCGAGGGCCTGCGCCTGCACCGCGGCTACTCCAAGCAGGAGGCCCTGCAGCGCGCCACCGAGCTGCTCGATCTCGTGGGCATCCCCGAGCCCGAGAAGCGCGTCAACCAGTATCCCCACCAGTTCTCCGGCGGCATGCGCCAGCGCGTCATGATCGCCATGGCCCTCGCGTGCGATCCCGACATCCTGATCGCCGACGAGCCGACCACGGCCCTCGACGTCACCATCCAGGCGCAGATCATCGAGCTCATGCAGGAGATGCAGGAGAAGAACGGCAACGCGATCATCATGATCACCCACGACCTGGGCGTCGTAGCCGACATGGCCGATAAGATCATGGTCATGTACGCCGGTCACCCGGTCGAGTTCGGCACCGCCGAGGAGATCTTCTATGAGAGCCGTCACCCCTACACGTGGGGCCTGATCCGCTCAATTCCCGAGCAGGCGACCGATGAGAAGAAGCCCCTCACGCCGATTCACGGCAATCCGCCTTCGCTCGTGAACCTTCCCAAGGGCTGCGCCTTCGCCCCCCGTTGCCCCTACGCAACCGAGCTTTGCCACAAGGAGCGCCCGCAGAAGTTCGTCATGGACAACGGTCACTACTCCGAGTGCCACTACGCCGATGACGACGCATTCGTGAAGCGCTTCGCACCCGATACGTCCCGTTCTCGCGCCACGGTCCCGACCGCAATTCCCGACGATGTGAACGTCGACGCCACGAAGGGAGGCGAGGCCTAAATGGCAGATACCAACATGCCCCTGCTCAAGGTCGAGCACCTGCACAAGGAGTTCCCCACCGGTTCCGGTTTCATGGGCGGCAAGTTCTCCAAGAAGGTCGTCTCCGCCGTCAACGATCTCTCGTTCGAGATCCGCGCCGGCGAGACGTTCGGCCTGGTCGGTGAGTCCGGCTGCGGCAAGTCCACCACCGGGCGCGCCATCATGCACCTCGATCCCCCCACTTCGGGCAAGGTCTACTTCGAGGGCCGCGACATCTCCAAGATGAACAAGAAGGAGCTCAAGGCCATGCGCCGCGAGATGCAGTTCATCTTCCAGGACCCTTACGCGTCCCTCAACCCCCGCATGACCATCGGCGAGATCATCTCCGAGCCCATGGTCATCCACGGTGTCGGTACCCCCGAGGAGCGCATCGAGCGCGTCCGCGAGCTGCTTGACGTGGTCGGTCTCAACCCCGAGCACATCAACCGCTATCCGCACGAGTTCTCCGGCGGCCAGCGCCAGCGCGTCGGCATCGCCCGCTCGTTCATCCTGCGCCCGAAGCTCATCATCTGCGACGAGCCGGTTTCCGCTCTGGACGTCTCCATTCAGGCTCAGGTTCTGAACCTGTTGAAGGACCTTCAGAAGCAGTATGGCACCGCATACCTGTTCATCGCCCATGACCTTTCCGTCGTGCAGCATATCTCCGACCGCGTGGCCGTCATGTACCTCGGCAAGATGGTCGAGCTTTCCGACTGGAAGAGGCTGTATGCCGAGCCGAACCATCCCTACACGCAGGCCCTGCTCTCGGCCGTTCCGATTCCCGATCCCGATGTGCAGCAGAACCGCAAGCGCATCATTCTCGCCGGCGACCCCCCGAGCCCGATCGACCCGCCGAGTGGCTGCCGCTTCCACACCCGCTGCCCGATCGCCCAGGCCAAGTGCTCCGAGGAGACGCCCGAGTTCCGCGAGATCGGCGATGGCCATTTCTGCGCCTGCCACTACGCGGCTCCATTCCCCATCAAGGAGTCTCACATCGACCTGTAGCCCGTCTGTCGACGCGCCCTGCATCGAACGCAAGAAGGACCCGCCCTCGGCGGGTCCTTCTTTTTGACGGTCGGCGCGAAGGGCCGTATCGAGCCACCTGAATAGTGCGTGGAATGTCGGTTACTGCGCGTCCATTTCGTTTAGAGTGGATTCGATATGCAACCGCGCGAAAGCCGGGAGGACTTTTGATGATCGATAGAAGAACCCTTTGCGGTGCCACCGCCGGTATCGTCGCGATGTCCGCGCTCTCCGCATGCGGGGGGCGGGATGGCGGGAACCAGGTCGGTTCGGACGATGTCCCCGCAACCTGGCTGAAATGCCGTATCGGGCAACTTTCGGCGATCGATCCGCTGCTGGTCGAGGATCGTGCGGGCCTGCAGGTCCTCTCCGCCGTCTTCACGCCCTTGATGCGCCTCGATGCAAATGGCGGGATCGCTCCCGGCGCCGCGTCGTGGTGTTCCGTTTCCGATGACGAGTGCACGTTCACGTTCAAGCTGCCCGAGCATGCGGTTTTCCACAACGGGGAGCGCGTGACCGCATCCTCCTTCAAGATCGCATGGGAGCGTCTCGTGCGTGCCATTCCCGGAGATGAGGGCGCTCCGGAAACCGATGGCGAGTTTGGGCGTTGGGGCTCGCTGCTGCGCCTGGTCGATGGCTATGAGGCGCTTCGCGCGGGTCGGGCCTCGGAGATGGTCGGCCTGCGCTGTCCCGATGACGCCACCTTCGCCGTGAGCCTCACCGAGCCGTGCCCGTATTTCGACCGCGTGGCGACCCATCCCGCGCTGGGGCCCATTCCCGCTTCGGCATTGACCGATCCCGAGAAGTTCGCATCAAAGCCCATCGGCAACGGGCCGTTCGCCCTCAAGTGCCCCTGGAAGCGCGGGCAAGACGTGATGCTCGAGTCTTTCTCCGACTGTGTCATCGGCGCGCCGCTTGTGCCAGGCGTCTTGATCGTTTCCATGGCCGATACCGTCGCGGCGTACAAGCAGTTCCGCGCCGGCGATATCGACATCACCGATGTGCCAGCCGATCAGCTCTCGGATGCCGAGGAGATCGCGAGCCCCGCATTCGACGGAAGTTCCCTGACGGCGGATGCCCGTCTCGCGCACGGTCTCGAGGGGGGATTGCTCTACCTGGCCCTCAATTGCTCGTCCGGGGTGTTTTCCCGACCCGAGATGCGGCGTGCCGCCTGCTTGTCCATCGACCGCGAGGCCCTATGTCGCAAGGTACTCAAATTCAGCTGCGAACCGGCCGCCGCGCCCATCTCCCCGCGCATTGCCGAGACCCGGCCCTGGGATGCGTGCGCGTACGATCCCGAGGGATCGATCCAGTTGGTCGAGGATGCAAAACTCGAGTCCGCGCAGGGGGATCCCGCCGTCGGGGAGGGCTCGGCCGGGGAGGGCACCGAGTCCGACGCTCCTTCGGCCGATCAGCTCGACCTCGGCATCGATCTGATCTATCGCAAGGGCGGGACGAGTGCCCGGGTGGTCGCGCACGTCGCACGCGATCTTGAGGCCGCCGGGTTCTCGGTCAAGTCCGAGGCGCTGGACGCGGATGACTTCGTGAGGCGCTGTCGCACCGCCGAGTTCGATTGCGCCTTGAGGTCCCTCGAGCCGACCGTGCCCGTCCTCGAGGTGATTGCGGATGAGTTGCTCGCATGCGATCGACCTTCGGCTGACATTTGCGCGTGTCGCGACGAGCAGGTTGATCGATCCCTTGACGAGGCGCGCCGGACGACCGACTCCGCGGCGCGCTCGGCGCTCATTCAAGATGCCCTGACCATGATGGGGGAGAGCCTGCCCCTTCTCCCGCTTGCCCACCCCGCATATACCAAGATCGCGTCCGACCGCATCGCCGCGTCCTCCGTCGACGCTTCCGGAAGGATCGATCTTTTCGCCTCTGACCTGGTGTGATGACGTCCGGAAAAATATTTCGAACTTTTTTGGAAAAAGACTTGCCTAGGTGACGGAATCCAGGTTAATATACTCCCTGTTGCGAACGTCGGAGTGGCGGAATTGGCAGACGCGCTAGCTTGAGGTGCTAGTGACCGATTTTGGTCATGCGGGTTCAAGTCCCGCCTCCGACACCACGTGAACAGTACCCAAACCCTTCGGGGTTTGGGTTTTTTACTATCTATCGCACGTGGTCGTGCGATGAGCGCGCCCACGTCGTGTCGAGCCGGCGGGAGGATGCGCATGGAACGCATGGACAACGGGGAATTGAGCGATGTCGCCCGGCTCGTCGAGGTCACGAGCGATGCCGTCGCCATCTGCGATGCCGATGGCACGGTCGCCCATGTGAATCGGCAGATGCTTTTGCTGGGGAAGATCGGCAAGGAGCAGATCGTCGGCGTCGACATCAAGGACTTGCTGTATAGCGTCTCATTCGAGCGTTCGATGGGCCATAAGGTCCCCTTCACCTCCGATGGCTCCGAGAACACGCTCATGCTCAAACTCGCCGACGGCTCCTTCATCCCCGTCCGCGTCCGTGCCATCGAGCTTTCGGGAAGTCCCAAAAGCGGTGACGGGCACGCGCATCGCTACGTCGTCGCCATCAGGAGTCTCGAAGAGCAATATGCCTACGATCGCAAGACGCAACGCCTGCTGTCCGAGCTCAAGGCGGCGAACAAGCGCTTGTCCGGCACGCTGTCCGTGATCATGTCCACGGTTGGCTCCAATGATATGTCCACGCTGCTCGACACCGTTTTGAATCGCATGGCCGAGACGCTCGACGCCGCGGGGACGACGATCTATTTCGCCGAGAGCGGCGGTTTCAACCTGCGCGGTGTGAGTCGCGGCCTCGTGGGTCCCGACGTCCCGGCGTTCATTCCCTATGGCGCGGGCGTGGAGACGCACGTTCTGCGCGAGCAGCGGGCGTGCCGCATCTCGCTCGTCCCCGGTGATCCGGATGACCCGACGGTCCCCGGATCGTTTTACGATCTGGACGCGCGCATCCGCCATAATGTCCGCGTTCAGGACATGGCGCCGTTCAAGACGCTCATCGCCGTTCCCGTGTACTTCGGCACGCAGGTGCTCGGCATCGTCGAGCTCGGTTGGACGCGGCCCTGTTCGCCTCGGGTATCCGATGTGCGTGTGCTCGAGGTCATCTGCGATTACCTCTCCATCGAATTGGTCGGCGTGGCGAGCTCCCTGCGCGCCGCCCGCACAGCCGGCCTCACGCGATCGCTCACGCGTATCCGCGAGGCCCTGTACGCGGCGGGGTCGGACCCGGCCACCGCATGGCGGGAGATGATCGAGGAGGTTCTCGATCAACTCTCCTGCCGCCTGCTGCCCGTGCTGAACGATATGGAGCGCGGCGTGTGCGTCATCGAGCTCGACGGCGGCCGTCGCATCGACCTGCCCTGCGGCGCGGACGAGATGTTTTTCTCCGTGACCGCGCCCGCCGCGCGCGTGGGCACCTCGTCGCGTGTTGACGCCTTCAGCGCCGATACGGGTCCGCTCGCCGTCACGGAGGACCCCAAGCAGATCAGGCTGGCCCGTGTCGACCGCATCACGTGGATCGGCGAGTGGCTCGAGCGCCATGGCCTGCCGTGCCAGGGTGTGTTCATGGACAACGGGCCCAGCTTGGAAGAGGCGGTGTTCGTCGAGGATGCGGGCCCCTTCTCAACGGTGCTCCCGCCGCGCCGCTTCCTCTTGCTGCGCGATGGCTCCCAGGAGCCCATCGACGACATGGAATTCGATTACCTCACGCATGTCGCCCATGATTTCGAGCTCATCATGGAGGGGGCCCTGCAGCAGAAAAGCGAGCGTCGCATCGCCCAGACCCTCCAGGCCGGCATGCGCAACGACCTCGGGGCCGTCCCCGGCATCACGGCCGATTCCCTCTATTCGTCCGCCACGCGCCAGGCGCTCGTGGGCGGTGACTTCTACACGCTCATCCGCTTGCCCGATGACCGCGCCGTCATGATCTTGGGTGACGTGTCGGGCAAGGGCGTCGAGGCCGCCTCGATGTCGGCCCTCGTCAAAACGGCGCTTACCGCCTACGCCTGGGAGGGCGCGAGCCCCGCGCGCATGGCGCGCTCGCTCAACCGCATGCTCATGAGCTTCTCTCGGGTGGAGACTTTCGTTACGGTGTTCATCGCCAAGATCGACTTGCGCCACGGCAGGGCGACGTACTGCTCGGCGGGTCATCCGCCCACCATGCTGTTGAGGCGGGATGCGACCGGCGGCGTCGAGTCGGAGCTGTTGAGCGTCCAGTCGGGCGTCGTGGGGGCGTTTCCCTCCATGGTGTACGAGAACGGCGCATTCGCCTTCAATCCCGGCGACATCCTGTTCATGTACACCGACGGCGCCATCGAGGCGCGTGATGCGTCGGGCGGGTTTTTCGGCGAGACCCGTTTGCGCGAGACCCTCCTGCGCTCCGCGTCCGCCGGCATCGACGGCCTGTGCTCGAAGGTCCTGGCGGAGCTCGATGCGTTCACCGGCTCCGCGCTCGACGACGACATCGCCCTCGTCGCACTGCGTATGGACGAGTCCTAAGGCCGCGTGCGCGGTGGCCCCGTGATCGGGCGGGGTATCGAATGGGGGAGTTTGGGGAACCATAGCAGCATGAATGAATGGAACGACATAGCCGTCATCGCGCCCACGACCGACATCGACCTCGCGTCGGTGCCGCGCCTGCGCGAGCAGGTCGACGCCCTGGTCGACAGCGGTGTTCGCCGCATCTTGATGAACTGCCAGAATGTGACGTTCATCGATTCGACGGGCCTCGCCTTCCTCCTATCGCGGGCCCGCGCCCTCTATGAGCGGGAGGGGCTCTTGTCGCTCGTGAACGCATCCCCCGACGTCGCGCGCTTTTTGCAGATCGCGCGCCTGATCGACATTTTGCACGTTTCGACCGTCGAGCGCCCCGCCATTCCGGTCATAGCGCCCGACACGCCGCCGTTGTGGAGCAAGAGCTTCACCATCCAGCGGGGCGTCGAGCATCTCGCGGGGTACCGCCATCGCGTGGCGGAGCTCTTGGGCGCGCTCCCGCTCACGCGCGAGGAATGCTTCGATGTGGCCCTGGCGGCGGGAGAGGCGCTTTCCAACGCGTATGACCATGCCTGCGGCGGAGAGGGTGGTTCCATGAGCGTCTACGCGTATCCCGATCGCGTGGTCATCGAAGTGCGCGACTGCGGTTGCGGTTATCAGATCTCAGATGGGGAGGAGCCCGTCGAGAGCCTCGAGCGAGGTCGCGGGATCAAGCTCATGCGCATGCTCGTGGACAGCGTGGAGGTTCGTCGGCGCTCCGATGCGCCGGGTACGCGGGTCCGCCTGATCAAGCTGGTGGGATAGGGGGACGGGCGGCGCCAAGTGAAAACGGGCGCCCTTGAGGCGCCCGTCGATGTTGCGATGGAGGCGG
The DNA here is from genome assembly GCA_029264355.1 of Collinsella sp. Lineage (GTDB taxonomy): Bacteria > Actinomycetota > Coriobacteriia > Coriobacteriales > Coriobacteriaceae > Collinsella. The sequence goes on along the minus strand of JARIBW010000036.1, from coordinate 105,364 downwards.
CTCCCGGATTCGAACCGGGGGTAAAGGCTTTGCAGGCCTCTGCCTTACCACTTGGCCAAGCCGCCGTGATATGAAAAGAGCCGATTGAAACAACCGGCTCCCCAAAAGCAATGGAGCGGACAACGGGGCTCGAACCCGCGACCCCAACCTTGGCAAGGTTGTGCTCTACCAACTGAGCCATGTCCGCTTGCGTGGAAGTACTATACGCAATCGTCCGTTCAAGCGCAAGGCCCCATTTGAAAATAATGGAAACGAGCTTGAGAGGGCGCACCCGCCGGGCGGGGGCGGGATGGAGACCGGCGGAAGCTGGGATCGGATGGGGCTGCGGAAAGGGTCTCCTTGGCGGTTGGATGGGGAGCGGCGCGGCCCGATGGTGCGATTCGCTTCGCAAGGCGGTGCGGAGCCTCCTGATTCTTTCCCTCTACCAGGCGGGACTCAACGATTTCAAATTTTTTGAAAAATGTTGTTGCATCTGAAATTCCGCTCGGCTATAGTTAATCCCGCGCTGAGGCGCACACCTGAGACGGGCGATTAGCTCAGGGGGAGAGCACTTCCCTGACACGGAAGGGGTCACAAGTTCAAATCTTGTATCGCCCACCACATGCGGACATGGCTCAGTTGGTAGAGCACAACCTTGCCAAGGTTGGGGTCGCGGGTTCGAGCCCCGTTGTCCGCTCCATTGAATGTGCCGGGGCCGATTTCAATCGGCCCTTTGCATATACGGCGAAGTGGCCAAGTGGTAAGGCAGAGGCCTGCAAAGCCTTTACCCCCGGTTCGAATCCGGGCTTCGCCTCCATAGCGTTGCAAGCGGGCGCCCTTTGGGGCGTCCGCTTTTTTGAACGTTTCGGCTCGGGTCCTTCCAGTCCCTCCCGGATGGGCGCCATCATCTCCATCCGGGAGGGATCGAGCCGCGCGCCGCGCACAACATGTGGGCCCGACACGATTTGCCCAGCATGCCTCGGAGTGACCGCGCCGTGTCAAGCGGAGAAGTTATGGACACCTTCCCGGTCTCCCGCGTCGCTGTTTTTGCATCCTCGCAGGTTGGGTGCCCACATCTTGCTTTTCGCATTTCGAGGGGGATGCGCATTTGAATGCGGGAAGAAGTTGGCACATTATTCCTGACCTGCTAAAACACAACATGTAGTGTTGTATCAAAAAAGTAATACCAGATGTTGATGGAAAAATGACCTATCATACTGTTTCAGGCAACTATGGTCTCGGTTTGTCCGCGCGTCGTCATATCGTGTGGAACCGAGGTTTTCCCATCATTGTGGCATGTACGGGTTAATAGAGCGATTCGCGGAGGAACGCCATGAAGATCATCAAGCGCAGCGGTTCTGAGGTCAATTTCGACATCCAGAAGATCATCGACGCCATCAAGGGCGCCAACAGCGAGGTTGAGGAAGCCAAGCGCCTCACCGATCGCCAGGTGGTCTACGCCGCGCAGAACGTCGCCGATCGCTGCGAGTCCGCCGGCCACACCGTCTCCGTCGAGGAGATCCAGGACATGGTCGAGGATGAGATCATGGCCCTCGATCACTTCGAGGTCGCCCGTCGCTACATCATCTATCGTTATGTCCAAGGCCTCAAGCGCCAGAAGAACACCACGGACGATAAGATCTTGTCCCTCATCGAGTGCAACAACGAAGAGGTCAAGCAGGAGAATTCCAACAAGAACCCCACGGTCAACTCCGTTCAGCGCGATTATATGGCCGGCGAGGTCTCCAAGGACCTCACGCAGCGCGTGCTGTTGCCCGCCGAGATCGTCGAGGCGCACAACGAGGGCATCATCCACTTCCATGATTCCGATTATTTCGCCCAGCACATGCACAACTGCGATCTTGTGAACCTCGAGGACATGCTGCAGAACGGCACGGTCATCTCCGGCACGCTCATCGAGCGCCCGCATAGCTTCTCCACCGCCTGCAACATCGCCACGCAGATCATCGCCCAGGTCGCTTCGTGCCAGTACGGCGGCCAGTCCATCTCGCTCACGCATCTCGCCCCGTTCGTCGAGGTGAGCCGTCAGAAGATCCGGCGTCAGGTCGATGCCGAGCTTGAGGAGCTCGGGGTCGAGGCGCCCGAGGAGAAGGTCTCCGAGGTTGTGGAGACCCGTCTGCGCGACGAGATCCGCCGCGGCGTCCAGACTATCCAGTACCAGGTCGTCACCCTCATGACCACCAACGGCCAGGCCCCCTTCGTCACCGTGTTCATGTACCTCAACGAGGCCCGCGACGAGGCCGAGAAGCGCGATCTGGCCATGATCATCGAGGAGACCCTGCGCCAGCGCTACGAGGGCGTGAAGAACGAGGCGGGCGTTTGGATCACCCCGGCGTTCCCCAAGCTCATCTACGTCCTCGAGGAGGACAACGTCTACGAGGGCTCCGAGTACTTCTACCTGACTCAGCTCGCGGCCAAGTGCACCGCCAAGCGCATGGTGCCCGATTACATCTCCGAGAAGAAGATGCGCGAGCTCAAGCTCTCCAAGGGGGAGACCGAGGGCAATGGCGATTGCTACACCTGCATGGGCTGCCGCAGCTTCCTCACGCCCGATCGTTCGGGCGACGGCTATGGCAACGTCGCCCGCGCCAAGAACTACGAGCCCGGCAAACCCAAGTACTATGGTCGTTTCAACCAGGGTGTCGTGACCATCAACCTGCCCGACGTGGCCCTCTCCTCGCAGCGCGACATGGATAAGTTCTGGGAGATCTTCGATGAGCGCCTGGAGCTTTGCCACCGCGCCCTGCGCTGCCGCCACGAGCGCCTACTGGGCACCCTGTCCGACGCCGCCCCGATTCTGTGGCAGTACGGCGCCTTGGCGCGCCTGGACAAGGGCGAGAAGATCGACAAGCTGCTCTTTGGCGGATATTCCACCATCAGCCTGGGATATGCCGGCCTGTACGAGTGCGTGAAGTACATGACGGGCGCGAGCCATACCGACGAGCACGGCACGCCGTTCGCCATGGCGGTCATGCAGCGCATGAACGACAAGTGCAACGAGTGGAAGGACGCCGAGGACATCGACTACTCCATCTACGGAACCCCGCTTGAGTCCACCACGTACAAGTTCTCCAAGTGCCTGCAGCGTCGCTTCGGCATCATCCCCGGTGTGACGGACAAGGGCTATATCACCAACAGCTATCACGTCCACGTGTCCGAGGAGATCGATGCGTTCGACAAGCTCAAGTTCGAGAGCCAGTTCCAGCGCCTGTCCCCGGGTGGTGCCATCTCCTACGTCGAGGTGCCCAACATGCAGGACAACCTCAAGGCCGTCATCCGCGTCATGCAGTACATCTACGAAAACATCATGTACGCCGAGCTGAACACCAAGAGCGATTACTGCCAGGAGTGCGGCTTCGACGGTGAGATCAAGATCGTGGAGGACGATGGCAAACTGGTGTGGGAGTGCCCGCATTGCGGCAACCGCAACCAGGAGACCTTGAACGTCGCGCGTCGTACCTGCGGATACATCGGTACGCAGTTCTGGAATCAGGGCCGCACCGAGGAGATTCGCGACCGCGTGCTGCACCTGTAGGGTTCGACCCGGACAGGGGAGATGGTGTCATGAACTACGCCGAGATCAAGCATTTCGATATCGCCAACGGCGAGGGGGTTCGCACGACGCTGTTCGTGTCCGGATGTCGCCGGGGATGCAAGAACTGTTTCAACGAGGTGGCCTGGAACTTCGCCGCGGGCAAGCCGTTTACGCGTGAAACCGAGGATGCCATCATCGAGAGCATGCGACCGGCGTATATCGACGGTCTGACCATTTTGGGCGGCGAACCCATGGAGCCGGAGAACCAGGAGGGGCTCGTCGCCTTCGTCGAGCGCGTGCGCGAGGAATTTCCGCGCGGGTGCGGCAAGACCATCTGGTGCTTCACGGGGGACACCTGGGATGTGGAGCTCGTGGCCGGCGGACGCCATCACACCGAGTGCACCGATCGAATCCTGAGGTGCGTGGACGTTTTGGTGGATGGCCCCTTCGTGCAGGGCCTGCACGATATCACGCTTCGCTTTAGGGGTTCCTCGAATCAGCGTCTCATCGACATGCCGGAGACGCTCGAGGCTCTGGCGGCGGGCGCGGTCCCTGCGGATTCCGTGCGCTTGTGGGGAGATGAGCGGATCTACGCCACGCATGTGATGGATTAAGCGCGGTTCTCGACGCGTGGTACCATAGCTTGCAGATTGAGTCGCGAGGCGCCCTGTGGTGCGAGGAAAGCTGGTGGAGATGGTCGACCAAGACAAAGCGCGCGAGGCGGTGCGCATGCTGTTGGAAGCTATCGGCGAGGACCCGACCCGGGAGGGCCTGGCCGAGACGCCCGACCGCGTCGCCCGTATGTATGCCGAGCTGTGTGCCGGCATGGACCATCACGCCTCTGAGCATCTGTCCAAGACCTTCCCCGTGCCTGAGGACGACCTCGTGATCGAGCGCGATATCACCTTCTATTCGCTGTGCGAGCATCACATGCTCCCGTTTTACGGCAAGGCGGCCATCGGCTATATCCCTAACGGCCGTGTGGCGGGACTCTCGAAACTCGCCCGCACGGTCGAGGTCTTTGCCCGTCGCCTGCAACTGCAGGAGCAGCTCACCGCCCAGGTCGCCGATGCGCTCATGGTCGAGCTCGACTGCAAGGGCGCCATCGTGTACATGGAGGCCGAGCACATGTGCATGACCATGCGCGGCGTCCAGAAACCGGGCGCCAAAACCGCCACTCTCGCCTGTAGGGGCGCGTTCATCGAAAACCCAGGGCTCGAGGCCAGATTTTTCCGTATGCTAGACAGATAGGGTTGTTCTACCCGCTGAATCTGACGGGGCGGCGCGTTGACGGGAGTGCCCGCACGCGCCGCCTCGTCCGCATATACGAGGGCCTCCGGGGGAAGAGGGGATCGAGATGGGGGAGAGCTTGCCGCTCATCGAGGTGGCCGATGAGGTCGGTTCGACCAATGCCGAAATGAAGAAGCGCGGCCGCGAGGGTGCGCCGCATGGCGCTGCCCTCCGTGCGCGTGTGCAGACCGCCGGTCGCGGTCAGCGCGCCCATATATGGGCGTCTCCCGCCGGCGGCCTGTATCTCTCGGTCCTTCTCAGGCCCGATGTATCCGCCGCCGCACTCCCCGCATTGCCCGTCGCCTGCGCGATGGGCGTCATGGCCGCCCTCCGCGAGGCGGGTTGTCCGGGTGTGCGCCTCAAGTGGCCCAACGACATCGTCGTGGGAGGCCGCAAGCTCGCGGGCGTGCTCACGGAGCTCGTCATGTCCGATGGGGGCGCCTTTGCCGTATGCGGCGTCGGCGTGAATATCGAGGCCCCCGAGCTGCCCGTGCGCGATGGCGCCCTGGCCCCGTTGCCGGCGACGGGCCTGAGTGACGCGCTCGCCCCCGGGGCCCGCTGTCCCGATTTGGACGTCCTTGCCGATGCCATTCGCGATGGTATCCTCAAGTCCGTGGAGCGCTGGTCGGCGGCCGACCGCTGGAATCGCAAGTACCCGAGTCCGGACAGTTCCGCACGGCAGACGTCGAGCGCCGAGGTCGACCGTTGGATCAAGGACCCCGTGCGCGGCGGGGCCGAAGGTCCCCTGGCGCCGCTTCTGGCCGCGTACAACGCCTCGCTGGCTTTCATCGGCACGCGAGTCCGCGTCATCACCATCGAGGGCGATGAATTGGCCCGTGGGTTGTTTTTGGGCGTCGATGGGTATGGCCATGCGCTCGTATCGCACGACGAGGGCGTCGTGGACACATACGATGCCGTGGACGTTTGCATCCGCCCGGTCTAGATCTCCCCGGCTGCATGGTATTTGGTTCATGGCCCGTGACTTGACCGTCGCGGGCCATGGCGTGCGACTCTCACGCGACGTCGATGGAGACGTTGACCTCTTGGACGGGGACGTCGTAGAACGGATCTTCGCGGCGGCCCAGGAAGTCGCGCGCCTGCTCGGGGAACAGGGCGTAGGACAGCACATCTTCCTCCGAGCGGGCGTATCGCGCGATTTCCTTGCGCAGGCGTGGCATCGCGGGCTCGATCAGGTCGGCCGGGCGGCAGGTGATGACCTCATCGTCGCCGATGATCTGACGGCGGATCTTCTCGGAGATCGTCACGGGCGGGCGGCCGTACTGGCCGCGCACGTAGTCTTTGATCTCGGCCGGGACGACCTTGTAACGCTCGCCGGAGATGACGTTCATGAGCGCCTGGGAGCCCACCATCTGGGACAAGGGAGTTACGAGCGGCGGATAGCCCAGGTCGGCTCGGACGCGCGGGACCTCAGCCAAAACTTCGGTGTACTTGTCCTCGACATGCATGTCCCTGAGGTTGGCGAGCAGGTTGGAGAGCATGCCCCCGGGAACTTTGTACAACAGGGCCTTGGGATCGACGGCCATGACTTTGGGGTTGAGGACGCCCTCGTCCAGGAAGCGGTCGCGGACGGGCAGGAAGTGCGCGGCAACGGCCTCGAGCCCCTCGATATCCAGACCGGTCTTGTAGCCGAGGGCCTCCAACGCGATGGCCATGGATTCGGTCGCCGGCTGGCTCGTGCCCTCCGCGAAGGGGGATGAGCAGGTGTCGATGATGTCGGCACCCGCCTCCACGGCCTTGAGGTAGGTCATCTGGGCGACGCCGGCGGTGCCGTGCGTGTGCACCTGCAGGGGCAGGTCGCACGATGCCTTGATCTCGCTCACGAGTTCGAAGGCGACATCGGGGGTGAGGACGCCGGCCATGTCCTTGATGCAGATCGAGTCGGCGCCGGCCCGCGCCATCTCGTTGGCCAGGCTCACGAAGTAACGCACGGTGTGCACGTCACTGGTGGTGTAGGAGATGGCGGCCTGGACCTCGCCACCGGCCTTTTTGGCGGCGAGGATGGAGGTTTGGAGATTACGGGTGTCGTTCAGTGCGTCGAAGATGCGCACGACGTCGATCCCGTTCTCGACGGACTTTCTCACGAGGGCCTCGACCACGTCGTCGGCGTAGTTGTGGTAGCCGAGCAGGTTCTGCCCGCGCAGCAACATCTGCAGCTTGGTGTTCTTGACGTGGGCGCGGATGGTGCGCAGGCGCTCCCACGGATCCTCATTCAGATAGCGCAGACAGCTGTCGAACGTGGCGCCTCCCCAGACCTCGAGGGACTCGAAGCCGCACCGGTCGAGCGTTTCGAGGACGGGGAGCATGTCCTCGATGGGCATGCGCGTGGCGATTTGGCTTTGCTGGCCGTCTCGCAGGACGGTCTCCATGAAGCGGACCTTGCGGGCCATGCTAGGCCTCCTTCGATGGCGGGAAGAGCCGGGCGAGGGCGAGAGAGATCACGTAGATGACGAACATGACGATGAAGATGCCGCCCCAGCCCAGGATGAGGATCTGGAAGGCGAGGGACAGGTCGGCGGAAAGGCCGAGCGATGAGATGAGATCGGTCATTGCCAGCACCCCTTTCTAGAGCAGAAGGCCGAGGACGAGACCGCCGGCGACGACCGAGGCGATCTGGCCGGCGACGTTGGCGGCGGCAGCCTGCATGAGGATGAAGTTGCCGGGGTCCTCCTCGGTGGCGAGCTTTTGCACCACGCGGGAGGCCATGGGGAAGGCGGAGATGCCCGCGGCGCCCACCATGGGGTTGATCTTCTCCCTGCGGAACAGGTTCAAGATCTTGGCGAACATGACGCCGCCCACGGAGTCCATGATGAAGCCGATGAGGCCGAGGCCCATGATGATGAGCGTGTCGAACTGCAAGAACTCGCTGTACTCCATCTTCACGGAGACGCACAGGCCCAACAGGATCGAGATGAGGTTCACGAGCTCGTTTTGGGCGGATGTGGAAAGCGAGTTGAGCACGCCGCACTCACGCAGCAGGTTGCCGAACATGAGGAAGCCCACGAGCGGCAGGGACACCGGGGCGATGAGGCCGGCGACCACGCAGATGGTGATGGGGAAGAGGATCTTGGCCGTTTGCGATACCTGGCCGGGACGGTAGGTCATGCGGATGGCGCGCTCCCTCTTGGTGGTGCAGGCCTTGATGGCGATGGGCTGGATGATGGGGACGAGCGCCATGTAGGAGTACGCCGCGACCATGATCGCGCCCATGTACTTGGAGCCGAGGGAGTTTGCCACGAAGATCGAGGTGGGGCCGTCTGCTGCGGCGATGATGCCCGCGGAGGCGGCATCGGCGATGTCGAAGCCGAACACGCCCGTGGCCACGATGGTCACGAAGAAGATGCCGAATTGCGCAGCGGCACCGAACAGCAGGAGGAACGGGTTGGCGAGCAGCGGCCCGAAGTCGATCATGGCGCCGATCCCGATGAACAGCAGCAGCGGGAACAGCTCGGTCTCGATGCCGGCGTCGAACAAGATCTGAAACGGGCCGGGCTCGGTGCCGGTCATGAGGACACCGGACGCCGGGATGTTCACCAGGATGGTTCCGAGTCCCATGGGCACGAGCAAGGTGGGCTCGTACTCCTTCTTGATGCCCAGGTACATGAGGACGCAGCCGATGAGGATCATCGCGATGCGCCCCGGCTCGGCGATAAGCGCCTGCACGCCGTCGAGTAAGATCTCCATAGTGTCTCGTTTCTGGATGGGGGCGCCGCCAGACGGCGCCGCGTCGGTCGGGCGCGCCTAGGCGAGCGTGAAGAGCGTGTCGCCCGGATTTACCATGGCCCCCTTCTCGACGTTGATGGAAGCGATGGTGCCCGCCTGCTCGGCGACGACCTCGTTCTCCATTTTCATGGCCTCGAGGATCATGACGGGTTGATTGGCGGTGACGGCGTCGCCGACCTTCACATGGATGTCGAGGATGGTGCCGGGCATGGGCGCGGTTTGGACATGGGATCCCGTTGCCGTGGGCTCGGTAGGTGCCGGGGTGGGTTCGGGCGTCGCGGCGGCCGCGGCTGGGCGCCCGTCGCGCGCCGGGGCAGGTTCGGGCCTCGGGGTGGGCGTGGCGCTCGCCGCCGGAGCGGCGTCGGCCGGGGTTGGGGAGGGGGCGCCGACCTCCTCCATCTCGACCAGATACTGGGTTCCGTCGACGGAGATCTTGAATTTACGCAGCATGGCTGTCCTCCTCTTTCATCTTGTAGATGTTCTTGACCGTAAATGAGCTCTTCTCGAGCGCTCCGGCGGCGAGCGCTGCGGCGATGACCGAGACGGTGCGATACTCGGGGTTTGCGATGAGCACGCGCTTCACGCAGAGTGTGCTGTTGGGATGATCTTCTGCGGCGATGGCCGACGCGATGACGCACACGTGTTCATGTTCGTGCGGGTCGACGGGGAGAAATGCCGGAAGCGGCTCCCAAGCGTATTCATCGCGACCGGCGGCTTTGACGGTGGTTGCGACCGCTGCGGCGACGGTGGTCGGGGTGCCAGCCGAAGGTCTTCTTCCGTGGCCGGCGTGGCGTTTGATCCAGGAGCGTAGTCCCATGGGCCTTCCTTTCCCGTGCGATGCGCGTCGGGTCGGTGCCGGCGCACATCTCCACGAAGATTCATGCTAGCGAGATTTGTAGGAATTGTGGCGCTCGTGGGTTCCGTCTTCGGCGACTGGTAGGAATTGACCGGGGATGTGGTGTTTCGTTTTAGCACTGGCAAAATACACCGCGGCCAGCACGTGCCGTTTTGCCAATACGGCCGTTTCGGGTTGCCGTATTGGGTACAACATGAGAACAAGTGTCGACATTTGGAGGCGAGCATGGAGCGCATTGCGGCGATCGGTGAGAGCGATCCGTTCATCCGGTGCCTGGCGGGCATCGACGCCGCGGAGGGCGACCGGATTTTCTGCCGTCATGGGCTTTCCCACCTGCTCGACGTCGCCCGCATCGCCTGGATCCTCAATCTCGAGAGGGGTTGCGGCCTGCATCGAGACGTGGTCTATGCCGCGGCGCTGCTGCATGATATCGGCCGTGCCGCCCAGTATCAGACCGGCGAGCCTCACGATGAGGCGGGTGTTCGCATCGCGTCCGAGATCCTGGACGGATTACCTCGCGGCTTGCGTTTCGACGCTTTCGAGCGCGCGGCCATCCTAGCTGCCGTGGGCGGCCATCGCGGTTCTCGGATCGGGTGTCCCGGAGGCCCCGATGGAGGTGAGGGCCACGCGCCCCATGCGCTCTCCCGTCTCATCAAGGAGGCGGACGACCGCTCGCGCGCATGTTATGCCTGCGCCGCTCGTGAGGCCTGCTATTGGCCGGAGGAACGTAAGAACTTGTCGATCGATATATAAGTGCGCGCCCCGACTGCGGACGCATGTCGTCAAAGGAGCACATCATGGATACGAAGCATCTGCCAGAGAACATCGTGGACGACCGCGGCACCCTTGCTCGCCGCGAGACCGGCCTTCCCGCCGCGCGGCGGCTGCTCGCGCGCGTGGAGCCCGAGCAACTCCGTCGCCTCGATCGCATCTCCATCGAGGGCCTCGAGGTGTTCGCCAACCATGGTGTGTTCCCCGAGGAGAACGCCCTCGGCCAGAAGTTCGTGGTGAGCGTGACGCTCTACACAGATACGCGTCGGGCCGGTGAGGCCGATGACTTGTCGGCCTCGATCCATTACGGCGAGGCGGCTCACGCCATCGACGAGTTCATGCGCGCGCATACGTTCAAGCTCATCGAGGCGGCTGCCGAGGGCGTGGCCGACATGCTGCTCGGGCGCTACCCGAGTGCGTATGGCGTACGCGTCAAGCTCGAGAAGCCCTGGGCACCGGTCGGCCTGCCCCTGCAGTCGGTTTCCGTCGAGATCGAGCGGACGCGCGCATAGTCCGCGTGCGGCATGAGGGCGATTGACGAGGAGGTCCCCATGGACGACATGACGACCGGCGCCCGCGTTGGCAACGGTGTCAAATGGCTGCTCGCCGTGGTCGGCATTTTTGGCATATACCTATTGATACAAGTCGTGGTGGTGGGTTTTGGCGGAGCCATGATCGGGGTTACCGCTGCGCTGGCTTCGGGCGATTCCGGATCGCTCATGGAGGACGGTGCCTTCGACAACGCCATTTTGATGCTCGGCGTCGTGGCCCAGCTCGTCGTCATCGCCGTGTTTTTGCCATGGTGGCGGCACATGCGCCCCGCCTCGTTCACCGCTCGCCGTGAATCGGTTGCGCCCGCGGGTGCGTCGTTTGCCAAATCGTTTGCACTGCTGCTGGCGATCGGCGTCTCGGCGCAGTTCTTCGTCGGTGGCATCCTGGAGATCGTCGAGTCGGTTTTTCCCGAGGCCATGGCCGAATACTCCGAGCTCATGGAAGATGCGAGCGTCGGGGTCTTCGGCCTTCTCTCCATGCTGTCGATCGCGGTGCTCGCTCCCATCAACGAGGAGATCGTCTGCCGCGGTGTCATGCTCGAATATGCCATGAGAGCGGTGAGCCCCGGCTGGAATGCGGTCGACGGCGCTCGCTACCGCGCCGTTCCAGCGCGGGCATTTTGGATCGCCAACATATTGCAGGCGCTCGCGTTCGGTGTTCTGCACATGAACCTTATTCAGGGGAGTTATGCCTTTGTCCTCGGGGTCGCGTTGGGTTGGGTGTTTTGGCGCACGGGCAAGCTTCGTTACCCGATCATCCTTCACTTCGCGTTGAACATCTCATCGTATTTGGTCGAGCCCCTGTATCCGTTGACGAACGTCTTGCCGACGGGCGCCGTCATCTTGTGCGCCGGGCTGCTGTGCATGGCCGGGGTGCGGGCGTTCGCGCGCCTTTGGAGCTCGTCTGACTCCTTGCCCGCCATCGAGATGCCTAAGGGTGAATCCTGTACATCGATGTCCGTCGATATGATGAACGTCGGGCGGGAACACGCCCCGGCTGTGCCCGGTGCGCCTTGCGGCGAGGTCGAGGATGCAGAGCTGGGGGCCGTTCAGACAGAGGCCCCTGCGGGGGAACCGGGTGTTCGCGACCGATTGGATGCGGCGGTCGAGGCCGGGAAGGGCCCGACTCCGCCCGATGGCTACGCGTGTTAGCGCGTTCGGCTCGTCGCTTCGTCAGTGCCGGTTCGCCCCTTGGCGTCCCTGCGCGGCGCGGTTGCGGGCGTGCGGGTTCTTACCCGCCGCGCTCTTGCCGGTGGTGCGTCCGCCGGGTTTGCCGGGGTTGGGGCGTCCGCTCTTCCGGGCGTCCACCCCGTCTTGTTTTTTCCCGCCTCCTGTACCCGGCTTGGGCGGCACGGGGCGGATGAGGCACTTGGCGCCGTACCCGATCAGGTCCTCGCGCCCGGCCTTTCGCAGCGCCTCCTTCACCAACTTGTAGTTCTCGGGCTTGCGGTACTGGATGAGCGCGCGCTGCATGGCCTTCTCGTGCGGGTCGCGCGGGATGTAGACCGGTTCCATGGTGCGCGGATTCACGCCCGTATAGAACATGCAGGTGGACATGGTGGAGGGCGTGGGGTAGAAGTCCTGCACCTGCTCGGGCATGTAGCCCATGTCGCGCACGGCCTCCGCCAGCTCCACGGCTTCCTTCATGGTCGAACCCGGATGGCTCGAGATGAGATAGGGCACGACGTACTGCTTGAGACCGTACTCGGCGGAGAGGCGCTCGAATCGCTCGACGAAGGCGTCGTACACCGCGCGGCGCGGCTTGCCCATCACCGAGAGCACGGTGTCGCTCACATGTTCGGGCGCCAGGCGGAGCTGGCCGCTCACGTGGTGCCGCAGCAACTCCACGAGGAACTTGTCGCTCGCGTCGGCCATGGTGTAGTCGAAGCGGATGCCGCTGCGCACGAAGACCTTCTTCACACCGGGGATCTGACGCAGGTCGCGCAGCAGCTCGGCGTATGCATCCTCGTTCGTGTCCATGTTGCGGCAGACATTCGGCCACAGGCAGCGGCGGTTCTTGCAGACACCGTGCGTGAGTTGCTTTTTACATGCGGGCTTGAAGAAGTTCGCGGTGGGTCCGCCCACGTCGTTGATGTAGCCCTTGAACTCGGGGTCGTGCGTGAGCGCCTCGGCCTCGCGCACGATGCTCTCGCGGCTGCGCACCTGCACCATGCGGCCCTGATGGAAGGCGAGTGCGCAGAAGGAGCATTCGCCGAAGCATCCTCGGTTGCTGGAGATGGAGAAGCGGATCTCGTCGAACGCGGGGATGCCGCCGGCCGCGTCGTAGTCGGGGTGCCAATGGCGTGCGTAGGGGAGTTCTGCCACCTCGTCCATCTCGCGTTCGGTGAGGGGCGCCGACGGCGGGTTCTGCACCACGTAAACGCCGTTGGGATAGGGCTCCACCAAGCGCCCGCCCGTGATGGGGTCCATGTTCTGCTGTTGGATGTTGAAGGAGCGGGCGTAGGCGAGGCGGTCCGCCTCAAGTTCGTCCCAACTGGGCAGCAGCTCGTAGTCGAAGACGTCCCTCAGCGCATCCGGCCCGCTCGTGCGATAGACGGAGCCGTTGACGAAGGTGATCTGGTCTACGGGCAGTCCGCCGTCGAGCGCGTCCGCCACCTCGACGATCGAGTGCTCACCCATGCCGTAGAGCAGGATGTCGGCACCGGAGTCGAGCAGGACGGAGCGCTTGAGCTTGTCCTGCCAGTAGTCGTAGTGCGCGAGACGGCGCAGGCTCGCCTCGATGCCGCCGATGATGATGGGCTTGTCCTTGAAGGTGCGGCGGATGAGGTTGCCATAGACCGTGACGGCTCGGTTGGGGCGCGCCCCCGCCTTCCCGCCAGGGGTGTAGGCGTCCTCATGGCGCGGCTTCTTGTTCACCGTGTAGCGGTTCACCATCGAGTCCATGTTGCCGGCCGAGACGAGGAATCCCAGCCGCGGTTCGCCGAGCGCGGCGATGCTCGCGGGGTCGGTCCAGTCGGGCTGGCAGATCAGCCCCACGCGATAGCCCGCGTGCTCGAGCACGCGCGAGATGATCGCCATGCCGAAGCTCGGGTGGTCCACATAGGCGTCGCCGCAGACGTAGACGAAATCGCACTGGTCCCAGCCCCGCGCCTCCATATCGGCACGCGAGACGGGGAGGAAGGCCTCGCGGCCGGGGCGCCCCTTGGTTCCCGGGCAGCGGGCGGGGGTGGAGGGGCGCTTTTTAGGCGGATATTTGGGCATGCTGCTCGCTTTCGTAGTGGCTGATCACGTCCAAGCATACGCCATGTCCGCCATCGGCCGCGGTAGTGCGGCATGCGCCGATCTATAAACCAGAACCTTGCGGCGCACGGGCGCGAATCGTGCGGGAGTCGGAATGGGGCCGTCGTTTACAGGAGCTCGCCGTGGACGCGGACGTAGATTGCCTTGGCGATGCTCGTGAGCAGCAGATAGCCGGTCATCATCACGGCGAGGACGCCGAAGAACGAGGCGGGCAGCGGGACAAGACCGAGTGCGGCGTTCACGCCCGGCACGTAGGGCATGGCGGTGACTAGGGCCACGCCCAGAACCGTGAGGACGGTGAGGGAGGTGGCGGGTCTGCTCTGCGCAAAGGGCAGACGCTCGGTGCGCAGCAGGTGAATCACGAGGGTCTGCGTCCACATGGATTCGACAAACCAGCCAGTTTGGAAGACGAGGGTGAACAGGGTGCGCTGAGCGGGGTCGGTAAGGGAGTCCCAGGGGGAGCCCACCACGAGCGGGCATACGAGCCAGAGCATCGCCGCGAAGGTGAGGATGTCGAAGACGGAGCTCACGGGGCCGATCTTGAGCATGAAGCTCGTGATGCCGCGTGCGTCCCAGGTGCGCGGACGGGCGAGGAACGACTCGTCGACACGGTCCCAGGGCAGCGCGATGCAGCTCACCGTGTAGACCATGCCGAGCAGCAGCAACTGCAGCGCACTCATGGGCAAAAACGGCAGGACCGCGGCGGCGACGAGGACGGATAGCGCATTTCCGAAGTTGGAGCTCGCGGTGGTCTTGATGTATTTGACGGTGTTGCCGTAGGTACGGCGGCCCTCGACGATGCCGTGGGCGAGGACGGTGAGGTCCTTCTTGAGCAAGATGATGTCGGCGGACTCCTTTGCAACGTCGACGGCGGTGTCGACGGAGATGCCGCAGTCGCTGGCACGCATGGCGGCGGCGTCGTTGATGCCGTCGCCCATGAAGCCCACGGTGTGCTTGCCATCCGCCCGCAGGGCCTCGACGACGCGCGCCTTCTGCAAGGGGGAGAGTTTTGCGAACAGCCCCGTGTGCTCGGCCTGTTCGGTGAGCTCATCGTCGGTGAGCAGGTCGATGTCGGCGCCGGTGAGCATGTTGCGGGCGTCGATGCCGACTTGCTCGCAGACGGTCGCCGCCACGGCGGCGTTGTCGCCGGTGAGCACCTTCACGGCGACGCCCAGATCGCCGAGCCCCTGCACGGCCGCCTTCGCGCTGGCCTTGGGCGGATCGAGGAAGGCGAGGTAGCCGATGAGCGTCATGTCGCGCTCATCTTCGGCGGTGATGTCACGGGCCGGCACGTCGTTTCGCTGGGCCACGCCGACTACGCGCATACCGCGCTCGTTGAGGCGACGGACACGGTCGAGGATCTGCCCGGCCCGTTCGTCGGTGAGAGGCAGGACCTCTGTCCCGACCTCGACCGCGCTGCACGCGTCGATCATCTCCTCGACGGCCCCCTTGGTGATGAGCTGCCGCTTCCCAGCGGTGTCTTCGACCACCACGCTCATGCGGCGTCGCTCGAAGTCGAAGGGGATCTCGTCCACGGGGCGCCAACGATCGCGCGCGGTGGAGATCGCCTCGGCTTCGGGGGAGGTGCGCACGCTGCCCCCGACCGCCCGGGCATCCATGCTGCGCCCGCCGGCGGCAAGCCCCTCGGCCCGCTCGATGATGGCCTCGTCCATGAGATTGCGCAATCCGGTTTGGAAAGCGCTGTTGAGATAGGCGTGGCGGAGCACGCGGTCGCTCGTCGCACCCAGCACGTCGAGATGGCGCTCGAGTACGATCTTGTCGCGCGTGAGGGTCCCGGTCTTGTCGCAGCATAGAATGTCCATGGCGCCCAGGTTCTGGATGGAGGGGGCCTTCTTCACCACGACGTCTTGCGCGCGCATCGCCTCGGCGCCGCGTGCCAGGCAGGTCGTCACGATGACGGGTAGCATCTGCGGTGTGATGCCCACGGCGACGGAGATGGAGAACAGCAGGGCGTCGAGCCAATCGCCCTTGGTGAGGCCGCACAGGACGAATACGATGGGGCACATGAGGAGCATGAAGCCGACAAGTACGCGGGAGACCGACGCCACACCGGCATCGAAGCTCGTGGCAGCCGGGCGGGAGTCGAGCGCGCCTGCGATGCCGCCCAGGTAGGTGCGGGCGCCGGTGGTCACGACCACGCCCGTGCCCGAACCGCTCTGCACGGTGGTGCCTGCGAAGGCCAAGTTGGTGCAATCGTCGATGAGCAGGGTGCGCCCGGCGGGCTTCTCGATGGCGGTGGGGACCTTCTCGACGGGGTCGGATTCGCCGGTGAGCGCGGACTGGGTGAGGAACAGGTCTTTGGCCGAGATGATGCGCAGGTCGGCGGGGATGATGTCGCCCGCGGCGAGTTCGATCAGATCGCCGGGGACCACGTCGGCCAGTGGAATCTCGGCGGTGCCGGTGTCTTCGCGCACGCAGCGGCAGGTGATCGAGACGAGGCCCTTCAGGGCGTCCGCCGCGGCGGCTCCGCGGGCATCCTGCCAAAACGAGATGCCTCCGGAGATGAGAACCATGGCCCCGATGATGATGGCGGTGGAAGGGTCGGCCTCGCCGGGCGCGGCGAGATAGACATTGACGTACAGGGAGATCGCGGCGAGCGCGAGCAGGATGAGGGTGAACGGCGTGAGGAGCGCCCGGGAGAGCCGGGCACCGAGCGGGTCGTGATGCTCGGGGGCGATGATGTTGGCTCCATGCACCGAGCGGGCGCGACGGGCCTGCTGCTCGGTGAGGCCGTGCTCGCCGGTGCCGAGCAGGTCCACGGCCTCCTCGGCGTCCAGGCATCCGATGCGCACGATCTCGGGGTCGAGCCCTGTGGGGCGCTTTTCCGTCGTGGCCGAGCTCATGTCGCAATGGGCATGCGGGCTCGCATTGCCGATGAGGCGGCGGACGCCGCGACGCACGCGGCTGCCGGTCATGTGGGGGTTCGTGCCGAGTCCGTCGGCTCCGATACGGTCGATGTGCTTCATCCAAGTCATGAGGCACCTCCTTGACGTTGCTCCGGCGCTGCCGGGTGTGTGGTCGAACAGGGGGAGATGCGCCCATGCGGGCATGGGTCGATCGCGGCGATTGCCGCGAGGACATGGATTCGGTTGCGTTGCGATGGCGGACGGAGTCCGTTATGCCCGGGGATTCATCGTCCGGTCAGAAGGCGGGGGAGCGGACCGCGGGTGCCGCCATGGCGCAATCGGGGTTTGCCAGCCTGCTGGGCGCAGCTATTGGCGGGGTGATCCATGACGCACCTCCTTTTGGTCGCGGCCGGGGCCTTCGTCGATATTCGCACGTTAGTGTAGGGCGCCCATCGGGGCTGTCAAGCGAGACTTCATCCTAATTCACGAAGTTGGTGGGTTCGATTGGGCGATCAATTGGGGACTGTCCCCAATTGATCGCCCAATCGAGGTTAATTCTCGGGGAGATCTGCGCGGGGCCCGCCCCTTGGCCTATGCTGTATCGGGTTGATCGAGTGCTGGAAAGGGGTTCGGGTGAGGCGCGCGAAACAGGTGTCCGAGTCGATCGAGCTCGGCGTCATACTGGCGTTGGTCGGTGGCTTCATGGACGTTTATTCCTATGTCGGCCGCGGCGGCGTGTTCGCCAATGCCCAGACGGGCAACATCCTGCTCGTGGGCGTGCACATCTCCGAGGGGAACATCCCCCTCGCCATGCATTTCCTTCTGCCGGTCCTGTGCTTCTCCGCCGGCATCATGATGAGCGATTTGGTGCACGAGCGTTTTTCCAGCGCCTTGCATTGGCGT
Source organism: Collinsella sp. (assembly GCA_029264355.1). Lineage (GTDB taxonomy): Bacteria > Actinomycetota > Coriobacteriia > Coriobacteriales > Coriobacteriaceae > Collinsella. The sequence goes on along the minus strand of JARIBW010000036.1, from coordinate 87,589 downwards.
CAGCTCACCGTCTTGGCCGAGGCCCTCATCTTGCTCGGCGTCGGACTGCTGCCTTCTGGGTGCGACATGCTCGCAAACGGCCTCACCTCGCTCGCCTGCGGCATGCAGGTCGAGAGCTTCCGAAAAATCCGCGGACGCGGCATCGCCACCACCATGTGCATCGGCAACTTGCGCAGCGCCCTGCAAAACGTCGACGATTACATCATCACGCACGAGCGCGGCTTCCTGGCCAACGGGCTCTTGTACTTCGGGGTGATCGCCGTGTTCGCGTGTGGGGCCGTACTCGGCAACTGGTGCCTCGAGCGATTCGGGCTCTCGGCAATCGGCATCTGCTCGCTGCTGCTGCTCGCGGCGTTCTTCATGATGTTTTCCGACCGCGAAGCTACGGGGGAGTGCGAGGCGGACGGGGAGTGAGCCCCGCTCGCTCAGCACATGCGGGCCGCTAGATCGCCCGCACCACGGTCCCGCCGCCCAGGACGACCTCGCCGGCGTAGACCACGACTGCCTGGCCGGGGGCGATGCCGCGTTCGGGCTCGTCGAAGGCGAGCTCCATCTCGCCCGCGGCGTTCGGCGACCTGCGCAGCCGCGCGGGCCGCGCAGGATGACGGTAGCGGATCTTGGCGCTCACGGGCAGGCCTTTCTCGCCGCCCTCGTCCAGCAGCTCTTCCATGATGTGCGTCGGGGTGCTCCAGATCCAGTCGTTTGCGACGAGCCCGCCTGCCATGAGGTCCTCGATTTCGCCGAGGGTGACCGTGTTCGCCGCCGCGTCGATGCCCGTCACGTAGACGGGGTGCGCACAGGCCACGCCCAGCCCCTTGCGTTGCCCCACGGTGTAGCGAATCGCCCCGTGATGGCGTCCCAGCACTTGGCCGCTCGTGTCCACGATATCTCCCTCCGGCAGGGGAGCCCCGTTGCGCCGTTCGATATAGGTGGCGAAGTCGTTGTTCGGAACGAAGCAGATGCCCTGGCTGTCGCGCTTGCCCGCATTCTCGAACCCCTGCTCGCGGGCGATGCGCCGCACGTCGCGCTCCTTGAACAGGCCGCCGAGGGGCAGCAGGGTGCGCGCGAGGCGTTCCTGTGTGAGGGAGTACAGCACGTAGCTCTGGTCTTTCGAGGGGTCGAGTGCGCAGCTGAGGGCGTGGAGGCCGTTTGTCGCCCCCGCCCGCGCGGCGATCTCATCGATGAGCCCGCATCCCCCGTCACGCCGCATCGAGCCGCCTCCGCCCCCCGCGAGCGTGCCGATGCGTCCGTAATGGCCCGTGGCTATGAAGTCGCAGCCGTGCTCGCGGGCGTGGGTGAGCAACGCGTCGAACTTGAGGTGACGGTTGCAGTCGATGCAGGGATTGGGTGTACGCCCCGCCTCATAGGTTCTCACGAACTTTTCCACCACCTGGCGCTCGAAGGTCGCGCGCATGTCGATGACCTCGTGGGGAAAGCCCAGACGCTCGGCCACCGCGGCGGCGTCGTCGGCATCCGAACCGCCGCCGCAGGCGCCGGGTTCGGCGTCGCCGTGCAGCAACATGGTGGCGCCGAGGCAGTCGTACCCCTGCTGCGTGAGCAGGTAGGCGGTCACGCTCGAATCGACGCCGCCGCTCATGGCGACGAGTACGCGCTTGCGGGTCATGGATCTCCTTTGCGTGGGTCGGGGTGCGGCACGGTGCGTGCGGTTAGGCGAAGAGGGCGGTGGAGAGGTAACGCTCGCCGGTGTCGGGGAGTAGGGCGACGATGGTTTTCCCGGCGTTTTCGGGGCGCTTCGCCAGCTCGAGAGCGGCCCAGGCGGCGGCTCCCGAGGAGATGCCGGCCAAAATGCCCGCCCGTCGTGCGAGCGCGCGTCCGCAGGCGAGCGCGTCGTCGTCCTCCACGGCGATGATCTCGTCGTACACGTCGGTATCGAGCACTTCGGGAACGAATCCCGCCCCGATGCCCTGGATGGCATGGGGGGCGGCCGAACCTCCGGAGAGCACGGGCGAGCCGGCGGGCTCGACGGCGACCACGCGGACGTCCTCGTTCATCTGCTTGAGATAGCGCCCCGTCCCGGTGATGGTCCCGCCCGTTCCGACACCCGCCACGAAGATGTCGACGGCGCCTTCGGTGTCACGCCAGATCTCGGGGCCGGTGGTCGCCATGTGGGCCGCGGGGTTCGACGGGTTGGTGAACTGCCCGGCGACAAAGCTTCTGGGGGTGGTCGCCGCGAGCTCCTCGGCTCGGGCGATCGCTCCCTTCATGCCCTCGGCGCCCGGGGTGAGCACGAGTTCGGCGCCATAGGCGGCGAGTAGCGCCCGCCTCTCGGCGCTCATCGTCTCGGGCATGGTGATCACGAGGCGGTATCCGCGCGCCGCCGCCAAGGCGGCCAGGCCGACGCCGGTGTTGCCGCTCGTCGGCTCGATGATGGTGTAGCCGGCGTCCGGCTCGATGATGCCGGCGGCCTCCGCCTCATTCAGCATGTTGAGCGCGACGCGGTCTTTGACCGAGCCGGCGGGGTTCTGGCGTTCGAGCTTCACGAGCACGCGCGCCTTGAGGCCGAGTTGACGTTCGAACCGGACGAGTTCGAGTAGGGGCGTGTTTCCCACGAGCTCGTCGAGGGAGGTGTGGATGCGGGTCATATCTGCTCCTTTGCACGGTGTCGGTAATTGTAAGGCGTCGCCGCCGGTTTCATCCAGGTTCATTAAATCATACCAAAATAATAGGAATATATCGATCGACGAGGCCGAGTTGAAATCACGCAACCCCCCTCCCGTTCATCCGTTTGTCGGAAATAACCCATATGCCGCAGGGGGTTGTCTGCTATGCTGTGGCCAGCCGGAACAGACGAGATGGAGGCGCGGATATCATGCTGGTGTCGACAAAAGGGCGCTATGCGCTGCGCGTTATGATTGACCTCGCGGAACATCGATCGGATGGGCGCACCCCTCTCAGGAAGATCGCCGCCCGCCAGGGGATCTCTGAGAAATACCTCGAGAACATCCTCACGACGTTGGTGCGTCACGGACTGCTGTCCGGGCTGCGCGGCAAGGGTGGCGGTTATTGTCTCACGCGCGAGCCCGAGGATTTCACCATCGGCGAGGTGCTGCGTTTGACCGAGGGCTCCCTGTGCCCGGTTGCCTGTTTGGAGCACGGTCATGACGGTTGCGATCGGGCGGACCGCTGCCGGACCATCCGCGTGTGGCGCGAGCTCGATTCCCTGATCGAGAACTATCTGAACGGGGTGACGTTGGCGGATCTGATGTGCGATGAGTCGCTCGAGGAGCCGTCGGGCCCCTGCATATCCTAAGGTCTCAAGGCCCCTAGTCGGCGGCGGCGACCCCGAGCATCGTGCACACGATGCTCACGATGACGCTGCCGAGCAGGGCGGCGCCAAAGCCGCTGATGGAGATGCCGGAACCAAGGAGGTTCACGGACAGCCAGCTGGCGAGTTCCAGCATGAAGCTGTTCACCACAAGCTGGAACAGGCCCACGGTGAGGCAGGTGAGCGGCAGGGAGATGACCGTGACCAGCGGTTTTACCAGGGAGTTGACGAGCCCGAGGAACAAACCGACGAAGGCGAAGCTGAGCCAGGGGTCCGCGGCTCCGAAAGGCTGGATGCCGGGGACGATGAACGCGGCGACGGCGATGGCGATGGACGTCAGGAGCCAATTGAGGAAAAAGCGCATGGGGAGCCTTTCGGGTAGTGCCCGGTGCCGCGGGGGAGCGTGTCGCTCGTCGACTCGGCGCGCCGGACGGGGGTATGATGGGCGGATCGGCGCCTGCGCCGGATCGGCCATCCCGTCCATTCTACCCATACCGTGCATGGGCCATCGCGCGTGAGGAGCGACATGCAACGCTATGAATACGGCGACCCCCGCGGGGCCGTCGCGATGCGTGGGGACGACGCCTCGCGCGTCATCTCGTTTTTCATCTTCAACACCGAGGTCCATTTTCACGCCTACGCGTCCGACGGCGAGTCCGTGCGAGATCCGGATGTGAGTGGGCGCCTCGATGCGGCCCTCGCCGCATGCAGGGACCGCTGTCTGTATTTCGAGCACCGCCTGTCGCGCACGAGGCCCGAGTCGGATATCGGCCGCGCCCACGCCTGCGCGCCCGCGGAGGTCCGCATCGCGCCGGAGACGGCCGATCTCATCCGTCGATCATTGGGATACTGCGAGCGCAGCCGGGGGACATTCGATGTCACGATGGGGACGGTGACCGGCCTGTGGGATTTCCATGAAGGCGTGGTCCCCAGCCCGTTGGCCCTCTCGCGCGCGCTGCCGCACCTGGGCTGCTCCCATATCCATCTCGGCGGCACCGCCGCCGCGCCGACGCTGTCGATCGACGATCCCGAGACGGTGCTCGACTTGGGGGGCGTGGCGAAGGGGTACGTCGCCGATGACCTCGCCGGCATCCTCGCAGGCCATGGGGTCGATCGCTTCGTCATCAACCTGGGCGGCAACGTGCTCGTACGCGGCGGAAGGCCTCGGGACGACGCGGCCCGCCCACCCGTGCGCCCCGGCGCACCTTGGAAGATCGGCATCGTCAACCCGCGAGACCCGTCGCATTATCGCGCGATCGTCGACGTATCGGACGGGTCGATCGTGACGAGCGGGTTGCATGAGCGCCGCTTCACGCGGGGAGGGCGGACGTACCACCACATCTTGAGCCCCCAGGACGGCATGCCCGCGCGCACCGATGTGGCGAGCGCGACCATCGTCGCGCCCGCGTCGATTGACTGCGACGGTTATTCGACTACGGCCCTCATGCTCGGCATGGACGAGGGGCCGGCGTTCATCGAGGGTATCGACGGCGTCGAGGGCGTGTTCATCGGCGATGCGGACGAGGTGCGCTGGACGTCGGGCATCGCCGATAGGCTCTCCTTGGTGCCCACGCTCCCGCGCTGGTAGGGTCAAGGCCTTCGTCGATGGGGTGCCCGTCCGCTCGCGCGGAGTGCTTTAGCGCTCTACTGTGATAAACTGTGCCAAGGTGGCGTATGCGCTGCCATTTTTACGTTACGGATGCCCTCGGCGCATCGCCGGGGCGGTTGTGTGCCCATTGCGGCAAGGTTGGTGGTTCCGTTGAATATCGAGAAGATGTTCGAGCGTCCCGACGTGGACCAGCTCGTCGAGGCGTTTCAGCTCGTCGAGAGTCCCGATGAGATCCGCGCGTTCCTGACCGATCTGTGCACTCCGCGCGAGATCTGCGATTTCGCCCAACGCCTGCAGGTCGCCCGGTACCTGGACGAGGGCGAGCCCTACGTCGAGGTCCAGGCTCGCACCGGTGCCTCCTCGACCACGGTGAGCCGCGTCTCCAAGTCGCTCAACGGCGAGTACGGCGGCTACCGCAAGGTGCTTGTCAAGTTCGGCGACCGGTAGCACGGACCGGCACGGTCAGACGGCTCCGCCCCCCACGGCCACAAGGGCCGCGGGGGGCGGTTTCTCTTGCGCGCCGGGAGGGTGCCCGCGGATCGGCGCGATTGCGAGGGCATGTGCCCTGCGGCGGGGGATCGTGTCCGCACGGGCGTGTAGGATAGGACTATGCAACTTCTACCGAGGATGGGGAGCATGGGGCTGAAGGTCTATACGACGCAATCCGCAACGGCGCTCACGGATTCCGAGATATCGCTGCTCGCGGGCGCCGTGGGCGAGTTCGGGCGTGCCACGCTGCTGGTGCCATCGCTCGCCGAGCGCGATTTGTGCCGTCGCGCCCTGGCGGATGCGCGAGTCGGCATGGGCGTGGACGTGGCAACGCCCGATGCCTGGATCGAGGGGCTATGGGAGCTTTTCGGCGACGGCCGTCGCATCGTGTCCCCGCTCGAGCGCCGCATACTCGTCGCGGACCTCATGTCGGGGCGAGATGCCGGCCAGATCGCCCCGTTGCGCGACAACCCGGGAACGGTGCGCCTCGTCTCCCAGATCGCCGAGGCCCTGCTGCCCGAGATCGCCGCCCCCGCGGCGCCGGGAGGGGGGAAGATCGAGCCCGACGGGGCGTCCGAGCGGGTGGTGTTCTCCCTGGTGCGCTCTTACGCGGACATGCTGGATGCACGCGGCCTCATCGAGGCGTCGGAGGCATCGTCCGTCTTGGCGGGCGTCGTCGGTGATGGCGCCCCGGCGTGCGCGCGCTTCATCGCCGTGCGCGATGTCCCGCGCCTGCCCGGTCATGTGGTGCGCCTGTTGAGGACCGTTGCCGGTGTGGGCGAGGTCGCCCTGCTGCTCAACCCCGACCAGCGCCCGCTCGCATCGGGCCTCGGCATTCCCGCCGAGGTTGTCGGGCTCGACGAGCGCCGTTTCGCCCCGCGCTTTCGTGGAGACCCCGAGTTTCTCGAGGCCACGGGCCCGCATGCCCGCGGCGCCGCCTATGCGCGCTCCCTTATCGAGCTCGTGGGGGATGGGCGCGACGTGGTGGTGGCAGCCGCCCGCCCCTCCGAGGTGTTCGAGGAGGTATCGCCCCGCCTCGCGGCGCACGGGATCGGCTCGGAGTGCGTCCTCGTCGCCCGATTCGGCGACACCGCGGTCGGCCGTCAATTCGGCGCCCTAACCGATGTCGTCGCCCGCATGAAGGAGGCGGGCGACGATCCCGAGCGTGCGGCGACGTGGTGGCCCGCCCCGGAGCTCGTCGATTGGCTTTATTCTCCGCTTTCCGGCATGGATCCCAATTCCGCCCGGATGTTCGATAAGAAGATCCGCTCCAATCGATCCATGACGCCCGAGGCGGTTCTGCGCACGCTGCAGAGCTATCAGAGCCAGACGATGACCAAACGTCAGCGCTCCGACCAGTCCACGCCCTATGTGCAAGTGCCCGCCGTGTGCGCGAGCGTCGTCTCCCATCTGTGGCAGCAGCGACCGGTCTCGGCTCTCAAGGCCATGCATGCCGTCGCCACCGCACTGCCTCCCAGCGCCTTCGGCTGGAGGGATGGATCGGTCCGCGCCGGAGTCGAGGCGGACATGGCCGCCAGGGCCATCGAAGTTTTGACCGATACCGCTCGCGAATTGGACGTTGCGCAATCCGTTGCCGTTGCGGCGCTGGATTGCCTGACCGTATCCGTGCACCGACGCGCAGAGTCGACCGATTTTGCCCATGCGGGTTGCGATGGCAAGGCCGACATGCCATGCGTCCGCTACATGACGCTCGCCGAGGCCGCCTTGCTGCCCGTCGAATCAGTGGATGCCGTCTTCATCGCCGATGTGGACGTCGAGAACTTTCCACTTTCGCATGAGGAGGGGGCGCTCTCGACCCTCGCCGCCAAGCTCGGAGCCGCGCCCGTGGAGCTCGAGCCCGCTGCTTGCCTGCGCGACCTGTTCGGCCGCACACTGGCGGCCGCCCGGGGTCGCGCGGTCCTGGCGCGCGTGACGCACGACCGTCAGGCCAAGGATCGCTATCCCGCCGCCATCTGGACGGAGCTTTTGGCCGCCGCCCGCGCGGCAGGTCGCATCGCGGCCACGATTTCGGTGGGTGAGGGGGACATCGTGGCCGATCTCGACCTTGCCGCCGGCAGGGGGCTCAAGTGTCGGCGGGTGGCATGCCTGCCGCCGCAGGAGCTGGGCGAGGATGCCATTCGTCATCTGGTGCTCTACCGGCGCGACCCGGATGACCCATCGCGCCTCGTGCCGCGCCAGCTGTCCGCCTCCCAGATCGAGGGGTATGTGACCTGCCCCCTGTGTTGGTTCATGTCCTCGCGAGTCCGCCCGCAGTCGCTTGACGCGGGGTTCGGCAATATGGAAAAGGGCAATTTCGTGCACGATGTCATGTATCGCCTGCACGCCGAGCTCGCCGAGGAGGGGATCCCCCGCGTCACGCTCGAGAATCTCGAGGTGTGCCTGGGGAGGCTCCGGGATGTGTTCGACCGCGTCCGTGCGGAGCACGCGCGCAACAAGACCTCGAGCTCAGCCGCGCTCATCGCGCACTCGGCCCTCGAGCACGTGCAGGTGGACGAGATTTTGCCGCAGCTCGAGGCGGTGGTCCGTTATGAGGCGCGGGCGCTGGCGCCCTTCGCGCCCGCATACCTCGAGTACTCCTTCGACGGTCTCGGGGTCGAGTACGCCGGTCGCCCGCTCGGCGGGCGCATCGACCGCGTGGACGTCGATGCGGAGGGCCGTGCGATGGTCATCGACTACAAGCACCGCACGGATGCCGGCGCCTTCAGACTGTCCGACCCCACGGTCGCCAAGCGGGACGGCACCGTTGCGGCCGATGACCCCGATTGGCTGCCCGAGCATACGCAGTCACTCATCTACGCTCAGGCGTTGCGTCATTCCGAGCTTGCGCTCGATGCCCGTGGCGCCCTCTATTTCTCGACCAAGGGCGGCAGCCCGGCCATGCGCGGCGCCGTTGCGGAGGAGTTTGCCGAGGTCGAGCTCGGGGACGGGCGCGTTCCGGGCCTGCGGACGGGTTTTCCCGACGCCGGGCACGGCGGCACCATGGGCTTCGACGAGCTGCTCGACCGAGTCGAGCGGACCATCGCGCGCAAGTTGGACGCCCTCGAGGCGGGCAACGTCGCGGCGGCGGATAAGCCCGGCGCGCGATGCGCCTTCAATCACGACCTTGGATTCGATCGGAGGGACGCGTAACCAATGGACCTTTCCACCCTCATGCCGCAGCAGCGCGACATCGTGACGACTCTCGATCGGCCGCTCTTCGTCTCGGCGGGCGCCGGTTCCGGCAAGACCTTCACCTTGACGCGCAGGATCTTGTGGGCGCTCTCGCCCGAGTCCGGCCCCTTCATCCGGAGTCTCGACCAGGTGCTGGCCATCACGTTCACCAAGGATGCCGCCGCCGAGATTCGAGAGCGCGTCCGCGGCGCCCTCATCGAGGAGGGTATGGGCGACATCGCCCTGCAGGTCGATGACGCGTGGATCTCGACGATCCACGGCATGTGCTCGCGTATCCTGCGCGCCCATGCGCTCGAGCTCGGCCTCGACCCGGAATTCAGCGTCCTGGATGAGTCCGCATCCGCCCCGCTCATGGATCGGGCGGTCGACGCCGTGATCGCACGGGAGCGCGGGGGTTTAGGTGAGCTGCGGGAGTGGTACGCGCTCTCCGGCGAGCCGGACCCGAGCGGCTTCGAGGCGGGTACGAGCGCAAAACGTCTGGTGCGCACGCTGCTCGAGCGCGCAAGCGCCTCGCGTCACGGCTTCGACGACATCCATCTCATCCGCGGCACGCTGGATTTCTCGGGTCTCATGGACGCCTATCGCCAATGCCTCGGTGCGAGTGCCAAGGCGGCTGAGACCGCGCGCATCGCGCTGGACGCCCTCGAGGCGTATCTGGATGGCCCACGGACGCGCGGGGACCTCGCGGCGTGCATGCTCGCCTGCGACATGCCCCGCCCGAGCAAGGCCTTCCCCAAGGAGCAGGTGGCTCTGCTCAAGGCGGAGGCCGCCGACGCCTTCATCAACGCCTATCTGGCCCTCGGCGATTCCGCCTTGGATGAATTGCTCGCGCTCGCCCGCGCCGTCGGCGATGAGTATGCCGCGCTCAAGGCGGAGCGCTCGGCGCTCGACAACAACGACTTGCTCCGCCTCACCTACGAGGCCCTGCGCGATCACCCCGACATCCGCGATGCGTACGCGGGCAAATTCGCGATGGTCATGATCGACGAGTTCCAAGACACCGATCAGCAGCAGGTCGACCTCATCAACTTCCTGACGGGCGAGGGCGGCCGGGCGCTGTGCACCGTGGGCGATGCCCAGCAGTCCATCTATCGGTTCCGCGGCGCCGAAGTCGAGGTGTTCCGACGCGCGCAGCGCCGTATCGAACAGGGATGCGCCATGGGTCCCGAGGGGTCCGTGGTCAAGCTCGTCAAGAACTTCCGCAGCCACGCCGAGGTGCTCGAGTACGTCGCCCGCGTCTTCGACGACGGGCACGGCGGCATCATGCCCGGTTTCCTCAACCTGCTCCCGCATGACGGGAGGGCCGACGGCCTGCGGGTCGCGGGTGCCTCGCGTCGTCAGGCGCTGCTCGTCGCGGGCGGAACCACCGAGGAGCGCACGGCGGCCAAGGCCGAGGCCATCGCCCGGCGGTTCCGCGCCCTCGCCGATGCCGGCCAGCCCGTGGGCGGCATGGTACTGCTGCTGGGCGGCATGACCCGCGCGGGCGTCTACGCGGGCGCCATGCGCGCGCAGGGGCTCGACTGCGTGATCAGCGGCGGCTCGGTGTTCGCCTCCACGGAGGAGGCCAGGACCGTCCGCGCGCTCGTGCACATGCTCGGCAACCTGGCCGATACCGCCCAGGGACTGGCGCCCGTGCTCGCCTCTCCGCTGTTCGCCCTGGGCGTTCAGGAATTCCTCGCGTTGGCCACGGCATGGGATGGGCAGACCGGCGAGACCCGCCGTCGCAATATCGAATTCGGGATCCTGTCCGATGACGACGCCCCGGGCTTCGGCGATCTTCCGCTGCTCGACCGTGCCCGCGTGGTCCTGCGCCGCGCCCTCTCGCGCCTGGGGAAGGATCCGCTCGCCTCGATCGTGCGCGATGTGGTCAACGAGTCCGGTTGGATGGTCCGTCTCGCCGAGCGCGGGGCGGAGGGCCGCGCTCGCGCGGCGAACGTCCTCAAGGCGATCGACGCGGTCGCGGAGGCCGAGGCGGAGTTGGGCAACGCACCGCGCCAGGTCGCGCTCGCCTACGATCGCTTCCTGACGGGCAAACAGGCGCCGGGGGCCCTCAACGAGGAGGGCGGCAACGCGGTCCGCATCATGACGGTGCATGCGTCCAAGGGCCTTGAGTTCCCCGTGGTCGCGGTGTCCGAGTGCTTCGCCATCCGCTCCGATTCCGCGCGCATGCAGTCTGCGCGCCGCGATGACGGCACACTCGACCTCGTCGCGCTGCCGGGCCGTTTCCCGAGCTGTCGCGATTCGCTCGGGTCGCTGATAGAGGGCGCCGAGGTTGAGAAGCGGTTCAAGAGGTATCTGAGCGGCTCTGGCGCCACGGGCCCCTGGCTCGATGCGAGTCTGGTCGACGACGTGTGCGCGACCGGGTCGGCCGCCGAGGCGTGGCTGTCCATGCGCGATGAGGAAGACCGCCTCGCGCTTGAGGAGCGCGCCCGCCTCCTGTACGTCGCGATGACGCGTGCTCGCGAAGTCTGCCTGCTCGCGATGGATGCCCCCGTCGGCCGCGGCAAGGGATCGGCCCTCGTGCTCAAACCCGAGCTGGACCTGACCCCCGCCGTGCTCGAGCGCATCCTGCCCGATGCCGGCGCCTCCCTCGCGTGCGACCGCCTTGTGTTCGATAACGCCCAAGTGGGTGATTTCGAGTTGATCGCCCTTAAGGACTTCTCATATGGCGGCGCCGTATATGAGGCGAATGTCGAGCCGGATGATGTGGGGGACCCGGTTGCGGATGTCCCGGCATCCGAGTCGATGGACTCCTTCACGCTCGTGGAGCCCGCGAACGTGTACATGCGCGTCGTGCCCGCCGAGCGTGCCCCGCGCGATTCCTACAGTTATTCGTCGGTCTCGGTTGAGCTGCACGAGGATGCCGAGGGCCATCCCGAGCCCGCGGGCGCCCTCGGTGCGGAAGCGGGGGATGAGGACGTGTCGCCCGGTGGTGCCGAGGCGCCGCGCGGTGAGCGGGCCGTCCCGTCACACGAGGGGGACCCGACCGCCCTCGGCAGCGCCTTCCACGCCGCCTGTCAGTGGCTGATCGAGCTCGATCGCGCCGACTTGCCCATTGAGCGCGCCGACGCCCTGTGCCGTCACTGGGGATGCACGGCCGCCCAACGCGAGCGTTTCGATGAGGCGATGCGGCGTTGGCTCGGCAGCGATGTTCGCGCCGAGGCCCTTGCCTGGCCGTGTCGTCGCGCCGAGGTGCCGTTCTACTCCCTTGGGATGGACGGGTTCGTGGAGCGCTTCGGGTCTTATGCCGAGGGCGCCATCGACCTGCTGTGCACCGATCCCGCCCGTCCCGACCGCGCCCTGCTGATCGACTACAAGACCGGCGGGAGCCCGCTCGAGACGCCCGGGCAGCTGCAGGACAAACATGCCCTTCAGGCGAGCGTCTACGCAGACGTCTTGCACAAGGCCGGTTACGAGCGGGTGACGCTCAAGTTCGTCCGCGTCGAGGTCCCCGATCGCGCCGACCCCGCACAGCCCCAGGTCGTCGTATACGAGCTGTAACGCCTCGATTTGACGACCGTCCTCGATCGAGGCGCGTCTTTGACCACGCGCCCGGACCCCAAAAGCGATGCAGAGGGCCGCGCGCGGCGCGGGGGCTTGTCGGCGAAGGCGAATCGAACACGCTGTGAACCTTTGGGCGAGCCGCGCTCGCACATGCGTTCTGTCCGCACGCGCGGTTAGAATCGTTAGCGTTCGAAAGATCCCCGTCCCGCCTCTCGTCTTGGGCCGGGTCGGGGCTGCGTATTCCCAGCACATCACATTGGAGATCCGGAACATGGCGTTCGTTCATCTGCACAACCACACCGTCTATTCCATGCTGGACGGCGCGACGCGCATCAAGGACATGGTGTCGCGCGCCGTCGAGCTGGGCATGCCCGCCGTCGCCATCACCGATCACGGCTACATGTACGGCGTCCCCGAGCTCGGTCTCGCCTGCGACGCCGTGAACCACGGAACACCCGAGTACAAGGTTTGGAGTCACGACAAGTCCTTTTTGGAGAAGGGCCGTCGCGACGAGCTCGAGTGCCCCGATCGAGAGTCCGATCCGCGCGGTTACGAGCAGCATATGAAGGACCTCGCGATGTGGGATGAGAAGGGCAGCATCGACGAGCTCAAGCCGCCGCTGGTCATCAAGCCCATCTTCGGTTGCGAGGTGTATTTCACCCCCGATGAGACCCTCGCGCGCGACCGCAAGCCCGAGCTCTACCACATGGTCCTCTTCGCCCAGAACGAGAAGGGCTACGTCAACCTCATGCAGACGGTCTCCGAGGCCGCCGTGCAGGGCTTTTACTATAAGCCGCGTGTGACGCTGGACAACCTGCGCCGTCATCGCGAGGGTCTCATCGCCAGCTCCGCGTGCATCGCCGGCATCATACCCAAGTGCATCGATCGCGGTGAGATGGCGACTGCCATCGAGTGGGCGGAGACCTTCCGCGACACGTTTGAGCCGGGTAACTTCTACATCGAGATCCAGGAGCACGGCATCACGACCGACTCCGGCATCACCGACGAGGAGCTCTCCAAGACCCTCATCCAAATCGCCGGGCAAGTGGGTGTCAAGGTCATCGCGACCAACGACTTCCACTATCTCACGCGCGAGGACGCACCGGTCCAGGACGTCGTCATGTGCATCGGCACGAACTCGAAGATCGACGACCCGAACCGCATCCGCATGGAGGGTTCGGAGTTCTACATGAAGACCGAGGAGGAGATGCGGGCCCTGTTCCCGTATTGCCCCGAGGCTTGCGACAACACCCTCGAGATCGCCGAGAAGTGCAACGTCGAGCTCGACTGGGATAGCATCATCCTTCCGAATTACCCCTTGCTCGACCCGGGGGAGACTCATGAGAGCCAGTTCCGCCGCGAGTGCGAGGAGGGTCTCGCCAAGCGCTATGGCGCCGATTGGGACGGCAAGGAGGTCGGTGGCGTCGACATCCGCGAGCGTTTCGAGTTCGAGTACAAGGTCATCTGCGACAAGGGCTTTGCCGCCTACTTCCTCATCGTCGCCGAGTACGTCCGCTGGGCCAAGCAAAACGGCATCGGCGTCGGCCCGGGCCGTGGCTCGGCCGCGGGCGCCCTGGTGGCCTACGCCATGGACATCACCACTTTCGACCCGCTTTCGAACGGCCTCATGTTCGAGAGGTTCCTCTCGCCCGAACGCACCGAGATGCCCGATATCGATATGGATTTCGACGATGAGCGGCGCCTCGAGGTCATCGAGCATGTCCGACAGCTCTATGGCCCCGAGAAGGTCACCCACGTCATCACCTACTCCACCATCAAGGCCAAGCAGGCCATCAACGACGCGGCCCGCGTGTTGGACTATCCCGTCTACATGGGCCAGCGCCTGTCCAAGATGGTCTCCGCCGACCCGGGCGTGAAGCTCAGGCAGGTGCTCGAGAAGCAGCCGGGCAAGGAGGACCTGTACAACCCGGATTTCGTCGAGGCATATCAAAAGGACGAGGATGCCCGCCGCATCATCGATACCGCGCTGTCCATCGAGGGCCTCACGCGTGGCGAGGGCGTGCATGCCTGCGCCGTTCTGATTTGCCGCGATGCGGTCAACGAGCACGTCCCCACCAAGCTCGATACCAAGGGCGGCGTCGAGATCACCCAGTACGAAGGCCATACGGTCGCCGATATGGGTCTGCTCAAGATGGACTTCCTGGGCCTGCGCACCCTCACGGTCATCTCCAAGGCCAAGGCAAACATCAAGAAGAGCTTCGGTATCGATATCGATGTCGACGCCATCCCCTTCGACGACCCCAAGATCTTCGAGCTCATGAGCTCCGGCCGCACCGCCGGCGTGTTCCAGGTCGAGTCCGCCGGCATGACGGCCACGATCAAGAACATGAAGCCCACCGAGTACAAGCACGTCGTCGCCCTGATCGCCCTGTACCGCCCGGGCCCCCTGGGCGCCGGCATGGTCACGAGCTACATCAACCGCATGAACGGCAAGGAGCCCGCGGTCTCCTACGATCCGCGCCTCGATGGCATCCTGGGCGAGACCTACGGCACCATGGTCTATCAGGAGCAGGTCATGCTCATCTCGGTCGAGATGTGCGGCTTCTCCAAGGGAGAGTCGGATTCGCGCATCCGCAAGCCCGTGGCCAAGAAGAAGATCAAGATGCTCACCGACCAGGTCTTCAAGTGGTCTGACGGTGAGGATGAGACGATCTACGACCACTGGATGAACGGCGCGGAGAAGAACGGTTACAAGCGGTCGGTCGCCCAGAAGATTTGGGACGACGTCCTCGAGTTCGCCTCCTACGCGTTCAACAAGTCCCACTCCGCCGGTTACGCGATCCTGGTCATGCAGACTGCCTGGCTCAAGGCCCATTACCCCAACGAGTATATGGCGGCCGTGCTTACCTCCTACACGGGCAAGACCGACAAGATCGTGCACTACGTCTCCGCCTGTCGCCACGACGGCATCGCCGTCCTGCCCCCGGATATCAACGAGTCCGGCACCGAGTTCACGGCGACCCCGGAGGGCGTGCGCTTCGGCCTGGCCGGCATCCGCGGCGTGGGCGAGGGTGTGACCCAGGCGATCATCGAGGAGCGCGAGAAGGGCGGCCCCTTCAAGAACCTGCATGATTTCGTCGAGCGCGTGGATTCGAGCCAGGCCAACCGCCGCGTCATCGAGGCGCTCATCAAGGGCGGCGCCTTCGACTCGACGGGCTATCCGCGCCGCCAGCTCATGCATTTCGTCGACCGCGACAACCCCGAGAACATCATCGATGCCGCGGTGAAGCGCCAGAAGGACCGCGCCGCCGGCCAGACGTCGCTCTTCGACGTGTTCGGTGATGTCGAGGGATCGGGTTTCGAGGTCATCGTTCCCGAGCCCGACGGGCAGGAGTGGGACCGGCACATGAAGCTCTCCTTCGAGAAGGAGGTGCTGGGCATCTACGTTTCCGACCATCCCCTGCGCCCGTATGAGTACGCGCTCGCCAAGGCGCGCGAGTTCACGCTGTCCCAGATCGATACGGGTTTCGAGACCATGGGTCCCACCGGCAACGCGGTGAACCAGGAGATTCCCGAGGGCAAGCCCTATTGGTGGGCCGGTATGGTCTCGGGCGTCGGCAAGCGCGTCACCAAGAACGGCGACCCCATGGCCATCGTGCAGCTCGAAGACATGGAGGGCGAGGCGACGGTCGTCGTGTTCCCCAAGACGTACAAGCAGTGCGAGGGCTACCTGTACGGCGAGGTCGATCCCGAGACGGGCGCACAGCTGTCCGACGCTTTCATTCGCGTCAAGGGCAAGCTCGAGCGCTCCGATCGCGGCGATCAGATCATCGCCCAGGAGATCGAGCCGCTCGTGCTGAACGAGGAGTGCAACCGCCCCAAGGTCTTCGAGATCATGGTTCCGAGCTCGCGCTTCTCGCAGTCCAACATGGCGCGCCTGGCGACGGTCCTGAATACCAACCCCGGCGGCGACCGCGTGGAGCTGTTCATCGAGCAGGCGGACGGCCAGACCATGCGAGCCGAGATCCCCACGCGCGTCAACGCCCGTTCGATTCCCCTGATCGCCGAGGTCAAGGGTATCGTGGGCAATAAGGGTCGCGTGACGGTGATCTAGTCTGTCCGATTTGGGAGCGGGGAGGGTGTCGCCTCGCGCTCGAACGGCCCTGTTCGAGTGCGAGGGCGTATGGCGCGGCTTCCGGCCCGTTCGGTAACTGCGTTCACCGCGGCCCCGCTTTCGGATCTGCTCATACATCGCCTGTCGGCGCGGTCTGGCAGTATTTGATGGCGGTGCGGTCGGGTTGCGACTTGGCCGTTTATCGGGCGCCCACTTAGGGCATACTCTTATACGTTGAATGCGGACTCCTTTGAAAGGATTGATACATATGGCTACGTTTTTCAAGAATGAAGAGACCGGCAAGTTCCTCGCCGCCGTCGACGCCGACATGGTCGCCCCGGCCGGCTATACCGAGGTTGCCGCCAACACCGTGGACGCTGCCGTCGAGAAGCACGTTCCGTTCATCGAGCTCCAGCGCGAGGGCCATGTCCTGAACGTGACCGTCGGCGAGGTCGAGCATCCCATGGAGGATGCGCATTACATCGAGTGGATCGCGCTCGAGGCCGCCGGTCGCCTGGAGATCCATTACCTCAAGCCCGGTCAGGCCCCGACCACCTTCTTCGCGGGCGGCGTGAAGACCGGTATCGTCTACGCATACTGCAACCTCCACGGCCTGTGGAAGGCGGAGTTCTAAGATTCCGTTAAAGGCCGCGCGGCCCGTGCCTTGTGGCGCGAACGTATCTACGCGGGTGGCGAGGGGCGTAACGGCTCCTCGCCACCCGTTATTTGCATCATCTCCTGACGTGACGCCGTCGTATGGTGCAATGTGAGCAAGAAAGGTTGACCCCACCGATGAGAATCGCCCTGGCCCAGATCGGCGCCCGCCTTGGAGATTTCGACGGCATCTGCTCCCGAGTCGAGCAGCAGGTGCGCCTGGCACAAGATGCCGGGGCCGATCTCCTGTGCGTCCCCGCGCCCCTGATGTGCGGCGTCACGCCGGGGGCACTGGTCGACTATCCGAACTACGAACATGACCTGCTGAGGGCCCTCGATCGGCTCGCGGCGGTCTGCGACGCGGCCGATGTGGCGTGCATCGTCCCCGCCGTGCTCTCCTTGGAGGTCGGCCAGCTGTTCGAGGCGTTTTTGCTGCGTCGCGGACGTGTGGTGCCGCTGCGCTTGACCATGATCAGGCATCAGGAGGACGTTCCCGTCTCGCCGTGGGCGCCTCCGGTGTTCGATATCGCGGGCACGCGCATCGCGGTGACGTTCGACGCCCAGCGCGATCTTGCGTCCCTTCCCGGCGGTTGCGATCTGCTGCTGCACTTCCCCGTCAACGGTTTGGATGTGACGGATTGCGATTCTGCGGCGGCGGCCGCACTTCCTGCGGGCCAGATGACGGAGCGGGTCGCGCGTGCCGGGATTTGGATGGCGTGCATGGCCCCCGTCGGCGGTTATGACGATGTGGTCTATACGGGTGGTTCCTATGTGCTGGACGACGGGGGACGTGTCGTCGCCCTCGCCCCGTGTTTCGAGGAGTCCCTGCTGGTGCAGGACGTGGTGCGCGGGGTGCCCTGCGAGGCGGTTGAGGATCGCAAGATCCCGCGCTTCGATCGCGGCACCTGGATGTGGAACGGCTTGCGCCTGCATCTGCGGGATTCGGTCGCAGCGCAGGGCGCCGGACGCGTGCTCGTCGCCTTGGACGGTGGCCTGGCGAGCAGTCTGCTCGCGTGTCTGGCCGTCGATGCCCTGGGGCCTCGGTCCGTCATCGCGCTGCACGTCGAGCATGATGGGGCATCCGATGGCACCGCCCAGGAGCTCCATGTCTTGCGCTCCCGCCTCGCGCGGGAGGTGGCCTCGCGTCTTCACATCCGCATGGTCGAGCGCGTCGCCCCCGATATTCGCCCGTTGTTGGATGGCGATGAACCCGGTAACCCTGGCATCTCCGTCCCAACCGCACAGGCGCGCGCCGGCGCCCTGATGATGGAGGATGTCGCTCAGATTGAGCATGCGATGCCGCTCAGCGCCCTCACCAAGACCGATTACGCGTTGCGCCCGCGGGTCGGCGCGCGTGCGAACATGGCGACGCTCGCGCCTTTCGGCGATGTGTACCTGACGTCGTTGGAATGGCTCGCCCGCGCGCGGAATCGCATTTCAGCGGTCCTTCCCGAGGAGTTACTCGGTCTCAACGCCGTCGCCGACGATATGGCCACCGTCCTGCGGGATGCGGTGTGCCAGCTCGGCGCCGACGGCGATATCGCCGATCGAGCACTCTCCTCACTGCTCTCGCTCGACCCCTCACAGATCGACGGTGCGCTCGAGGCACATGTCGATCGCAATGCCGTCTTGGACGATCTCCCCCTGTTTGCAAGCGACCCGGAATCGGCGGCGCTCATCCTGATGATCGTCAGGTCCGGAGAGGCGTGGCGGCGTCTTTTGCCGTCATGTCCGGTCGTGTCGTCCCGCTCGTTCGCGGAGCGCGCCTGGCCGTCGATGCTCGGCTGGTCGGATATGGGCAGACATGGGCAGGAACGGCTTCGCGCGGCGGATTTGGCCGACGCGGAGTTTCGTCGCCTTGAAAAGCGCGGCGCCGCCCGTGCCGAACGTGCCCGGGGCGAGATCATGGACATGTTGGCCGATTTGCTCGGCATCACGCCCGAACAACGCCGCGAGCTCATGGGCGAGGGCGGGCTCGAGCGCATGGGCGAACAGCTCAAGGATGCCGAGCAGTCCGTCCGAGAGGCGTTGGGGCGCATGGCCTCCGAGGGGCTCGGGCCCGAGGCGTTTGGGCTTGGATCGCAGGACAGCGGTGCTGCCGGGGGCGCGGGCTTCTTCTCACTGAACTAAAAACGCCTCTCCTTCCGTCTGGATGCATGGTATAGTAGAACAAACGTTCGAGATATCAAGGAGACGGTTTGGTCATATTGGGGATCGACCCGGGTTTGGCGAACACTGGGTGGGGCATCGTCGAAGAGCGCCATGGTGAGGTGCGCTGTCGGGCATACGGTTGCATCGAGACCTCGTCCGGCTCCGATCTGGCGGCGCGTTTGCGGCGCATCGCCGGTGAGCTTACCGCCGTGGTCGATCGCTACCACCCGCAGGAGGCAGCCGTGGAGGGCATCTATTTCGGTGCGAATGTCCGTTCCGCCATACCCACCGCTCACGCTCGCGGCGCCGCTCTTGTCGCGTGCTCCCTATGCGGCGTCGAAGTGGGGGAGTACACTCCCATGCAGATCAAGCAGGCCGTTGTGGGCACGGGAGCCGCAGATAAGGCGCAGG
Source organism: Collinsella sp. (assembly GCA_029264355.1). Classification (GTDB taxonomy): domain Bacteria; phylum Actinomycetota; class Coriobacteriia; order Coriobacteriales; family Coriobacteriaceae; genus Collinsella. The sequence continues at coordinate 68,218 of JARIBW010000036.1, read as the reverse complement.
TCACCTATATGGTCCGTACGTTGCTTCATCTCGATCACGATCCAAAGCCCGACCATGCCGCGGATGCCTTGGCGTGCGCGGTATGCCACGCGCACCTGCGTCGCACGCGTGAGTTGAGCGGGGGCGCCTACACGCAAGAGAAGGGAAACCCCTACGCATGATCTCGATATTGAATGGCACGCTCGTCGAGGCGACCGCGGGAATGGCCGTCATCGATGTGAACGGCATGGGCTTCGAGCTCGGTATCTCCGCAACTACCGCATCAAGCCTCGCACAGGTCGGCTCGCCCGCTCGCCTGTACACGCGCATGGTCGTGCGTGAGGATTCGTGCACTCTGTTCGGGTTCGCCACAAAGGACGAGCGCACGATGTTCGACAAGTTGGTCTCGGTGAGTGGCGTGGGCGCCAAGCTCGCCCTTGCGATCCTATCTTCGTTTACGGTGCCCGAGCTGTATACGTTGGTGATGATGGAAGACGACAAGGGGATGGCGACCGTGCCGGGCGTGGGCAAAAAGACCGCTCAGCGACTGATCCTCGAGCTCAAGGGTGTTTTCGAGAAGGACCGCTCGCTCGCCGGCTCTGCCGCCCCCACCGCTCCGCTGCCATTTGCCGCCGCCCCCACCGCCGCGCCATCGGCGCTCGAGGATGCGACGGCGGCTTTGCTCTCCATGGGCTTCACCGCCGCGGAGGTCGCTCTGGCGCTCGACGGGTATGATGGCAAGGACATGCGCGCCGAGGAGCTTTTGGCCCTGGCGCTCAAGCGGCTGGGAATGGAATCGTGATGTGGGAAGTAGACGAGTCGACTGACCTGTGGGCCGGGGCGCCGTCCGGTCATGCGGCGGGAGGCGAGGCGGAGCGGTTCGTGACGGGGGAGCTCACCTCCGACGACCTCGACGTCGAGCGAGGCCTGCGCCCGCAGCGCCTTGAGGAATATTGCGGTCAGGAGCACATCAAGCAGAGTCTGAGCATCCTCATCGAGGCCGCGCAGAGCAGGGGGGAGAGCCTCGACCATGTGATTTTCTCCGGGCCTCCGGGCCTGGGCAAGACCACGTTGGCCGCGGTCGTTGCAAATGAGATGGGCGCTCAGATAAAGACCACTTCGGGCCCCGCCATCGCCCGCACGGGCGACCTCGCGGCGATCCTCACCAACCTGCAACCGGGCGACGTCCTGTTCATCGATGAGATTCATCGCCTCAACCGTCAGGTCGAGGAAATCTTATATCCGGCGATGGAGGACTTCTCCCTCGATATCGTGATCGGCAAGGGGCCCGCCGCCCGATCGATTCGCCTGGACATCCCTCGATTCACGCTCGTTGGCGCCACCACGCGCTCCGGCATGCTCACGGGTCCCCTGCGCGATCGCTTCGGCATTTCATATCGCTTGGATTACTACGGGATCGAGGATCTGGCCGATATCGTCTGCCGCTCCTCGGGCATCCTCGGCGTGTCGATCGACCGCGAGTCCGCAAAGGAGATCGCCTCGCGTTCCCGTGGCACGCCTCGTCTTGCGAATCGCCTGCTCAAGCGCGTGCGTGATTACGCCCAGGTCCGCGGGGAGGGATCCATCGAGCTCGGTATCGCTCAGGAGGCGATGCGCTTCTTCGAGATAGACGAGCTCGGCCTGGATTGGATGGACATCCGCATCCTCGAGACGCTGTGCAAGACGTTTCGCGGCCGTGCCGTCGGCCTGTCGACCCTTGCGAGCGCGACGGGTGAGGACGCCAACACGCTCGAGGACGTCTACGAGCCCTATCTACTGCAATGCGGCCTGATCGTCCGCACTCCGCAGGGGCGCATGGCGACGCCTGCGGCGTTCGAGCATTTGGGAGTCGAGGCCCCCGGGTTGTAAAGCACGTGGTTCACGATGGGCCGTGCTATCCTGAACGCGTCACATGATTGAAGAGAAGGGACCCTTCATGCCGACTGATATCGAAATCGCCCACTCTGTTGCGCCGTTGCCGATTCAGCGGGTCGCTGAGGCAGCCGGCGTCGATCCCAAGCACCTTATCCCGTACGGTTTCGACAAGGCGAAAGTGGATTACTCGCTGCTCAACGAGCCGAGTGACCACGAGGCCAAGCTTGTTCTCGTCACGGCCATCAACCCCACGCCCGCTGGCGAGGGCAAGACCACGACGACCATCGGATTGGCCGATGCGCTGCGTCGTCGCGGCGTCAAGAGCGCGGTCGCCCTGCGCGAGCCCTCGCTCGGTCCGGTCTTCGGCGTCAAGGGGGGCGCTGCCGGCGGCGGGTATGCCCAGGTCGTTCCCATGGAGGACATCAACCTCCATTTCACCGGCGACTTCCACGCCATCGGCGCCGCCAACAATCTGCTCGCAGCCATGTTGGACAATCACATCCAGCAGGGAAACGCACTCGGCATCGACGTCAAGCGCATCACCTGGAAGCGCGTCGTCGATATGAACGACCGCCAGCTCCGCCACGTCATCGACGGTATCGGCGGCAAGGCCCAGGGCGTACCGCGCGAGGATGGATTCGACATCACCGTCGCATCCGAGGTCATGGCGATCCTGTGCCTGTCCACCTCCATCTCCGACCTCAAGCAGCGTCTCGGCGAGATCGTGGTCGGCTACACCTATGACGGTGAACCCGTCCGCGCAAGCCAGCTCAAGGCCCAGGGCGCCATGGCGGCCCTGCTGAAGGACGCGCTCAAGCCCAATCTCGTGCAGACGCTCGAGCACACGCCCGCGTTCGTGCACGGCGGCCCGTTCGCCAACATCGCGCACGGCTGCAACTCCGTCATGGCCACGAGGATGGCCATGCGCTTCGGTGACGTCGCCATTACCGAGGCCGGCTTCGGTGCCGACCTCGGAGCCGAGAAGTTCCTCGACATCAAGTGCCGTATGACCGGGATCCGCCCGAGCGCCGTCGTGGTGGTCGCCACCGCACGCGCCCTCAAGTACAACGGCGGTGCGGCCAAGACCGAGCTCGACGCCGAGAACCTCGAGGCCCTCAAGGCGGGTATGCCCAACCTGCTCCGCCATGTCGAGAACATCCAGAGCGTCTTCGGCCTGCCCTGCGTCGTCGCGATCAATCGCTTCCCGACCGATACCGAGGCCGAGCTCGATCTCATTGCGGCAGAGTGCGAGAAGGTCGGCGTGAACGTCCGCCTGTCCGAGGTCTGGGCCAAGGGTGGCGAGGGCGCTCTCGATTTGGCGGATGAGGTCATGCGCCTTATCGAGGAGCCCCACGAGTTCAAGTTCGCCTATGAGGACGGCACGGATGTGGCCGATGCCCTCGATGCGATCGCCACCAAGGTCTATCACGCCGACGGCGTCGACTTCGCCCCGGCGGCCAAGCGCCAACTCGCGGAGCTGCGCGCCAACGGCTTCGGCAACCTGCCAGTGTGCGTCGCCAAGACCCAGTACTCCTTCTCCGACCAGGCGAGTGCGCTCGGTGCGCCCGAGCACTTCCGCATCACCGTGCGCGAGCTCAAGGTGAGCGCCGGCGCCCATTTCGTCGTCGCCCTCACGGGCAACGTGCTCACGATGCCGGGCCTTCCCAAGGTTCCCGCGGCCGAGAACATCGATGTCGATGACAATGGCGTCATCACGGGCTTGTTTTAAGGACCGGTATGGCTACGATTATCGACGGTAAGAAACTCGCTGCCGAGGTTCGCGGCCGCGCCGCCGAGCGCGCCGCTCGCCTGATGGCGCAAGATATCCCGTGCGGCCTGGCGGTCGTGCTGGTTGGCGACGACCAGGGTTCGGCCACATATGTTCGCGCCAAGCTGCGCGACTGCGAGGAGTGCGGCATCCCGTCGCGGGATTTCAAACTCTCTGGGGACACGACCCAGGATGAGCTCATGGCGCTCATCGAGCGGTTGAACGTCGACCCCTCCATCGCCGGCATCTTGGTGCAGATGCCCTTGCCGGCTCATCTCGATGCCGAGCAGGTCGTCGCCGCCATCGATCCCAAGAAGGACGTCGATGGCTTTCACCCGGAGAATCTGGGCAAGCTCGTCCGTGGGCTTCCGGGGCTTCGCCCTTGCACGCCCGCCGGCATCATGGAGATGCTCGACGCTTACGGTATCGACCCGGCGGGTAAGAACGCGGTGATCGTGGGGCGCTCGTCCATCGTTGGCAAGCCCATGTCGCTGATGCTGCTTGCGCGCAACGCCACGATTTCGGTCGCGCATTCCCATACCGATCCGTGCGAGCTCGCCCGGATTTGCCAGAGCGCCGATATCCTCGTGGTCGCGTGCGGCATCCCCAAGATGGTCAAGGGTCCCTGGATCAAACCGGGAGCCGCCGTCATCGATGTCGGCATGGATCGCGACGAGAACGGCAAGCTTTGCGGTGACGTCGACTTCGCATCTGCCGAACTGGTCGCGGGCTCCATCACACCGGTGCCGGGCGGCGTCGGTCCCATGACGCGCGCCATGCTCATGAGCAACGTGTGCCTGGCGGCCGAGCTCCAGCATCCCGAGGCGGCCATGCGCGCATAGCGCCTTTGCCCGGGTTTCCTCCCGCAGCGTGTCACCCGGCCCCCTCATCGAGCCCCCATCATGGACGTCTCGGCAACGCCCATGATGGGGGCTTCGTCATACCACTCGTCAGTTCCTCAGCGTAGCCTCGTGCCCCCATGGGTACACTGTGGCCAGTGACCGCACAGACTCCAAGGAGGATTCATGGCATGCACCACGATCTTGGTCGGCAAGCACGCGAGCTACGATGGGTCGACCATCGTCGCCCGCAATGAGGATTCGCCCAATGGCAAGTTCGAGCCCCAAAAGATGATGGTGGTCCACCCCGAGGACCAGCCGCGCACCTATACGAGCGTGCTCTCCCATTTGAGTTTCGAGCTCCCGGACAACCCCATGCGCTATTCCAGCGTTCCCGATGCCATTCAGGGCCATGGCGTGTGGGCCGCCGCCGGTTTTAACGAGGCGAACGTCGGCATGAGCGCCACCGAGACCATCACCTCGAATGAGCGCGTCCTCGGTGCCGATCCGCTTGTCGAGTACATTCCGGGCCACGGTGAGCCCGGCGATCCCGACTATGCGCCCGAGGTACCCGGCGGCCTGAGTGAGGAGGACTTCGTCACCGTCGTTTTGCCCTATATCCATTCGGCCCGCGAGGGCGTCCAGCGCCTGGGTGCCCTTCTCGAGCAGTATGGCACCTATGAGATGAACGGCATCGCGTTTTCCGATGCCGATGAGATCTGGTGGCTCGAGACGATCGGCGGCCATCACTGGATAGCCAAACGCGTGCCCGACGACGCCTACGTGACCATGCCCAACCAGCTCGGCATCGACTACTTCGACCTTCTTGACGCCGAGGGCGAGCAAGTCGAGCATATGGCAAGTCCCGACCTGCGCGAATGGATGGCCGAGAACCACCTCAACCTCACCAATGCGAATCGTCTCGAACCCGAGGACATCTTGGATGAGGAGTACTTCACGGACGATCTCGACGGCCTTGAGGGCGATGAGGCCGATGCGTACGAGGAGTATCTCGCAGACCTCGTTGATCTGATCGCGGATGTCCGCGAGGGCATGCGCTCGGGTGAGATCTTCAACCCGCGTGAGGCCTTTGGCTCTCATTCCGATTCCGACCATGTCTACAACACCCCGCGCGCCTGGTATATCCAGCGCTGCCTGAACCCGCACGACGGCTGGGAGGGCCCGGATGCCGCGTTCACGCCCGAGTCCGACGACATCCCCTGGAGCCGCGTGCCCGAGCGCAAGGTGACGATCGAGGATGTGAAGTACGTCTTGTCCTCGCACTATCAGGGGACCGCGTACGATTGTTACGGCAACAAGGGCACGCATGCCTCGCGCAACGCGTACCGTCCCATCGGCATCAACCGCAACAGCCAGCTCGCCGTCTTGCAGATCCGCCCGTACGTGCCCGAGCCGCTTCAGTGCATCCAGTGGATGGCCTTTGGTTCGAACGCATTCAACTCCCTGGTCGCGCTTTACGCGAACGTCGACGAGATGCCCGCGTATCTGTCCGATACCACCGAGCGCGTGACGACCGAGAACTTCTATTGGGCCAATCGCGTCATCGCCGCCCTCGCCGACGCCCGTTTCAACGAGACCTCTGCGAAGATCGAGTCCTATCAGGAGAAGATCGGTTCGCTCGGGCACAAGATGCTGCGTGAGACGGATAAGGCCGCTGCCGATCTTGCCGATTCTCAGATTCCCGCCCTGCTCGCCGAGGCGAACGACGCCTTGTGCGCCGATGTCAAGGTCGCAACTGACAAGCTGCTCGGTCAGGTGCTCTACATCACGAGCTGCGCGATGAGGAACGGCTTCGCGATGTCTGACAACGAGCGGTAAGTTCAATCCATCCCGATATCCATCGCGACGGCGGCGAGGTTGCAAAACCGTTCGTCGCCGTCGGCTTTTCAGGCGCGGCGATGGGTACAAGGGTTGTGTGTGGGAGCGCGCGCAATGGGCGCGCCGTGAATGTCTGGGAGGCTGTCATGGCCATGAAATTCGAAGAGCTCGTCAACGGTATGGTCAACGTCGGCTTTGGCGCCGCGGCGGTTACCGCGGAGAAGGGCAAGGAGTTTTTCGACGGGTTGAACGCTCGTGGCGAGGAGGTTCTGCGGGACCTCAACGATCGCGGGGAACAGGCGCGTCACGACAACCGCTCGTCCGCTTTCGCGCGCTCCATGTCCGATATCTTCATGGATGCCGGCGGTACGTTCTCCGAGGTGACCGAGCGCCTGGGCGAGCATGGGGCCACCGCCGCCGAGCGCATCCTCGACGAACTCATCCTCGCCCGCGTGCGCCTGTTGACCAAGTCGGAGCGTGTCGCGTTCATGGCGCATGTGCGCGACTTGGTCGACTCCGTCGACGATGGCACGGTGACCGTAGAGGTCGAGGAGGCCGTGGTCGTCGACGACGAGTCTGCCGAGGATGGTCAGGCGGACGAGTAGCTGCACATGACAATCGATGCTGAGGACAAGCGCGCCGCGACGACGGGCGCGCACGATGGGGTGAATGCCGCCCGTAAACCGTTGAGTCCGGAGGACACGGTCAACCTCGAGGGGGTCGAGGAGGCGCTGCGCTCCTCATGGCGCATGCCGCGTGCGGTCGACGCCTTCCCGGAGGAGCCGGAGGCCATGGCTCCCTCCGAGGAGGTCAAGCTCACCTCGCGCGGTCGCCGCCAGCGCATCGCGGAGATCTTGTCGATCGTGCGCAAGTACGAGGCGTGGCACAATCTCACACCGCGTCGGTTGCGGCGCATGCTCGAGGATCTGGGCCCCATGTTCGTCAAGATGGGGCAGATCCTCGCCAACCGTTCCGAGATCTTGCCGCAGGAGTACTGCGACGAGTTGCGTCGTCTTCGCTCGAACGTGGAACCCGTCCCGTTCGCCGTGGTGAACGATTGCCTGGTCGCCGAATACGGTCGGCCCCTCGGCGAGATTTTCTCGCATATCGATCGCAGACCCCTGGGGAGCGCCTCGCTCGCGCAGGTGCACCGAGCCACGTTGCTCACGGGCGAGGACGTGGCCATCAAAGTACAGCGCCCCGGCGCCCAGCAGGTCATGGCTCAGGACATCGACATCATGCGCTCCATCGTCGCCCGGGCTTCGCATTTTGTGAAAACCGACCAGTTCGTCGACCTCAAGGGTGTGGTCGAGGAGCTTTGGCAGTCGTTTCGCGAGGAGACGAACTTCCTCATGGAGGCTCGCAACCTCGACGAATTCCATCGGTTGCACGAGGGCGATGGGGCGATTTCCTGTCCGCGCTCGTATCTGGCCTACTGCACCGAGCACATCGTGGTCATGGACTACGTCGACGGTATCTCGATCGCGGACCCCGACCGGCTGGAGGAGGCCGGTTACGACCTCGAGGAGGTCGGGTCCTCCATCGTCGACGACTACGCGACCCAGGTGCTCCAAGACGGCTTCTTCCACGCCGATCCGCACGCGGGGAACATCATCGTGCGAGATGGCGTCGTCTATTTCATCGATATGGGCATGGTGGGCCGCATGTCCGGCCATGACCGTGGGATTGTCAAGGACATGATTTACGCGGTCGCGACGGGCGATGTCCCCAAGCTCAAGGACTCGCTCATGCGCTTCGCCGTTACCCGGGGAGATTCCGCCGAACTCGACCACTCCACGTTCCTCACCGACCTCGATTTCATCATCGCCGACTTCGCCGGTCTGGATTTAAAAGACCTCGACATCGGCGAGTTCCTGACCTCCCTCATCAGCCTGGCGCGCAAGAACGACGTCGAGTTGCCCAGCGTGGTGACGATGTTCGCCCGCGGTATGGTGACGCTCGAGGGTCTGCTCACCGAGTACATGCCCGACGTCAACATGATCGAGATCATCACCGAGCACATCAAGCACGAGAAGAGCCCGTACCGCCGTGCCCGCGAGGCCGCCGATGAGTTGACGCACGCGTCGTACCGCGCGCTCAAGGGCCATCTGGAGATGGCCGAGCAGCTCGGCCTGGCTTCAAGGATGCTCACGCGCGGCCAACTCAAGATGAACATGCAGGTGCTCGGCAGCGAGCAGGTGCTTCGTCATTTCGGCGGCATCGTGGATCGTTTGTCGATGGCGATCGTCATCGCCGGTCTCTTCATCGGCTCGTCCGTCGTGTATTACGCCAAGATCGAACCGGTCATCTTCGGCATCCCCGTCATCGGCTTCTTGGGCTATGCGAGCGCGCTCTTTCTCGCCCTCGGCCTCGGACGCGAGATCTGGCGCAACGGCCACGGTGGTAGGTGAGCTTTCATCGGCCCGTGGCGGCGATCTTCGAGTGGCCTTCGATCTCTTGTGCTTGGGACCCGTGGGTTCGATGTGACCCTAGGACCTTGAGAAGCGCGCGCAGATGACCTCGGCGTCGACGGTGATGTCCGTCAGTGATGCGAGGTCGAGGACGCGCTCCTCGACGCTGAAGGCCACGGGGCTCATGCGCACCAGGTCGAGTGCGTCTTGCGCTTGGACGGGAGAGGTTTGAGTCACGCGGGTTCGGCTCACGACGTGCATGTGGCGCATCAGGTGCGCGCAGACGCCGTGGTCGACGAAATCGGCCTCGGACAGCTGCCCGCCTGCGAGCTCGCGCAGTTCATGCATGTGGCGCGGGGCGGGAATGACCTTGATGAGCAGGCCGCCCGGTTTGAGGACGCGTTTGAACTCGTCGTAGTTGGCGGGCGTGAACACGTTGAGGGCCGCGTCGACCGTGGAATCGGCGAGTGGGATGTTGGCGAGGTCCGCCACAAGCCAACGCACCGGACCCCCGCCGCGCGCGGCGACGCGGATCGCGTCCTTGGCGATGTCGAGGCCCAAGACGGTCGAGTGGGGGAGCGCGCCCACCGCGTCTTTGGCGTACGACCCCTCACCGCAACCGGCGTCGATGATGGTGGCCGTGTTTTCGAGCTCTCCCAGGGAGGCGGTAACGGCCTCATGAACTTCGCGATAGTATCTATGCGCCATGATGCGCTGGCGGCTCGCGAAGAACGTCTCGTCGTAGCCCTTGAGGGGTTTCTGATGCGGGATGAAGTTCAAAAAACCCTTTGCCGAGATGGTGAAATCATGACCGCCTTTACAGGCGACCGATGATTCGCGTGCCCGCATGCGCGAACCGCATAGGGGGCAGCGAAGGAGCTCGGCGATATCGAGGTGCTTTTGAACGCCCGGGCGCGCCATGGATTAGAGGACCTTCTCGAACGCGATGCGCGATGGGTCGACTTCGTCGGGATAGGGAAGTGTGATGGTCCCGCAGCGGGTGTAGCCGAGTTTGGCCACCAGGCCCTGGACGGGCGTATTGCGCTCGTGGGTGTCGACGCGGATGCTCTGGGCTCCCCGCTCGCGTGCGATGCGCTCGCCCTCGCGGAACATGGCGGTCATGATGCCGCGCCGGGCGGCGTCGGCGCTGATCGCGCAGCGGTGGATGACGGCGTAGCGCGGCGCGGTGCTGGTTGATTCGGTGAGCCAGGTTCCATCGATCCGGTCGTAGGTCTCCTCTCCTGAGAAGGAAAGCGCCATGACGGCGAGCACGGTTCCGGCTTCGTCCACGGCGACGTACGACGCGCCTTCCGCCATGTCGGCCTCGATGTCGCGATGGTTGGGATAGTCGCCCAGCCACTGGGGGATGCCCAGCGACGCCAAGGCACGCTTCCCGTCCATGAGACAGCCCCCGGCTGCCTCGACATCGGCGGCGGCGGTTTGGCGAACGACGACGTTCATGGGCAAATCCCCTTTCATTCAATCAACCATGGCCCTGAGAGGGGCCCGCGAGCGTCTCACCGCGGCGGCCCGGGGCCCTCTCCCGGGTCGCCAGCTACAACTGCGACGGGTGCTTCTCGAAGAAATCGAAGCGCGGCGGCAGCGCCTCGACGGCATGCGTGCCGGGCTGTTCTCCCAGGTCGGCCAAAAGCTCGTCATTCGACTTGAAGATGTTGTCCCACGAGAAGAAGGCGACGGGGTCGATGGCGAAGTGCTCGCAGATCAGCTCGCAGCCCGTGGGCACGATGCCGTGCATGAGGACGGTGGCGATGCGCAGCTCGTGGAACGCATCGACGAGGGCCTGCGTCATGGCGGCGTCCGACTCGGCGGCATCGGCGTTTTTGGCGGCCTTGGAGGCATCGCTCCAACGCTTGTTCGCGGCGCGCAGGAACTCGTCGCACACGCCGAGGGCGTGGTGAAGCTCGAAGGCGTGCATCGCCCGTTCGAATTCGATGGCGGCCTGCTCGGCGGCCTCGCGCGCACCCTCGGACGGTTCGCCCGCGGGGATGCAACCGCTGCGATAGGCGGCCTCGTCTCCCTCTTTGACGGCCACGCCGTAGAAGGCCGAGCGGGCCAGGCGGTTGAAGACCCCGGTGAGCAGCGCTCCCTCCTTGAGGGCGGGGTCGATCACGCGTTTGTCGTCGCGGGCGAGGACGGGGTTGCCGTCTTTGTCCTTGCCGGTCTCGCGCAGGTCGAAGGCTTTCGGGGAGAAGCTGACGGGCTTTTCGCCCAGGCCGAGCGACAGCCAGTGCGCGCGCAGTTGCTCGGCGGTGTAGTGCTCGAGCATCTCATGCGCCAGCGGCGGGGGAGTTTGAGAGCTGGAACTCGCCTTCTTGCCCATGTACAGGATGTGGTAATTGGCGGCCACGCAGGACTGCCGCATGTTCCAGTCGAGCGCCTCCCACATACCGGATTGCGCGATGCAGTAGAAGTAGATGTTGTCCTGACCGATGAACTGGTAGACGCGCGCGTCCTCATTCGCCCACCAATCGCGCCAGTCGAGGCTGGCGTGCGTGTAGCCAGGCTCGTCCATGATCATGGCCGGGGCGTCATGAACGAGCCCGGCATCCTCGACGGCGCACTCGACGAGCTCGGATGCGGGCGTGCCCGCGGCCTCGAGCTTGGCGGCATCGCGTGCGAGCACGGCGCGGGTGAAGCTGATGGGCGCCCACAGGCTCTCGGGCCAGACCCAGGCCGTGAGGTCGCGGCAGCCTTCCACTTCGGGCAGGGGCACGCCCCACTCGACGTTGCCCGAGATGCGGAACGGCACGAGCGCCTTGCCGGAGCGGAAGCGCACGCCGGCTCGGTTGAGGACCTCATGGGCCTCGTCGCGCTCGCGCCAGGTGGGGAAGACCACCGTGAAGGAGCCCTTATTGCCCTCGGCCTCGATGAGCTCGTGCGTGGGCAGCTCGGGGCGGACGGCCTCGAATTCGTCGCGGAATTTCACCTGGATGAACAGGCGCGGGGCGTCGAGCCACTCCTGCATGGTCTTGGACACCACGGACCGCACGGTGGGATCGGCGGCCAGGCGCTCGGTGTGCCCGCGCATGAACTCGGTATAGGAGGGCAGGTCGAAGTACAGGTTGTCCACCGGCACGAGCTCGGGCGTCTCGCCGGTGAGGGCGCTCTTGGGGGCGATGAGCTCCTCGGGCTCGAACTGGTGGCCGAGGTCGCATTCGTCGGCGTAGGCTTTCTCGGACTTGCAGCCCTGGATGGGGCAGCGGCCGAGGACCTGGCGGCCGTTCAGGAACTGCCCGGCGACCGGGTCGTAGAATTGCTTGGTGCTCATCTTGGTGAGCTTTCCCCGCTCATGCAGGCGCTCGACGACTTCGGCGGTCATGCGCTCGTGGATGTGCACGGAGGGTTCGAGCGCGCTGCCGGCGTACAGGTCGCAGGACACGCCGAAGCTGGCGAGGTCGGTCTCTTGGCTGTCGTGGTTCCCGCGCACGTAATCGGAGATGCTCTCGGCCTGGCCGTCGGCCTCGCGGCGCTTGCGGAAGCCCTCCATGATGGGAGAGCCGTAGCAGTCGGTGCCGGAGACGAAGATCACGTTCTCGCGGCCCAGGCGGTCGCGTAGAAAGCGCGCATAGAAGTCCGCCGGGACGAAGACGCCTCCCACGTGGCCGAAGTGCAGGCCCTTGTTGCCGTAGGGCATGCCGGCGGTGACGACGGCCCGACGCGGCCAGGAGGGGCGGTCGGCGGGAGTGAGGTGTGCGGTCATGTGCGTCCTTCTTCCGGGTTTCGTGGTGAATGAGACGGTGCGGCGCCACGTCCGGGCGCGCCGCACCGTCTCGATCTTTGTCCGAAGTAATCCCACATTATCGCACAGGTGTCCGTGCGAGACGCTACACTTGGTCGCATGAGGAAAATAGCCGACATACACGTTTTCGAGGATGGGGACTTCCTGGCGCGCATGCGGGCCATGTCGGCCGCGGTGCTGGCGGCCGGGGTCCTCGCCGCGATTCTATGGGCGCTCGCCATGACGGCCCTGCGCGAGTTCCTCGATGCCCCGGTGACCCCCTTCGAGCTCGGGGCCGTCCTGGGCTCGCTGGGAGATCGCCTCATGGGTGTCGAGGGCGGCGGGCGCGGCGTCGACATCCGCTGGTGGATCTCCCTTGCCGTCGCCATTCCCGCCATGTTCGCCATCCACGAGCTCGTGCACGCGATGTTTTTCAGATATTACGCGCCTCCGGGTGCTCGGGTCGCGTTCGGCTCGAATCTCGAGATGGGCATGATTTACGCGAGTGCCGACGGGGTGGTGTATCCGCGCGATGCGTACCTCGTCATCGCGTTGGCGCCCTCCCTCATCGTGACGCTGCTGGCCATCGTGCTCGGCATCGGCTTCCGGTGGCCGTTGTGGACCATCGTCGTCGCGACCGCCCATCTCTCCGGGTGCACGGGGGATTGGGGGTATGTGCGCGCCATTCGCTCCGACCCGACCATCGCCTATTGCGAGGACACCGCATGGGGTGTCTCCTTCTACGACGCCGGTCGCCGCCGTCGGCCCCACGGCTCCCCCTCCGAAGCCCGCGTGGCGCCCATGACGGGGGAGGCGGATGCCCCCTCCGAGCTCGGTTCGGCGCATGCGCCCCGTCATGCGGGGCCCGGTCGGGGGGCATCTGGTTTCAGCGCCGTCGAGGGAGGGAGGCGTCCATGACCCCGTTGCTGTTGCATGCGTGCTGCGCGCCCTGCTCGCTCGAGCCGGTGCGTTTGCTCGTGGAGGAGGGTTTCGAGCCCACGATATGTTGGACCAATCCGAACATCCAGCCCGTGTCAGAGCATGATAAGCGCCTGGGGGAGCTTCGCCGTTGGAGCTCCGATAACGGCATCCGCCTGATCGAGGCGGCAGACGACCGTGGGCGCTGGGATGCGTCGGTGGCCCGGTTCGGCGCGGATCGAGAGCGCCGCTGCCGCACGTGCTACGCCTTGCGCCTCGCCGAGGCCTGTCGCGTCGCGGAGCGCGAGGGGTTCTCGCATATCGCCACGACGCTCGCAGTCTCTCCATACCAGCTGTTCGATACCTGCAACGACGTATTGGAAAAGCTCGCGTCGGCTCGTGGGCTGACCCCGGTCATTCGAGATTTCCGCCCGTGGTACCCGCAGGCGACCGTGCGCTCGCGCGAGCTCGGCATGTATCGCCAGAATTACTGCGGCTGCCGCTTTTCGGCCGCCGAGGCGGCGCTCGATCGCGCGCGCATGCGCGATGAGCGCAAGGCGGAGAAGGCCCGCCGAGCCGCCCTCAAGGGCTGATGCCCAACCGAGCCTGCGCTATCATGGACGGCTGTCGAACTCTCAAGTGAAAGGTGGCGCCATGCGCACCGATGATTTTGATTACAACCTGCCCGACGAGCTGATCGCCCAGGCCCCCGCCGAGCCACGCGACTCCTGTCGCCTCCTGGTCGTGAACCGCGAGCTCGAGGGCGGTCCCACCCGCGCCGCGGATGCGGTCGCGCTCGAGCACGGCGGCTCCGTCGAGCACCGCCATTTTCACGATATCGTCGATTACCTTGAGCCCGGTGACCTGCTGGTCGCCAACCAGACGCGCGTCATGCCCGCCCGCCTCATCGGCAGGAAGCCGACGGGCGGCGTGGCCGAGACGCTGCTGCTCCGCCGCCGCGAGGACGTCGATCCTCTCGGGCATGTGTGGGAGTGCCTGGTGAACCCCGGCAAGCGCCTCAAGCCGGGCAACGTCGTCGAGTACCGCGCCGGCGGCCTGCTCGCGCCGGAGGGCGCGCCCATCGTGCTCACCGCCGAGATCCTTGATTTCATCGATGATTCGAAGGGCGGTCGCCTCGTGCGCTTCGAGCCCGTGGGCGAGGACGAGGACGGCGCGCCGCGCACGCTCGACGAGTCCATCCACGCCGCGGGCCATGTCCCGCTGCCGCCCTATATCACCGGCTACGAGGGGGACCCGGAGAAATACCAGACCGTGTACGCTATGAGCGAGGAGCACTCGGCCGCGGCCCCGACCGCCGGTCTGCACTTCACCCCGGAGCTCATCCAGCGCATCAAGGAGAAGGGTTGCGGCTGGGCGACGGTCGAGCTCGAGGTGGGTATCGACACCTTCCGCCTGGTGGAGGAGGACGACCCCACCGAGCATGTCATGCACACCGAGCGCTACCATGTGCCGGTCGAGGTCGTGGAGGCCGTGCACGCGACCAAGGCCGCCGGTCATCGCGTGATCGCGGTGGGCACGACCGCCGTGCGATCCCTCGAGAGCGCGTGGGACGCCGCGGCCCCGGCGAGTGACCCCGCGGTCACGGCGCGAGGCTTCGAGGGGCGCGAGGACGGCGCGGACGTGCGCGGCGAGGGCGATATCACCGTGCGTGAAGACGCCACCACCAATCTGTACCTCATGCCGGGCTCGACCTTCCATGTGGTCGACGCGCTCATCACGAACTTCCACGTGCCGCGTTCCACGCTCATGATGCTCGTCTCGGCCCTCGCCACGCGCGACCAGATCATCGATGCATATGAGGAGGCCGTGCGCGAGAGGTATCGTTTCTTCAGTTTTGGCGATGCAATGCTCATCGAGTAAGGTTCCAGCGCCATTTGCCGGCGCTATCGTACCGTTCACGGGATATTGGCATTCGATATGTAAGACCACTGGCGTCTGGGGCATAGACAGGGTGTACCAAAAAGAGTCGCAACGTCACCGCGACCGAGACGGGAGGTGTGTCCGATGGGTTTTGAAGATATAGCAGCTTTCGGGCCCGCCGCCTGCGATACCGAGATCGGGTAGATGCAAGATGCCGGCGCACGCGCCGTTCTTTGTTCCACCGGTTGGTTGGTAGGACGATCGAAGAGGAAACGCATCGGCGGGCTCGATGA
Organism: Collinsella sp.; assembly: GCA_029264355.1. Taxonomy (GTDB): domain Bacteria; phylum Actinomycetota; class Coriobacteriia; order Coriobacteriales; family Coriobacteriaceae; genus Collinsella. Next base: position 52,676 of record JARIBW010000036.1, on the reverse strand, counting down.
ATCGAATGGTCCCGTTCTCTCGGTAAGGGAAAGTGGGCGAGTCCACCGTAGAAAGTGAAAGAGGCGGCGGTACCGCGAGAGGCGGTGCCGCCGCCTTTGTCAATGCGGGGTGCAGAGGGAAAAGTACGTTCAACGAGGGGTCGTCCGCGTGGGCGGGCGGCCCCTCATCCGATGTGCAGGCCAGTGCTACAGGAGCATCCAGATCGCCAAGATGCCCAGCAGCGCTATCCCCGCGACCGCGGCGATGAATCGGATGCGCGAGGCGCGCGTTTGCTCTCGCACGTCGCGTTCGGTGTTTGCGAGCTGCTCGACTTCGGACACGCGGTCGCCGTGCTCGGCCCGATCGGCCTCGAGGGCGTGGGCGATCGCCTCGGTCACCTCCGGGTGGGCGATGACGCCCTCGGCCTCGTCCATGACGGCCTGCGCCGCCCTCGCCTCTTCGAGCTTGTCCGTTATGGAGCGATCTTGCGACTTGAGGGCCTTCTCCTCATCCCCGATTCGCTTCCGCAGCTCCTTTTGACGTGATTCGGCGGCCTCTTTCGCCTCGCCATAGGCGTCGCGGGCCTTGTCGGATGCATCCGCCGCCTCATCGAAAACGGCCTTTGCGGCGGCGATGGGCTTTTGCGCGGCCGCGACGGCGGCGAGCGCCTCGTCGATGGCGCGTTGCGTTTCTCGGTCGGTCTGCGGCAGATCCTCCCGGGCGCTGCGAAGCGCCGCGGCGGCATCGGAGATCTCGAATTCGAGTTCGCGCGTCCTGACCGAGTATCCTGCGGAGTTGGCGGAGGGGTTGCGCTGGAGCTCGGCGTATTCGGTATTGAGGGTTTCGAGGCGCTTCTCTGCGCTGGCAATGGCCTGCTCGGATGCGATAAGGCTGGCTCGTCGTTCCTCGTTGAGGCGTTCGAGGTCGCTCTTCGCGTCGTCGAGGCGGTTTTGGAGACGGCGTCCGGCCTCGCGCGCGGACCGCTCTTTGTCGGTTGCGGCGTCGAGGGTGACCTTGAGGCGCTTCTCCGTGGTCGTGTCCTCCTCGCGCATCTGCTCGAGCTCGCGCTTGAGCCGGCTTACTCGCTCGGCCGTCGAATCGCGCTCGGCCTTCAAGTCTTCGGCCGCCTGTTCGGCGTCGCGCTTGCGCGCACGCTCCCGCTCGATGATCGCATCGTAGTTCGACTCGACGTCGCGGCGATGCGCGAGTTCGCTCTCGCGCGCGGCGATGGTGTTCTGAAGTCGTTCGAGTTCGTCGCGGGCCTCGGCATGCGCGCGCCGCGCATTGCTCATGGCCTTCATGCTCGCAACGCCCTCGGAGAACAGGCCGGAGGGGCCGGAAGACCCGACGGCCCCCGTGTCTTCGGCCTCGCCGGGGCCGCTGATCCGGAGCTTGCCGTCATCGGCGTCCGTGGTGTCCAGCTCGTTTTCATCTGCCGGTTCATTGGGGGCGCCGGCCTCGTGGGTGGCCGCCATCGGGTTTTGGGCGAGGAATGCCGGGATCTGCCCCGATGGCTCGCCCTCGGCACCTTCGACAGCGCCGGAAGTCTTGGCAAGGGGTTCGGCTGCGTCGGCACTTGCCGGCTGGTCTTGCAATTCATCCTGGTCGCACATGGCGCGCCTCCCCGTGATCGTCCGATTCGTCCATCTATGATAGGGCTTCTCCCACCGCGGTTGCACGGTGGTCTCCATGCGCTTTTAACGGTAGAATCACGCGGAAGTGACGCAGGCGGAAAAAGGGGGCGATATGGCTCAGAGGGAGATCGAGATCGATGAGGCGCTCGCGGCCGTCGAGGACGCGCTGGATTGCCTCGCCGCCGCAGCGCGAGACCTCAAGAGCGCGCGGAACTGGGGCCTTCTCGACATGTTCGGTGGAGGGTTTTGGATCTCCGCGTTCAAGCACGGCAGGATGCAGACCGCGCAGGAGCATCTCGACGCGGCTCAGCGCGCGCTTTCCCGCCTGGCGGATGAGCTGAGGGACGTCCGGGGGTTCTCGGGCATCGGTCCCGACGTCGGGGGGTTCCTGCTCACCGCCGATTGGCTGTTCGACAACGTTTTCATGGACGCCATGGTCCAGCAGCGCATCGCCGAATCGCGTGAACGCGTCGCCCGGGCAATATCCCAGTGCGAGGAAGTGCGCGACCGGTTGCTTGCCCTCAAACGTCCTTATCGCGGTGCGGGTGACGGTTTGCCCGGTGCCAAGTAGGGGGGCGACTCGATTTCGCCGGCATCGCTTTGGGCCGTCGGCGTTGTGCTCCAGGTGGGATTCCAGCTCATTTCCCGTTGAATGGCGCGGTGCGCGGTGCGCGATAGTACAATAAACGGCTGAAAACACGCGGCGCGACGGGGGCCTGCCACCGCATGGCCCCTGCTGCGCCGGACAATCGAGGAGCCGTTTCATGGACCAATCCCTGTTCAAATACGAGATCGTCGCCGAGGATCCCAAGACGCATGCGCGCGCCGGCATCCTCCATACGCCGCACGGCGATATCGAGACCCCGATCTTCATGCCCGTGGGCACCAAGGCCAACGTCAAGGGCATCCCCACCGAGACCGTGAAGGACCTCGGCGCCCAGATCGTGCTCGCCAACACCTATCATCTCGCCATGCGCCCGGGTGCCGACACGGTGGCCGAACTCGGCGGCCTGCACGATTTCATGAATTGGCACGGTCCGATCCTCACGGATTCGGGCGGTTTTCAGATCTTCTCCCATTCCGACGCGGTCAAGCTCACCGACGAGGGCGTGCGTTTCATCGCCACCGATTACGATGGCAGCCATGTGTTCTGGACGCCCGAGGACAACATGGAGATCGCCATGAAGCTCGGCAGCGACATCTGCATGCAGCTCGACCAATGCCCGGGTTACCCCGCCACGCGCAAGTTCGTGGAACGCGCCGTCGAGCTCTCAAGCATGTGGGCCGAGCGCTGCTACAAGGCCCATGCCCGCGACGACCAGGCGCTGTTCGGCATCGTGCAGGGAGGCATGCATTTGGACCTGCGCCTACGCTCCCTCAAGCACCTCGAGGAGATCGGCGACTTTCCCGGTTACGGCATCGGCGGTTACTCGGTGGGCGAACCCCACGAGGTCATGTTCGAAACCCTCGCGCCGCTCGTGTCCGAGTACATGCCGCGCCTAAAGCCCCGATATCTCATGGGCGTGGGCAATCCCACCACGCTCGTGCGCGGTGTCGGCTGCGGCGTGGACATGTTCGACTGCGTGCTGCCCACCCGCACCGGCCGTATGGGCACCGCCTTCTCGAGCTCCGGTCGCATGAACCTCAAGAACGCCAAGTTCGCCAAGGACCCGCGCCCCATCGATGAGAAATGCACCTGCCCGGTGTGCACCGGCGGCTACAGCCGTGCGCTCATCCGCCATATGGTCACGCAGAAGGAGATGCTCGGCGGGATCTTGCTGTCGCAGCACAACATCTACTTCCTGCTCGATCTCATGCGCCGTGCGCGTCGGGCCATCATCGACGGCCGATACGCCGAGTTCCAGGCCGAGTGGATGGCCGGTGAGGGAGCCGTGGACTTCTAAGCCTGCGCGTCGCATCTGTGCGAAAGCGCCCCGATCTGAAAGGTCGGGGCGCTCTTTTGGGTACAAGGACCCACATGTGCACACTGCATCTGAAAGGATCCCCATGCCCCATTACGGCTATTTCGGCTATGGCTACGACCCGTTTTATCTGATCATCGTGCTGGTCACGACGGTCGTCGGGCTCATGGCGCAGAGCTATGTCGACTCCACGTACCGGCGTTGGTCCCGCGTTCCCTCGGATGGGGAGACCGGTGAGCAGGTCGCTCGCCGCATGCTCGACGCATCCGGTTGCGCCCGCGTGGGAATTCTCGGGACCCCCGGCCATTTGAGCGACCACTACGACCCGCGCGACAACAACCTCTATCTCTCGCGGGAGAATCTCAGCGGCGGATCGGTCGCCAGCGTGGCGGTCGCCTGTCATGAGGCGGGCCATGCGGCCCAGCGGGAGAGCGGCTATTTCATGATGAGGGTGCGTCACGCCCTCGTGCCCATCGTCAACTTCACCCAGAACATCTGGACCATCGTGTTCCTGTTCGGCTTCATGATGGATATGGCCGGTCTGACGTCGCTTGCCATCGCCATGTTCGCGTTCTCCGTGGTGTTCCAGCTTGTCACGTTGCCCGTCGAGATCGACGCGAGCCGCCGTGCCGTGGCCTATATCGAGGGCTCGGGTATGAGCGAGGTGAATGTGCGCGGCGCCCGCAAGGTGCTGACCGCCGCGGCGCTCACCTACGTGGCGGCGGCGCTCTCCAGCGTGCTCCAGCTGCTGTACCTCCTTGCTCGCACGCATCGCGATGACGACAACTAGTTTTGTCCGCACGTCGCGCTAGAGTACCGATGGATGGACGAGAAGAGGAGGTGTTCTCATGAGTGCCTGGAATTTGACGGGAGATGCGCCCGGCCAGCCGCGGGCGGCCGCGACGGGTGAGGCCGATTCGGATGCCCTGTCGGTTTCGCAGGCCGCCGAGCTGGCGGCAGGCGCCTTGCACGGCGTTCCCAAAATCACCGTTTTGGGAGAGGTCACCGGGTTTCGCGGACCGAACGCCCGCAGCGGTCACTGCTACTTTCAAATCAAGGACGAGTCGGCCGCACTCGAGTGCATCGTGTGGAAGGACACGTACGGTAGGCGCGCATTCGATTTGCGCGACGGCTTGCAGGTGCTGTTCACCGGTTCGTTCGACTTGTACAAGCCGACGGGCAAGATGAGTTTCAAGGCGAGCTCCTTCACCCTGGCGGGGGAGGGGCTGCTGCGTCAGCAGGTCGCCCAACTCGCGGAGAAGCTGCGCCGCGAGGGGCTCATGGAGCCCGAGCGCAAGCGCCGCATCCCCGTGTTTTGCACGCGGGTGGCCGTGGTGACCTCGCTTTCCGGTGCGGTCATCAACGACGTGAAGCGCACGTTGCGCCGTCGCAACCCCATGGTCGAAGTCGTGTGCGTGGGCGCCAAGGTGCAGGGCGAGGGGGCCCCGGAAGAGCTCATCGAGGGTTTGCGGCGCGCATCCTCCATCACGCCGGCGCCCGACTGCATCCTGCTCGTGCGAGGCGGCGGTTCCTTCGAGGACCTCATGACCTTCAACGACGAGGGCCTGGCGCGCGCGGTTGCCGCGTGTCCCGTGCCGGTGGTCACGGGCATCGGCCATGAGCCTGATAACTCGATCTGCGACATGGTGGGCGATCGCCGCTGCTCCACGCCCACCGCGGCGGCGGAATCCATCGCTCCGGAGTTCTCCGAGTTGGTGAACGCCTTAGATGGCCGCGAGCGGCGCTTGCAGCGAGTGCTCGAGGGCAAGATCGCCGGCGCCGCCGCCGCTTGTGACGGGCTGGGCGGCCGGCTCGGACGGGCCATGGAGGTGCGGCTCGAGCGCGAGCATCGGTCTTTGGATGCGTTCGCGACGCGCCCCTGCCTCACCAGCCCGGTGAATATCGTGGACCGCCGCGAGGCGGAGCTTGCCCAGACCGTCGACCGTTTCTGCGCCGCGTGCGAGCGATCGCGGGATCGCTTTGCCGCCGAACTCGACCGTTTGGCACCGCGGTTGCGCTCGAGCACGGTGCACATGGACCGCATGGGGCACGGCCTGGAGCTCGCGGCCTCTCGTTTGAGGTCCAGGGGAACCCAGCTGCTGAGCGGCCCGGCGGCCGAGCTCGGCCGTTCGGCGGCCGCGCTCGACGCGCTTTCGCCGCTCAAAGTCCTGGGCCGAGGCTATTCGATCGCCTATGACGGCGGCGGTTCGGTCGCCACGCACGTCGATGCGTTCCATGCGGGCGATGCCCTGCGCCTGCGCATGGTCGACGGCGATGTGTTGGCGACGGTCGATGCCGTCGAGGGCTCCGGGGAGCCACGGGCATAGCGTGCGTCGACGCGCGTCGAATCATGAGATCTTGCCGCGCGAGCGCGGCGACGTGAAAGGATAAAGAACATGGCAGAGTACAAGAACGTCGAGGACCTCACGTACAAGGAGGCCTCCACCGAGCTGGAGCTCATCATCCGCAGTCTCGAGTCTGGCGAGATGGAGCTCGAGGAGTCGCTCGAGAGCTATACGCGCGGTGTGGAGCTGCTCAAGACCTTGCGCTCCCGTCTTGCCGGTGCCGAGCAGAAGGTCTCGGTGCTCCTCAAGGACATCGACGGCAACGACGAGCTCGTGGCCGGTTCTCCAGCTGACGATTCCGACGCCCTCAATCTGTAAATTCGCTACGATGTGAAGAAGGGGGCGGGCGCGAACCTCGCATCTGCGCGCATCGCGCGCGGAAGCGATTCGGATATGCGCATCGCCCTCTCTGTGCACTCCTTCCCCCTGCGTATTAAGACGATTGGAGCTTCGCCATGTCCGACTGCATCTTCTGCAAGATCGCCGAGCACGAGATCCCCGCCACCATCGTGTATGAGGACGACTTCGTCATCGCGTTCGACGACCTGAATCCCCAGGCCCCCGTTCACACGCTCGTGATCCCCAAAGCGCACCACGAGAGCATCATCGACGATGTGCCCGCCGAGGTGCTCGCCGCCATGGCCCACGCCGTGTCGGAGGTCGCGCGCATCAAGGGTCTCGAAGAAGGTTTCCGCGTCATCTCCAACAAGGGCGAGGCCGCCGGCCAGACCGTCATGCATCTCCACCTGCATGTGCTGGGTGGAAAGTCGCTTGGTGAGAGTCTCATTTAGGGGCGCAACCGGCGGCTGCGTTTCTGTGCGGCCCCAAGGGTCCGCGTTCACGCTATGATAAGAACATGCGTGTAAAACCGCCCGGATCGACCGGGCAACCGAACCACCAAGGAGTGTCATGAACGTTCTCGTTCTCAACGCCGGTAGCTCGAGCCTCAAATTCCAGCTGATGAACACGAAGACCCGCGAGGTCTTCGTCAAGGGCAATTGCGAGCGCATCGGCCTGGCCGACGGTATTTTCGGCCATTCCGTGGGCGACGGTGCGAAGGTCAAGGAGACCGTTGACTTCCCCGACCACGGAACTGCCGTGCGCAAGGTCATCGAGCTCATCAACGAGCACGGTTTCGAGATGGAGGCCTTCGGCCATCGCATCGTTCAGGGTGGTTGGCATTTCGAGGACTCCGCGCTCGTCGACGATGAGGTCCTCGCCAAGATCTACGAGGTCGCCCCGCTCGCCCCGCTGCACAACTATGCCGAGGCCGGCGTCATCGAGTACTGTCGCGAGACGTACCCCGAGCTCCCGAACGTGGCCGTGTTCGACACTTCATTCCACATGGGCATGCCGCCTGCGGCCTACACCTATGCCCTGCCGGTCGAGGTGCGCGAGAAGCTGCACATCCGCAAATACGGCGCCCACGGCACCAGCCACCGCTATGAGTGGCAGACGGCCAGGGAGCTCCTCGGCGAATCCTGCCATCGCGTCCTGTCTTGCCATCTGGGCAACGGTTCCTCGCTGTGCGCGATCGAGGACGGCGTGGTGCGCGACACCACGATGGGCCTCACCCCGCTCGACGGTCTCATGATGGGTACCCGTTGCGGCTCGATCGACCCGGCCACCGTGTGCTATCTCCAGCGCGAGGGGGGCTACACCTGCGATGAGGTCGACACCATGATGAACAAGCAGTCGGGCTTCCTCGCCATCTCGGAGAACACGAGCGACGTGCGCTACATCCGCGATGGAGCCGCCGCCGGCGACGAGAAGTGCCTGCTCGCGCTCGATATGTTCATCTACAAGGTCGTCACGCAGGGCGCGTCCATGATCGCCGCCATGTCCGGCGTCGACGCCATCACCTTCACCGGCGGCATCGGGGAGAACGATTGGGCGACGCGCCAGGCCGTATGCGAGTGCTTCGAGTGGATGGGCGTGCGCGTCAGCCGCGAGAAGAACAAGGGCATGGTCGGCGGCGCGACCGGCGTCATCTCCACCGCGGGTTCCTCCGTCACCGTCATGGTGCTCCCGACTGACGAGGAGTACATGATCGCCTGCGACGTCGAGCGCCTCACCAGGTAGCTTCGCGCCTCATACCGTGATTTTCAAAGAAAGCGGCCTTCTGATGGAGGCCGCTTTCTTTTCGTTTTTCGGGCACCCGTTCCGGGCGCTTGTCATGAGAAAAGGCCCGAGGCTCTCTGAGAGGGCCTCGGGCCGGGGTAACCGTGGGATGCGGTCGCGTTACTCGGCCATCTGCACCTGGACGGCGGTGATGGCCACAACGCCCACGATGTCGTCGGCGGAGCAGCCGCGGGACAGGTCGTTCACCGGCTTGGCAATGCCCTGCAAGATCGGGCCGTAGGCCTCTGCGCCACCGAAGCGTTGGACCAGCTTATAGCCGATGTTGCCGGTTTCGAGGTTGGGGAACACGAGCACGTTGGCGTGGCCGGCGACCTTGGACTCGGGCGCCTTCAGCTCCGCGACGGACGGGACGATGGCGGCGTCGAGCTGCAGGTCGCCGTCGATGGCGAGCTCGGGGGCCTTCTCTTTGGCGAACGCGGTGGCTTCCTGGACCTTCTTGGCGGTGTCGCCGCCGGCGGAGCCCATGGTGGAGTAGGAGAGCATGGCGACCTTGGGCTCCACATCGCCCATGAATGTCTTGAAGGATTTGGCGGAGGCGATGGCGATCTCGGAGAGCTCGTCGGAGGTCGGGGCGATGTTCAGGCCGCAGTCGGCGAACACGAGGGTGCCGTCGGCGCCGAACTGCTCGGCCTGGGTGCACATGATCATGAAGGCGGAGACCAGCTTGGTGCCGGGCGCGGTCTTCAGGATCTGGAGCGCCGGGCGCAGGGTATCGGCGGTGGAGTGGCAGGCCCCGGAGACCAGGCCGTCGGCGTCACCCATCTTGACCATCATAGTGCCGAAATAGGTGGCGTCCATGACCTGGGCGCGGGCCTGCTCGATGGTCACGCCCTTCTTGGCGCGGAGCTCGGCGAACTTCTGGGCGTACTCCTCGTTCTTATCGGTGTTGCGTGGATCGATGACGGTGGCCCCGGGGACGTCGATCTCGTCGGGATTGCCCAGGATCACGAGGTTGGCAAGGTCCTCCTCGACGATTTTCTTGGCCGCTTCGATGACGCGCGGATCCTCGCCCTCGGGCAGGACGATGGTCTTCTTGTCGGCCTTGGCGGTGGCCTTCATGCGGCTCAGGAAATCACTCATGCAAACGCTCCTCGTCGTGCGCGCCCATCATCGTCCGTGTCTGATGATGAGCTTTATTGGTGTGACGGGGGTAATTATATGCCCCGACCGTTATAATCGGTTCGATGAAAACGCGGCGCGTGGCTCATGACGGCCCCGCGTGTCGCAAGAGGGAACATTTGCCGTCGCCACCTGCAAGGAGCTGTCATGCAGATCAATTCAGGTCTCCCTGAGGACTTCAACCCGAGTGCCTACGACATGATCGTCGTCGGTGCGGGCTACGCGGGTGCGGTGTGCGCCCGTCGCCTCGCCGAGACCGTCGGCTTCCGCGTCGCCGTTCTCGAGCGCCGCAACCATATCGCCGGCAACGCCTACGACTACCTGGATGAGGCCGGTGTGCTCGTGCACATGTACGGCCCCCACATCTACCACACCTTCAGCGAGCGCGTGCACACGTTCCTGTCCCGGTTCACCGAATGGACCGATTACCAGCACAAGGTGCTCGCCAATGTCCACGGCACGCTCATGCCGGTTCCCTTCAACCACAAGAGCCTGCTGCTCGCGTTCGGCGAGGAGCGCGGCGAGGAGCTGTACGCCAAGCTCGTCGAGACCTTCGGCAAGGACGTGAAGGTCCCCATCCTGCAGCTGCGTGAGAAAAACGATCCCGACCTGGCCGAGATCGCCGACTACGTGTATGAGAACGTGTTCCTCCACTACACGATGAAGCAGTGGGGTCAGACCCCCGACGAGATCGACCCCTCCGTCACCGCCCGCGTGCCGATCTTCGTCGGCGACGACGACCGTTATTTCCCGCAGGCTCCCTACCAGGGCATGCCCGCAGAGGGCTACACCGCCCTGTTCGAGAACATGCTCGACCACGACTGCATCGACGTGTTCTGCGACGTGGACGCCCGCGACATCTTCGAACTCACCGACACCACGGTCAAGGTCTGCGGCAACGTCTACGGCGGCGAGGTCATCTACACCGGACCGCTCGATGAGCTGTTCGACCTCGACTTGGGGGCCCTGCCGTACCGCACGCTCGACATGAAGTTCGAGACCCTCGATGTGGACCAGTTCCAGCCCGTGGGCACCGTGAACTACACCGTTTCCGAGGATTTCACCCGTATCACCGAGTTCAAGAACATGACCGGCCAGGAGGTTCCCGGCAAGACGACCATCATGAAGGAGTACAGCCACGCCTACGAGCCGGGCAGCGGTCAGACCCCGTACTACGCGATCTTGGACCCGGACAACCGCAAGCTGTACGAGGGCTATCTTGAGCGCGTCTCGCACATCACGAACTTCCATCCGGTCGGTCGTCTGGCCGAGTACCGTTATTACGACATGGACGCCGTGACCGCCTCCGCCCTCAACCTCTCGGACGAAATCATCGCCTGCCATGCCTAACGTCGACTATTCCGCACTTGCCGCCTCCTATGATGTGGAGGCGGCTCGCGCCGCATTTCCCACCAAGACGCTGTCCGTGACCCCTGCGGGGGAGGGCCACAAGGTCCTCTCCTTCGGTATTCCGAGTTACAACGCCGCCAAGGACATGGACCATTGCATCTCCTCGATCCTCGAGGGCTCCCAGTGCGCTTCCGATATCGAGATCATCATCGTGAACGATGGTTCCAAGGATGAGACCGGCGCCAAGGCCGACGAGTGGGAGGCCCGCTACCCCGGCATCGTCCGTGTGGTTCATCAGGAGAACGGCGGACACGGCATGGCCGTTCGCGCCGGCTTGCGCGAGGCGTGCGGAACCTACTACAAGGTCGTCGATTCCGACGACTGGCTCGACGCCGATGCTCTCGCCGCGATGTTGCAGCTCCTGCGAGGCTTTGAGGAGCGAGACCTGCGCGTCGACCTTTTCATATCGAATTACGTCTATGAGAAGGTGTACGAGGGCACGCATACCACCATCAGCTATCGCATGGCCCTGCCGCGCAAGAAGGTCTTCTCTTGGGGCGACATCGGCCGCTTCCGTCCGGACCAGAACCTGCTCATGCATTCCCTGTGCTACCGCACGGATGTCTTGCGCGCGCATGAGCTGCCCATGCCGCCGCATACGTTTTACGTGGACAACATCTACGCGTACGTGCCCCTGCCCAATTGCGAGACCCTTTACTACGCCGATATCGACCTGTATCGATATTTCATCGGCCGCGAGGGGCAGAGCGTGAACGAGCAGACCATGGTCGGTCGCCTCGACCAGCAGTTCCGCATCACGCGCATCATGATGCACGCGTACCATCTGTACGAGGACGTGTCGCAGGAGAAGCTGCGCTCCTATATGATGGGCTACTTCACCATGATGATGGCCATCTGCTCGGTTTTCACCAAGCTGTCCGATCGGCCCGGCATCGAGGGCGAACTGGCCGAGCTGTGGTCCGAGCTCAAGGAGTACGACGAGAAGATGTACCGCAAGGCGCGCCACGGCGTCATCGGCATCGGGACGAACCTCCCCGGCAGGCTGGGGGAGAAGACCACCATCGGGATGTATCACCTGGCGAGTAAGATCTTCAAGTTCAACTAGGGCATCGCCGGGCACCCGCCTCCCCGTATGGGGGGCGGGTGCTTTCTCTTATGGCGCAATGAGTTCCGCGCGGTGGGGTAGACTGGTTTTTGTAAAACGACGAAACGAGGTTTCCCATGACCGATGCCGCCACTTCCCCCTCTTGCGCCCGCGAGCGCCGCGTCATAGCCGTCATCGACGGCAATTCGCTCATGCACCGGGCGTTCCACGCGGTACCGCCCACCATGAACGCGCCCGACGGCCGTCCCACGAACGCGGTGTTCGGCTTCCTCAACATGTTCCTCAAGATGGTCGACGAGTTCGCGCCCGACGGCGTGGTCTGCGCGTTCGACAAGGGCCGCCCGAAGGTCCGCATGGAGATGCTGCCCCAGTACAAGGCGCAGCGCCCGCCGATGGACCCGGGTCTGCGCAGCCAGTTCCCCATGATCAAGGAGCTGCTCGCCAGCCTGTCCATCCCCGTGGTGGAGCTCGAGGGCTGGGAGGGCGATGATATCCTGGGCACGCTCGCCCGCCGCGGTGAGGCGGCGGGGTGCGACATGTACCTCGTCACCGGCGATCGCGACATGTACCAGCTCGTGACCGATCATGTGCATGTGGTGTCCACCCGCAAGGGCCTGTCTGACATCGCCATCATGACGCCCGAGAGCGTGGACGACCTGTATCACGGGATCACGCCCGAGCTCGTTCCGGACTTCTACGGTCTCAAGGGGGACTCCTCCGACAACATCCCCGGCGTGCCCGGCATCGGCCCCAAGAAGGCGAGCGCCCTCATCGCGCAGTACGGCAACCTCGACGAGGTCATCGCGCATGCCGACGAGGTCAAGGGCAAGATGGGGGAGAACCTGCGCGCCCACATCGACGACGCGCTCATCTCGCGCAAGATCGCGACGATCATGACGGACGCGCCCATCGAGTGCGATCTGACCGAGGTGACGTTCCCGGCCTTCGACGCGGCCGCCGTTTCCGCCGCCTTGGGCGGGATCGGCATCATGGCCATGCAGAACCGCTTCCTCGCGTTGCTGGGCGCGGGCGATGCCGCGGATCCCGCCATGACGAACTTGGAGCTGCCCGAGGTCCTGCGGATGGCCCTCGATACGTCCGGAGCCCTCGACGCGGCCGGGGGCGATCGCTCCGTCGCCGAGATGAATGCGTGCTTCGACGAGCTGTCCCGCGCGCTCGAGGCGGGCGAATGGCTCGGTGTCGCCATGGAGGACGACAAGGAGGCCGATGCGCTCTTCGGCATGACGCGCCGCTTGTGGGTCGCCACCGATCGGGCCTTGCTGTCATTCGAGGAGCCCGTCGGCCCCTGCGAGACGCTCCCTGCCGGTTTCGATCTATCCGCGGGTGTGATCCCGAGCGTGCTCAGGCTCGTCTTGGGGAACGGGCACGTGGTCTCCTCCGACATCAAGGCGCTGCTCCACGAGCTTTCGCCGGTCGATTCGAGCGAGGATGAGCTGCTGGATCCCCTGACGGTTGATTCCGCCCGCCTGTTCGACACCGTGGTCGCCGCGTATCTGCTCGACTCGGTACGTTCCGATTTCTCCGATTCCCATCTGGTCGAGACCTACCTGCATGCATCGCTGCCGCCCGCGGCGGGGGAGGACGGCGCCCCTGCGGACGCCGTGAGCGTCGCCGCGCGCGGGGCCTGGCTCGCCCGCACCTTGCGCGAGCCGCTCACTTCCGCACTCGAAGCCCAGGGGGCGGATGCCATCTTCGCCAAGATCGAGATGCCGCTCGTTCGGGTCCTGGCCTCCATGGAGCGCGCGGGCATGTACGTCGACCCTGCGCGTCTCGCGGAGCAGTCCGACGAGCTCGTCGGCCAGATCCAGGCCCTCGAGGACCGCATCCGCGAGCTCGCCGGCGGCGAGGAGTTCAACCTCTCAAGTCCCATGCAGCTCTCCCGCATCCTGTTCGACAGGCTCGGCCTTCCCACCGCCGGGCTCAAGAAGACGCAGCGCGGCTACTATTCCACGAACGCCAAGGTGCTCGAGGACCTGGCGAAGGATCACGAGATCGTCCGCCTCATCCTCGAGTTCCGCGAGAAGACCAAGATCAAGTCCACCTATCTCGACACGCTCGGCGGTCAGCGTCGCAACGACGGGCGCGTGCACACCACGTACAACCAGACCATCACCGCGACGGGGCGCCTTTCGAGTTCGAATCCCAATCTGCAGAACATCCCCACCCGCTCCGAGCTGGGCCATGCGGTCAAGCGCGCCTTTTCGGTCGAGGAGGGATCGGTGTTCGTGGCGATCGACTACTCGCAGATCGAGCTCAGACTGCTGGCGCACCTTTCCGGTGACGAGCATCTGGTGAGTGCCTTCAACGAGGGCGAGGATTTCCACGCCGAGACCGCGGCGCGCGTCTTTGGCGTCCCCGTGGACGAGGTCACGCCCCAGCTCCGCAGTCGGGCCAAGGCGGTGAACTTCGGCATCGTGTACGGTCAGCAGGCCTATGGCCTGTCCCAGACCCTCGACATCCCCATGGCCGAGGCACGTGAGATGATCGACGCGTATTTTCGCGCGTACCCCGGCGTGCGCGCGTATTTGGATGAGACGGTCGTCTTCGCCAAGAAGACGGGCTATGCCGAGACCATGTACGGTCGCCGCCGTCCGATTCCGGAGCTTCGCGTCCCCGCTCAGCGCATGTTCGGCGAGCGCACGGCCATGAACCATCCCATGCAGGGTTCCGCGGCCGATATCATCAAGATCGCCATGGTCCGCGTGGCCGAGCGTCTGCGCGCCGAGGGTTTCGCGGCGAAGATGATCTTGCAGGTGCATGACGAACTCGACTTCGAGTGCCCCGTTGACGAGGTCGATCGGCTTGTCATGATGGTTCGCGAGGAGATGGAGGGCGTCGCCGAGCTCCGCGTACCGCTCATCGCCGACGCGAGCACCGGTGAGACCTGGGCCGAGGCGAAGTAGGCCTCGCCGGAATCGTCCCCATATGTGAGGACCGCCCCCGACGCGCGCATGTGCGGGCGTCGGGGGCGGTCCCGTTCAAAGTGGGGGCGACGCTATCCCCTTGCGTCGACGATACGGTCGATGACGGTGAGAACCCCGGCCTCGTTGTTGGTCGGTGCGAGGAACTTGCCGTGGGCATGCATGTGCTCGCCGGCGTTGGCCATCACGTAGCTATGCCCCACGATGTCCAGCATGGGGATGTCGTTGTACGTATCGCCGAAGGCGGCCACGTCCGCGAGCTCGATGCCCAGATGCTCGACGAGATGACGGATGCCCGATCCCTTATCGACGCCGTTGTTCATGCAATCGAGCCATTCGTCGCCGGCGCACGTCAGATACAGGCGGGTCCCGAATGCGGGGGCGTATATCTCATCGAGGTTCTTCTTGCTATCCCAGGCGGGGAAATAAATCGAGATCTTGTTGGAATCGACATCGAGTGCGTCGAAGGAGTCGACGTAGGTGATGGAGCGGTAGTAGATGCCGACGACATCCTCATGGTCTCGATCGCGCTCGAGCACGTAGGCGTCGTCGAAGGCGCACAGGGCCGGCACGCAGCCGGGGGTGCCCACCGCCAGGGAGAGCACCTCATGGTAGAGGTCGCGGTCGATGAGATCTCGATATATGAGCTCGTCGCGCAGGTACACGGATGCCCCGTTGTCGGCGACGATGGCCATGTCGGCATGATGGTCGGGGAAGGACTCTCGCAGGGCGAGGCCGGGCCTGCCGCTCGCCGCGCAAAAGACGATCCCGCACGCGGCGAGGGCGTCGATGCGCCCGTCGACGCCCTCGGGCATCGATTTGTCATCGGCCAGCAGGGTGAGGTCCATATCGGTGGCCACGAGCTTGATGGAGGAGAGGTCGTTGTCGGAGAGGTAGGACGGTAGCATGGATTCCTTTTCAGACGTGTGGTTTATTGCCACTGGATTCAAAGGATATTGTAGGCCCGTGAGGCGGTCCGTGCGGGCAGCCCGCCACATTTAACCTTCTGGCGGGTTTCGTCGTCATCGATCATGTGTGATTCTCTATACGTAATTATGCATAGAAAATGTAACTAACAGATTACATGGTATATCTCGTGGTAATGCTCCATTTAGACGGAGTATCCTGTTTTATGGCACGCGGAACTTTCACGCATTAAGTTGCAAGGGAGAGGGGGATGGGCCCCCTCTGGTTGCGTCGTGCGGAAGGGGTCTCAGACAAAACCGGAGGTATCATCATGATTCACGAGACTGTTCCTGCATCCGTACAACCCGTTATGCGTTCGCGCAGGGAGTTCTTGAAGCTCTCGGGTATGGCGGCGTTGAGCATTGGAGGCATGGTGTTCCTCACGGGTTGCGGCCCCGCTCCCCGAGATGCCGGCGGCCCCGCCGACGGCGGTGCCTCTGCGTCCGGTATCCAGATCGGCGACGGCAAGACCCTGCGCGTCGGCATGGAGGCGGCTTACGCCCCGTACAACTGGCAGGTCTCCGAGGAGTCCGAGTTCACCATCCCCATCGAGAACGTCCCCGGCGCCTACGCCGATGGCTATGACGTCCAGGTCGCCAAGATCATCGCCGAGGGCCTCGGCATGGAGCCCGTCGTGGTCAAGCTCGAGTTCGGCTCGCTTATCGACGCGCTCGACAACGGCCAAGTCGATATCGTATGCGCGGGCATGTCCGTCACGCCCGAGCGCGCGGCCGCCGCGGCGTTTTCCGATTCATATGTCGACGACGATATCGTCATGATCTGCAGGGCCGATTCCGCCTACGTCTCCGCCACCACGTTCGACGAGCTTGCGGGCGCCTCCATCCTGGGTCAGGCGGCTACCATGTACGATGACGTCATCGACCAGATCGGGGGCGTCAACCACATGACGCCCGCCGAGACCCAGCCCATGGTCGTCGAGAACCTGCTCAACGGCACATGCGACATCATCACGTACTCCGAGCTCTCCGCCCCCAAGCTGATCGGGGTCTATCCCGATCTGGTGGTGCTCGATATGGAAGACGCCTTCGAGGGATCGATCATGCCCGACAACGCCGCCGTCGCCAAGGGGAGCGACGCCGTGCTCGACAAGGTCAACGAGATCATCGCGTCCATCGACGACGAAGAGCGTCGGGACATGTGGTCCGCCTGCATGGACCGCCAGCCCGCATAGGTCGATACGGCGGGAAACGCCCGTATCGGATATCTCTCCCTGGGCGTGCGACGTATGGGCGCGCGCCCAGGGCCCGTTGCCTTGGAATCATAGGAGAGACCATGACATCCAATATCATGGGCGCCGGCTCTGGCCGAGTCGCCCGCATCATCTCATTTGCCCGTGCCGACCATCGCTATGTGCTGCTGGGGACCAGCGTGATCGCGGCGCTGGGCATGGAGCTGTCCAGCCGGCCGCGTCCGGCCCTGAGCTTCATGGCCCATGCGTATGCGCTCGAAGTCGTCATGTACTATTTGCTCGCCGCCTGGCTCGTGCTCGCCGTCATCGGCCTGGCGTTCAAGGTCGTGCTGCGGGGGAATTACGCGCGAACCTCGCCGTTCACGCGCCCCGTCGTCGCGCGCGCCCTGCGCTATGGCTCATATGCGGTCGCCGCCATGACCTCCGTGCTCGTCGTCGACCGCGTGGGCTGCGGGCTTGCCTCCGCCTGGGCGGTCGCGACCACGGCGACGACGCGTCCCCCCGCCATGCTCGAGAGCATGCTCTACATGCTTTACAACGGCCGCTCCATCTTCGCCGCGGGCCTTAAGACCACGGTCGCCCTCGCGGTGCTTGGCACCGTGATCGCGTTCTTCCTGGCCTTGCTCCTCGTATTCCTGCGCATCCAGGTCGTCGATCGCTCGGATAACGATTTCGTGCGCTTTTGGAAGGTCGCGGGCAGCGGATTCGCCCGCGCGTACAGCGCCGTGGTTCGCGGCACCCCCATGATGGTCCAGGCCATGATCATCTTCTTCGGCGTCTTCTCGCTGTTCAAGATGACCGATCTCACCACCACGCAGATCAACGCGATCTGGAGCACGTTCACCGCCGGCCTCGTGACCATCGTGCTCAACTCCACGGCCTACATGATGGAGGTGCTGCGCGGCGGCATCGAGTCGGTCGACGCGGGTCAAACGGAGGCGGCGCGATCGCTCGGCCTCTCGCAGTGGGAGGCGATGCGCAAGGTCGTCTTCCCGCAGGGCGTCAAGCTGGCCATCCCCGGCCTTTCCAACGAGCTCGTCATCAACATCAAGGACTCGTCGGTGCTCTCGGTGATCGGAACCTTCGACCTCATGTTCTCCGCGACCACCGTGGGCGGCATCTACTACGCCAAGTTCGAGGCCGCGCTCGTGACGAGTGCGATGTACCTGCTCCTCACCATGTCCGCCACGTGGTTGCTGGGGCGCCTCGCAAGCCGGCTCGACGTCAAGTCCGTGAAGCTCGGCAGCACATCCGATCAGCCCGTCAACGTCGAGGAGCGCTAAATCATGAATACGAGTGACATCACCGCGAAGGCCCCCGCCGGCGAATTCCTGGTGCGCATCGAGGGGCTGCGCAAGTCCTTCGGCGATCTGGAGGTCCTGCGCGACGTCAACATGGACGTCGCACCCGGCGAGGTCGTGACCATCATCGGCGCCTCCGGTTCTGGCAAGTCGACCCTTCTGCGGTGCATCAACTTGCTGGAGACTCCCGATGCGGGCCACGTGTGGTTCCAAGGCAGCGACCTCACCGCCGACCATGTGGATGTGAATGCGCTGCGCGAGGACATCGGCATGGTGTTCCAGGGCTTCAATCTGTTCAACAACATGGACGTGTTGGCCAATTGCACCTTGGCGCCCATCACCCGCAAGAAGATGTCGAAGACCGAGGCCGAGGAAGTGGCGCTCGGGCACCTGCGCTCGGTGGGGCTCGAGGCATTCGCCCATGCGTCCCCCTCCACGCTCTCGGGTGGGCAGAAGCAACGCGTCGCCATCGCGCGCGCCTTGTGCATGCGCCCGAAGATCATGCTGTTCGATGAGCCCACCAGCGCACTTGACCCGCAGATCGTCGGCGAGGTGTTCGAGGTCATGCGCGCCCTCGCTCGCGATGGCATGACGATGGTGGTCGTCACGCACGAGATGGAGTTCGCGCGCATCGTATCGGACCGCGTGGTCTTCATGGACCACGGCGTCATCGCCGAGCAGGGGGAGCCCGAGCAGATATTCACCGCGCCCGAGAACCCCCGAACCCGGGAATTCCTATCCAGGTACCTCTCTGATTAGGTCTATTGCATTTATGTGACCCTGTTTATCTTGTCAATATGAGAAACAGGGTCGAAATATTCGAAAATCTCGAGTGTTCGCGCGCTGGCTTTAGGCTACTATGGCGAGCAATGATTGCGCTGCCGAATTTGAGGGGACGAGTAACCGTGGCACAGCTTCTGGCTACATATGAGGGCAAGGCGATTGCCGCCGGCATGCCCCGCCAGAATGCCGCCGATGCGGCCGTCCGACGCCAGCGCGCAATCTCCCGACGACGATAGCTCGTTGTCTCTGTTCGCATGAAGGCATGGGCCTTCACGCAGAGTCCAACCGATATCGTCGAGGGAGCATCCGCCGAGAGGCGGATTTTTCATATGCGCGCATCGCATGCGTCTCATGATGCGCGCCGGCGCAGGTGCGGCCCCGGGGCACCTTCGCATCGGTTGGGCTCACCCATTTCCACCGTATCAAGGCATCGTGAAAGGATGAGCCATGAACAATCGGCAACTCAAGGAAAAGGTCGTACTGGCGTACTCCGGCGGTCTGGATACCTCCGTGTGCATCAAGTGGCTGCAAGACGAGATGGGTCTCGACGTGATCGCCATGTTGGGCAACGTTGGCCAGGAGCACGACGGTCTCGAGGAGATCGCGCAAAAGGCGCGCATGCTCGGTTGCGTCGCCGTCGAGGTGGTCGACATGACGGAGGAGTTCGTCTCCGAGTACATCGTCCGAGCCATCGCCGCCAACGCCATGTATGAGAACAAATACCCCTTGCTCTCCGCCCTCTCGCGCCCGCTGATCTCGAAGCACCTCGTCGAGACGGCTCATAAGCACGGTGCCACCTGCGTCGCCCACGGCTGCACGGGCAAGGGCAACGACCAGGTGCGCTTCGAGACCTCCATCACGGCGCTCGACCCCTCTCTCAAGGTCATCGCCCCCGTGCGTGAATGGGACCTCGGGATGCGCCCCGACGAGATCGCGTATGCGAAGATGCATGGCGTGCCGGTTTCCCAGAGCATTGAGAAGCCCTATTCCATCGACGACAACCTGTGGGGCCGCGCCATCGAGGCCGGTGTGCTCGAGGACCCGTGGACGGAGCCGCCGGCGGACATCTGGACAATCACCGTCGACCCGCTCGACGCACCCGACACCCCGACGTACGTCGAGATCGGATTCGCCGAGGGCGTGCCCGCGAGCCTCGACGGCGAGGAGCTGCCGCTGTCCGAGCTCATCGCCAAGCTCAACAGCATCGCAGGTTCGTGCGGGTACGGCCGCATCGACATGATCGAGAACCGCTACGTCGGCCTGAAGTCCCGCGAGTGCTATGAGGTCCCGGCCGGCCTCGCGCTCATCCAGGCGCACAAGGCCCTCGAGGATTTGTGCCTGGAGCGCGACGTGCTCCACCACAAACTCGCCCTCGAGCAACTTTGGGCGGACCAGGTCTACAACGGGCGCTGGTTCAGCCCCTTCAAGCAGGCTCTCGACGCGTTCATGGCCGCCACGCAGCACGGCATGACCGGCACGGTGAGGCTCAAGCTGTACAAGGGCGGGTGCGTGGTCGTGGGCCGCAAGAGCGCCTACGCCCTGTACGACCCGGCGCTCGCCACCTATGAGGACGATAAGGCGCTCGACCAGAAGGCGGCGAAGGGCTTCATCGATATCCAGGGGCTCCCGATCAAGACGTGGGCGATGCGGGAGGCAGCGCGTGCGAAGGGGGGCGCCTCGACTTCCCCGACCTTCGATGTCCTGGACGGTGCGTCCGCTGAACACCCCTTGGCCCGTGCGGTGAATTGCTGATGTTCGCACGGGGTGCGTGAGGGGCGGACCGCGCGGGGCGCGTCCCCGCGCGACGGATACGGCCGAGACGGGTCGTCGCGGAAAGGATGGATGAGAATGGCGCTTTGGGATGGTCGGTTCAAGGAGGGCGTCGCTGCCTGCACACGGGAATTCGGCGCGTCGCTGCCGATCGACAGGCATCTGTACAAGCAAGATATCGCGGGTTCGATGGCGCATGCGCGCATGCTCGCCAAGCAGGGCATCATCTCCCAAGGGGACTGTGGTGCCATAGTGGGGGGTCTTGCCGATATCGAGGGGGAGATCGATGCCGGCTCGTTTCCCTTCCGCATCGAGGACGAGGACATCCATATGGCGATCGAGGGCGAGCTCACGCGCCGCATCGGTGAGGCGGGCAAGCGCCTGCATACCGGACGCTCCCGCAACGACCAGGTCGCCACTGATACGCGGCTTGCCGCCAAGGCGCTCGCCCACGACCTCATGCGGGCCAATTTGCATATGCGCGAGGCCCTGATCGGCGCCGCTCGCGACAACGACGGCGTGATCTTGCCGGGCATGACGCACCTCCAGCACGCGCAGCCCATTTTGCTCTCGCACCATCTGCTCGCCTATTACTGGATGTTCGAGCGCGATTTCCATCGCTTGACCGCGGCCTTCGAGGCCGCCGATGCGTCCCCGCTGGGGGCGGCGGCGCTTGCCGGGACCACATATCCGCTCGACCGCGTCGCCGCCTCGCACGCGATGGGGTTCTCCCGCGTCATCTGCAACTCCCTCGATGCGGTCTCTGATCGAGATTTCATTTTGGACCTGCATTTCGCATGCTCGACCATGGCGATGCACCTCTCCCGCCTCGCCGAGGAAATCGTTTTGTGGAGCAGCTCGGAGTTCGGCTACATCACCCTTTCCGATGCGTATTCCACGGGGTCCTCGATCATGCCCCAAAAGAAGAACCCCGATTTCGCGGAGCTCATCCGGGGAAAGACGGGCCGCGTCTACGGCAATCTCCTGCAGCTGCTGGTGACGTGCAAGGGGCTTCCGCTGGCCTACAACAAGGATTTGCAGGAGGACAAGGGCGGTATGCTCGATTCCGCCAGCACGCTCACCCAGAGCCTCACCGTCATGGCGGGCATGATCTCCACCTGCACGTTCAACGCCGAGGTCATGCGCGCGGCTTGCGAGGTCGGGCATCTTGCGGCGACGGACGTCGCCGACTACCTCGCCAAGAAGGGGCTGCCCTTTCGCGAGGCGCATGCGGTCGTCGGGCACTTGGTGCTTGCATGCGAGGAGCGCGGATGTCGGCTCGATGACCTGCCCCTCGCCGTTTTCCAGGAGGCGAGCCCCCTGTTCGGACCCGATATCGTATCGTCCCTCGATATCGATGCGATCGTCGGTGCGCGCACCACGATGGGCGGGACGTCTCCTTCCGCCGTGAACGAGCAGATGCGCTCGGTTCGGTCATCGCTTATCGCAGACGAGGCGTACCTCGAGGGGCTCGCGCCTCTCGTGCCCATGGGGGAGGGGGCCTGATCGGACGGCTCGATGATGGTGGTTTCGTGGGCGGGAGGTGTATGTTCGCATGGGGAAACGTTTCAGCCGCTCCCTTTGGCGAAACGCGGTTTTCCGCGCTCGCGCTTTGGGTACCATGCGTAGCGAACACCCGGCGCGCAGGGCGCGCCCACAACACTCCCATCGAAAGGGGAACCCCGTGGCAGATATCGAGAAGACCTTCATCATGATCAAGCCCGATGCCGTCCGAGATCGCAAGACGGGCCTCATCATCGACCGCATCGAGCGCTGCGGCCTCACCATTGAGAAGATGGAGAAGTGCGACCTTGACGAGGAGCTCGTCAAGGTGCATTACGCCCACCTTGCCGATAAGCCGTTTTTCGGCGATATCGTCGAGTTCATGACGAGCGGTCCCGTGGTTAAGATGGTCGTGTCCGGTCTTTCCGCCGTTTCCAAGATGCGCACCCTCATGGGTGCCACCAACCCGATCGACGCCGCTCCCGGCACGATTCGCGGCGACTTTGCCAACGACGTGAACGCAAA
Source organism: Collinsella sp. (assembly GCA_029264355.1). GTDB lineage: Bacteria > Actinomycetota > Coriobacteriia > Coriobacteriales > Coriobacteriaceae > Collinsella. The sequence goes on along the minus strand of JARIBW010000036.1, from coordinate 30,058 downwards.
CATCATCCACGGCTCCGACTCCCTGGAAAACGCCGCCATCGAGATCGAGCGCTTCTTCGGCTGAGTGCGACGACCGTCCAATATGCCCCCCCTACGACGCGGTTCGGCCCTTGTGGGTCGAGCCGCGTTTCCGCGTGAAGGGGCCGCGCCTGCTACACTTGGAGATAGCCGAATGACATATCGAAAGGGGACCGCCGTGGATGTCAAGAATGTGACCGACATGACGCTCGCGCAGCGCGATCGCGCGCTGTGCGACCTGCTGAATTCCGAGCTGATCTGCGCGCTGGGCTGCACCGAGCCGATCGCCGTCGCCTACGCCGCGGCACTCGCCCGGCTCGTGTTGGGATGCGAACCCGAATCGCTGGAAGTGGGTTGCTCCGGCAACATCATCAAGAACGTCAAGAGCGTCACCGTCCCCAATTCCGGTGGCATGCGCGGCGTCGAGGCCGCGGCGGTGCTCGGCGCGGTCGGCGGCGACGCCGCGGCGGCCCTGGAGGCGCTCGAGGGCGTGGGCGAGGCCGATATAACGCGCACGCGCGAGCTCCTCGCCCAGGAGGGCTACTGCGAAGTGACGCTGGTCGAGGGCGTGCCGAACCTCTATATAGAGATCAAGGCGCACGCATTGGGCCATGTGGCCGACGTCGCCATCTCCGAGCACCACACGAACGTGGTCCGTTGCACGCGTGACGGCGTGCCCGCCAATCAGCTGTGCCCGACCGCCCACGGCGGTGACGTGGAGGATTCCTGCTCCGGCACATGCGCGCTCATGAGCGCGGTGCGATCCGCCGGGGATTCCGGGGCATCTGGCGCCAAGCCCCTCGAGGGCCTCTCGCTCGATGTCATCCTCGACTTCGTGGAGGACGGCGATATAGCCGGAGCCCGCGAGTCCCTCGAACGCCAGCTCACGCTCAACACGGCCATTTCGGAGGAGGGCCTGACAAACGAGTGGGGCGCCGAGGTGGGTCGTACCTTGCTCGCCACGCGCGGCGACGATCTCGCCTGCCGCGCCCGCGCCCGCGCGGCCGCGGGCTCCGATGCCCGCATGAGCGGCTGCGCGCTGCCCGTCGCCATCGTGTGCGGATCGGGCAATCAGGGCATCACCTGCGCCATGCCCGTGGCGACCTACGCCGAGGAGCTCGGCGTCGAGGGGGATCGCCTGTTGCGCGCGCTCGCCCTGTCCGATTTGGTGGCGATCCATGTGAAGAGCCACATCGGCGCGCTTTCGGCGTTTTGCGGCGTGGTGTGCGCGGGTTGCGGCGCCGGCGCCGCCATCGCGTGGATGCGCGGCGGATCACGCGAGCAGGTCGGTGCCACCATCGTCAACACCCTCGGAAATGTGGGCGGCATCGTGTGCGACGGCGCCAAGGCGAGCTGCGCCGCCAAGATCTCGGCCGCGGTGGATGCCGCGATCCTCGGCGCCGACATGGCACGGGCCGGACGCGGTTTCCGCGCGGGAGAGGGCATCGTGATGGGCACGGTGGAGGAGACCATCGCGAGCATGGGCTACGTCGGCCGCGTGGGCATGAAGGACACCGATGTCGAGATCTTGAAGCTCATGACGGGTGAGACGCGCCTGTAGCAAGGTGTTGCGGGCGGATGTGAAGCGCCCCTTTGGACGGGTCGGTCCCGTCCAAAGGGGCGCTTCCGTGCGGTTTTGGCCCGCCGCGGGCTATCCCTGGTTAAATGACTCCTCGATGCGGTCGAACTCCTCGGCGAAGTCGGCCATGCTGCCGTTCCACAACGCATGGGATTGGCGCCCGCCGCCCACGTAGGCCGTTTTGAGGCCGATGGCGGGGGAGGGGAAGTCGCGTTTGGGATCGTTTCCCACCATGAGGGTCTCCTCGGGGGAGAGGCCGAGCTTGTCGAGCGAATCGCGGTAGTAATCGGCGCTCGGCTTGACGCGCGTCGAGTTCTCCCACGTGGTCACGAGCTCGAAGGGCATGTCGAGCATGTCGCCCCATCCCATGCGGCACTCGATGCAGGACCGCGAGAAGCTCGGGTTGGTGAGCAGCGCGATGCGCATGCCATGGTCGAGCACGGCTCGAACGGCCTCATGGGCGCCCTCGCGCGGCCGCGCGGAGATGGTCCGGTCGTTCTTTTTGGGCAGGATCTCCCGCTCGTAGTAGTCGAGCATGTCGGCGATGGCGGGCTCGAGGATGGGGACGCCGCAACGGCGCTCGAGTTCATCGGCGAAGAATTGCCGGTTGGTCCGGGTGTCGCCCTGCTCGCGATCGCCGTTGTTGAGGGCCAGCATGGCTGAGCCGACGGAGGAGAAGAGAGACATGATGGGCTTGCGCGCGACCTGTGCGAGCAGCTTCGCCTCGTCGAGTGCGAACACGCCGATGAAGGTGGCGAGATTGATGCTGAGCAGCGTGTCGTCCATATCGAAGACGACGGCTTTGAGCTGGGGCATGAGCGTCTCCTGGGTTTGTTCCGTGCGGGGCGGGCGAAATGGGACGTGGATCGGCGCGCGCGTCTGCATTGGACCCCTTGTACCCCGTTGGCGTTCGTCTAGGCTCTCGGTTGGGCGAGTCGGCCGCCGCCTTCATTTCCGAACACGCCGCCCCGCCTTCGCCCCCACGTCTCGATCGGTCCCTGTTTGTGAGTGCTGCCAGCGTGTATGTGCCTTTGGGGTTTCAGCGTTTTGCGTCGTGTATCCCGTTCACCGAAGAATCGCTACCGTTCGCGGTTTCATGCGAATGGGATCAGTATAATTAAATCGATATAAATAACTGGCATTACGTTAAAAAATATCGCTTTAGCATCAGGATACGCCTACGGCTTTATGTTTGTTCAAAATATTTGAATCGATATAATTCCAATCGATGAACGCACGCAGCAAGTCGTGTGCGGCGAAGGAGCACACGCGAGGAAGGACGTCCGCGTATGAAGTGGGGCATCTCCCTGTATCCCGAGCACTCGACAGTCGTGCAGGATTGCTCGTATATCGAGCGCGCCGCCGCACATGGCTTCAGTCGGATCTTTTCCTGCCTGCTGTCGGTCGAGGGGGATCCGGAGCAGGTCAAGCGGGAGTCCGCGGAGCTCACCTCCTGCGCGCACGCGAACGGCATGGAGGTCATCTTCGATGTGGCCCCCAACGTCTTTTCCAAGCTTGGGATCGGCTATGACGATCTTTCCTTTTTCTCCGAGATCGGTGCCGACGGCATCCGCCTCGACGAGCCGTTCCAGCCCTGCCAGGTCGCCGATATGACCCGCAATCCCCACGGCCTCATGATCGAGCTCAATGCGAGCTGCGCCGACGGCATCCTGCCCGCCACGCTCACGCACGACCCCGATCGCGCCCGTCTCATCTCCTGCCACAATTTCTATCCCCAGCGTTTCAGCGGTCTCGATGTCGCCTTCTTCGAACGGGAGAGCGCCGCCGTTCGGGACCTGGGCGTGAATCTCGCCGCGTTCATCGGAATCCCCCGTCCCGATGCATTCGGTCCCTGGCCCCTGCGTGAAGGCCTCGTCACCCTCGAGTGCCATCGCGACCTTCCGCTCGACTTCCAGGCGCGCCATCTTTCCGCCATGGGCCTGGTGGACGACATCATCATCTCCAACTGCTTCGCAACCGAGGAGGAGCTCGCCTCCATCGAGCAGATCGATCGCTCCCTCGTCCAGCTCCGCCCCGTCGCCGATCCCGGCTTGACCGAAAACGAGCGGACGGTCGCCCTCTACCCCAAGCACAAGGTTCGTGGCGACCTGAGCCCCTACCTGCTGCGCAGCACCTGGTCTCGCGTTGAGTACGCCGACCTGGACATTCCCGCCCGCCCGGTCGGGCGCGACCTCAAGCGCGGCGACGTGGTGGTCGTCAACGATGCCAGCCCGCGCTACAAGGGCGAGCTTCAGCTGGTGCTCCAGGACATGCCCGACGACGGCACGCGCAATGTGGTGGGCACCCTGCCCGCACACGAGCAGATGCTGCTGGACTACCTGGACTCCTGGTCGCGTTTCGGCATCCTGATCTAGGCGCTGACGTTCGGCACGTCTGTCCGCGTGCGTCCGCATCGGCCCACGTCATCCCATCATTTTAGGAAATAGGTGAGAACACATGGCAAACGGAATCAAGATCGCGACGATCGGCGGCGGTTCAAGCTACACGCCCGAGCTCGTCGAGGGCTTCATCAAGCGTTATGAGAACCTTCCCGTCGATGAGCTGTGGCTCGTGGACATCCCCGAGGGCCGGGATAAGCTCGACACGGTGGGCGCCCTCGCCCAGCGCATGGTCAAGCGAGCCGGCCTTCCCACCAAGGTCGTCTTGACCACCGATCGCCGGGCAGCGCTCGATGGCGCTGACTTCGTGACGAGCCAGGTCCGTATCGGGCGCCTTCCCGCCCGCGTGCTCGACGAGCGCATCCCGCTGTCCCACGGCATGCTCGGTCAGGAGACCAACGGCGCCGGCGGCATGTTCAAGGCGTTCCGCACCATCCCGGTCATTCTCGATTTCGTTCGCGAGGTGCAGGAGCTCTGCCCCCAGGCCTGGATGATCAACTTCTCCAACCCCTCGGGCATGATCGAGGAGGCCATCCTCAACTACACCGACTTCGACCGCGCCATCGGCCTGTGCAACGTGCCCATCAACATGCATGCCGGCATCGCCCGCGTGCTCGGTGTGGATGAGAGCCGCCTCGAGCTCCAGCTACAGGGTGTGAACCATTTCGTCTTTGCCACCGACGTCTATGTGGACGGCGTGTCGGTCATCGACGAGGCGGTGGAGAAGTACGCCCATGTCTCCGAGGACGACGCGCTCTCCATGAAGAATTTCATGTCCATCCCGTTCTCGCCCGCATTCATCCGCGGCATCCACGCCATCCCGTGCCCGTATCACAACTACTACTTCCACACCGACGAGATGCTCGCCGAGGAACTCAAGGAGTTCGAGGAGGGCAACGTGCGCGGCGAGGTCGTGTCCAGGCTCGAGGATGAGCTCTTTGAGATTTACCGCGATGAGGCCCTCGATATCAAGCCCAAGCAGCTCGAGCAGCGCGGCGGGGCCCGCTACAGCGACGCGGCCTGCAACCTGATCGAGTCCATCCATACCAACCGCGGCGACATCCAGTACGTTGACGTGCGCAATGACGGCTGCATCGAGGGTCTGCCCTCGTCGAGTGCCGTCGAGGTCGCCTGCCGCATCACCGCCGATGGCCCCAAGCCGATCTCCACGGGTGAGCTCAAGCCGCGCATCGCCGGCTATGTTCAGATGATGAAGGGCTTCGAGTGCATGGTCGTCGATGCGGCCGTCACCGGCGATCGAGACCTGGCCGTGGCGGCGCTCGAGATGAACCCCTTGTGCCCCTCGGACAAGCTCGCGAACATCGTCGTATCCGAGCTCATGGAGGCCCATCGTCGCTATCTGCCGCAATTCTTCCGCTCGGAGGACTAATTCGGCGGCATTCGCTAGGGTATTCTCGCTCCGAGGCGTACTATCGAACTTGGGGTGATGGGAATATTGCGCCCTCGCAAGGGGGCGACATCACGATCCCGGGAATCCGGGAGAAGGGAAGGAGGGGAGAATATGGTTAACATTCTTCTGTGCTGCTCCGCTGGCATGTCCACCAGCCTCATGGTGTCCAAGATGCAGGCGAGTGCCGACGAGCGCGGCATCGAGGCCACCATCTGGGCGGTCCCCGAGGCCCAGGCTCAGGCCAACGCCGAGAAGGCCGACGTCATCCTGCTCGGTCCGCAGGTCCGTTTCCTGCTGGACAAGATCAAGGCCGTCGCCGGCGATACGCCGGTCGAGGTCATCGACATGATGGCCTACGGCATGATGGACGGGGCCAAGGTCCTCGACCAGGGCCTCAAGCTCATCGGCCACGAGTAGGCCGAGGCGCCATCGTCCGACGCGCGCACGCGCGCCCATTTATCCGCTCATCACCCCGTCTTTTCAGTAAGGAGAGATGATATGGCATCATTCATGGACCGCTTCATGCAATGGATGGAGACCAAATTCATGCCGATCGCCCAGAAGATCGGCAACCAGCGTCACCTCGTGGCGATTCGCGACGGCTTCATCTCCATCATGCCCGTCACCATGGCCGGCTCGATCGCCGTCCTCCTCAACGTGTTCTTCCGCGACCTCCCCAACACCTGGTGGGGCGTCGGCAACGGGTTCACCGAGGCTTGCACCCAGCTCATCAACGTCAACGTGAACGTCTTCAACGGCACGATCTCCATCCTGGCCCTGTGCTTCGCGTTCGCCCTCGGCTATCACCTGTGCAAGGCCTATGACGTCTCGCCGATCTCCGGTGCGGCCGTCTCCCTCGCCTCCGTGGTCGCCACGATGAACTTCGCCCCCGAGTTCGTCTACACCCTGCCCGAGGTCGGCGCCGACGCCGCCAAGGCCCTCGAGGCCGCGGGTGTCGCCGGTTTGACCGTCACCGACGCCGGCGCGGTCACGATGAGCGTGACGGCTCCGAGCATGATCTCCACGGCGCTCACCAGCGCCACCGGTCTGTTCACCGCCCTCATCTTCGGCCTGCTCTGCACGATGATCTACGTCAAGCTCATCCAGGCCAAGCTCACCATCAAGCTGCCCGATTCGGTTCCGCCCGCGGTCAACAACGCGTTCGTCGCCATGATCCCCGGTGTCGCGGCCATCTTCGCCTCCGCGATCATCACGCAGGTCTGCGTCGTCGTCTCCGGTTCCTATCCGAACGACCTCATCTCCGAGTTCATCCAGCGCCCGCTGCTCGGCATGTCCTCCGGCTTCTTCACCGTTCTGCTCGTCGAGTTCCTGGCCCAGCTCTTCTGGTTCTTCGGCATCCACGGCATGAACGTCCTCGCCCCCATCACCGAGGGCATCTACACCCCGGCCCTGCTGGAGAACCTCGCCGTCTGGAACGCCACCGGCGACATCTCCCAGCTTCCCTACATGTGGACCCGCGGTTCCTTCGATGCCTACACCATGATGGGCGGTTCCGGCCTGACGCTCGGCCTGATCATCGCGATCTTGTTCTTCTCCAAGCGTGAGGACGCCAAGACCATCGGCAAGCTCGCCGCGCCCATGGGCATCTTCAACATCAACGAGCCGGTCATCTTCGGTATGCCGATCGTCTTGAACCCGCTCTACTTCTTCCCGTGGCTGCTCGTCCCGGTGATCACCGCCGCCATCGCCCTCGGCTTCACCTATGCCGGCATCATCCCGCCCGTCTACATCCAGGTGCCCTGGATCATGCCCGTCGGCCTGTATGCCTTCTTCGCCACCGGTGGCAACGTCATGGCTGCCCTCGTCGCGCTGCTCAACCTCGTCGTGTCCTTCGTCATCTGGCTCCCGTTCGTCCTGCTGGCGAACAAGGAGCAGGAGAAGGCCGAGGCCGCTGCCTCCGAGGAGCCTTCAGAGGCATAGCAATCGCTTCGGTCTCCCGAGTCAATCGCATGGTCCCCGCTTCGGCACAGAGGCGCGGGGCCATGCCCATCTGATGCCGGCCTCCTATCGGGTGCGTCGGTGAAATTGGTAAGGAAGGATCGCCGTTCATGGGATTCAGATCTCCTTGGGCCGTGTTCGTTATGGCCGTTGGCTTCTTCTTCGTCGTCATGTCGAATTTCGGCGCGGCCTCGGATGCGCCAAAGAGCATCGGGCTGCTCGTGGGCGGCCTGGTGATCGTCGCGGCGAGCGGCATCTACCTGTTCATAAAGAGAAAGAGGTAAGACGATGGAGGTTACGTTCCCGCGGGACTTCTATTTCGGAAGCGCCACGAGCGCCCCTCAATCTGAGGGGTCCCATGGTGCCGAGCACAAGGCTCCCGATATTTGGGATCTGTGGTACGAGCTCGAGCCCTACAAGTTCCACGGGGGAGTCGGACCGGCCGACACCTCCACCTTCTTCGAGCACTGGCGCGAGGACATCGAGCTTTTGCATGAGACGGGCCAGAATTCGTTCCGCACGTCAATCAGCTGGTCGCGCCTGCTCCCCGATCCCGAGGGCGATCCGAATCCCGAGGCGGTCGAGTTTTACCGCGGCGTGTTCTCGACGCTGCGGGAGGAGGGCGTCGAGCCCTTCGTGAACCTGTTCCACTTCGATATGCCCGCGAGCCTGCAGGATCGCGGCGGTTGGGAGAGCCGCGAGGTCGTCGACCTGTACGCGCGTTACGCCTCCTGCGCCTTCGAGCTGTTCGGCGACGTCGTCAAGCGCTGGTACACGTTCAACGAGCCGATCGTCCATGTCGAGTGCGGGTATCTGCAGCAGTACCATTACCCGTGCAAGGTCGATCCCAAGGCGGCCGTCCAGGTCGCCTACCATACCGCCCTCGCAAGCGCGCTGGCGGTGCGCGAGTGCCATCGCATCGTCCCGGACGCCAAGATCGGCATCGTCTTGAACCTCACGCCGGCCTATCCGCGCTCCGATAATCCCGCGGACGTCCGAGCGGCTCACATCGCCGAGCTTTTCGCCAACAAGAGCTTCCTCGATCCGAGCGTCAAGGGCGTGTACGATCCCGAGCTGCTCGAGCTTATCGAAAAGCACGGCCTCATGCCCGATGTCGATGCGGACGATCTCGACGTCATCCGCGAGCACACGGTCGACTATCTCGGCGTCAACTTCTACCAGCCCCTGCGCGTCTGCGCGCGGGCGAGCCTCCCCAATCCCGATGCGCCGTTCATGCCGTCGTATTACTATGACGTCTACGCCATGCCCGGTCGCCGCATGAACCCCCATCGCGGATGGGAGATCTACCCCGAGGCGCTGTACGACATCGCGTGCAACATCCGCGACAACTACGGCAACATCGAGTGGATCGTCTCCGAGAACGGCATGGGCGTCGAGGGCGAAGAGGCCTTCCGCGGGCCCGACGGAACCATCCAGGACGATTACCGCATCGAGTTCATCAAGGAGCACTTGACCCAGCTCGCCCGCGGCATCGACGAGGGGTCCAACTGCATCGGTTATCATCTGTGGACGTTCATCGACTGCTGGAGCTGGCTGAACGGGTACAAGAATCGTTACGGCCTGGTCGAGCTCGATCGCGACACGCAGCAGCGCCGCATCAAGAAGAGCGGTCGCTGGTACAAGCAGCTCGCCGAGGCCCGCGGTTTTTAGGGTCCCGTGCGGCCCGGGCGGTGCCCGCCCGGGCCGTTTATGAGGAGGGGTAATGAAGGTACAGGTCAAGATGGGCGTGCCGGCCGAGGGTCTATTCGATAGCCTCGTCTCGTCCGTGCTCTACGATGTCGAGCAGGCGCGCGGCAAGAAGGTTCCCGCCAAGAAGCTCAAAGCCGGGTTCTCCTATCAAAAGACCCTTGGTTCGAAGCTCGGTGGAACCCAGCACGTGACGACCAAGATCACCGAGTTCGAGCCCCCGTATCGCTACGCGGCCTCGATCGTGTCGTCTCAGGGCGTCAACACCGTGCGCTACGAGATCGAGCCGACGTCCGATGGCGCCTCGATCAACGTGTGCTACGAGGAGACCTATACGGGCGACAAGACCTTGAACGACCTCAACGGCAAGCTCATGGGAGCCTTGTACAGCCCCTTTGCAAAACGAAAGATCAAAAGGCGCCTGCGCGATATGGAGGCGTACATCAAGAAGCAAGTGGCCCACGCCGATCAGGACGATGCTCGTCTGGGCGGGGCCGAGGACGCGGCGGATCATGCCGCAGAGAGCGAGTGACGATATGGAAGACATGAACAAGATCGATATGGCGTGCTTCGAGATCATCGCCAACGTGGGCTCGGCGCGCAGCTGCTTCATCGAGGCCATCGACCTGGCCGGTGAGGGCAAGATCGAGGAGGCCGAGGCCCGCATCGCCGAGGGCGAGCAGTTCTTCCTGGTCGGTCACGCCAAGCACGGCGAGATGATCGCGCAGGAGGCCTCCGGCGAGCACATCGAGCCGAGCATCATCCTCATCCATGCGGAGGACCAGCTCATGAGCGCCGAGACCTTCAAGATCCTCGCCGGCAAGTTCGTCGATCTCGCCAAGCGCCGTTCTTAAGGGGTACGCGAGAAGTTCTCTTCGGTCTTTACGCGGTTGCGCGTAAAGACCTGCGGCCAGCGGGGCCGCCCCGAATCCGACCGGGGCGGCCCCGTTTTTTTAGAACCCGCCCGCCTTTATTTGGACGTGGCTCCTAAGGGATTTCGATGATGGAGGGGAGCCAGGTGATGTCCTCTTCGACGTAGGCGGTCTTCCCCGATCCCGTGCGGCCCTGCTCGATCATCGAGAGGATCTCAGATGCCGCCATCGAGCCGATCTCGATGGAGGGAGGGCAGACGGTGGTGATGCTGGGGTGGAAGTAGGTCTTGGTATCCAGGTAGTCATAGCAGGCGAATGAGATGTCGCGCCCTATGTGCAGGCCGAGTTCCATCAATGCCTGTTGCGCCCCGCGCCCGCGGCCGTAATTGAGGGCGAACACGCAATCGACCCCGTCTTCGCGCACGAGCCGCATCATGTCCCGATAACCGCATTCGCGCGAGTATCCGCCGATGCGCACGACGGCGTTCTCGTGTGAAAGCCCCGCCTCGTCGAACCCATCGAGGACACCGCCGAGGCGCTCACGAGAGACGTAGTCCTCCTGCGTGGCCGCAAGCACGCCGATTCGTTCGTGACCGGCCGCGATCATATGCCGGGTCACATCGCGCGAGCCGCGCCTGCTGGCCGAGAGGATATTGTCCACACGAGGGTAGGGGAGGGGGTTCGAGACGGCGATCACGGGCACCCCGCAATGCTCGAGGAGCTCCTCGGCCCGCGCATCCTCGATGGGCTCGCATAAAATGATCCCATCGACCCGGCGGTCGATCAGATTTTCCAACTTGCGCACGAACGTATCGCGGTCCTCGCGAAAGCCGCTCAAGATTATGCTGTAATCGTTAAGCTCCATCTCGCGTTCGACCTGGGCGACCATGCTCACGGCGAAATGGTTGAGCATGTTGTTGATGAGCAGGCCGATCGCCATGCTGCGATTGGAACGCAGGCTGCGCGCCAGGTAGTTGCTTCGATACCCCAGCTCTTGAATGGCCGATTCGACGCGATCTCGGTTTGCGGCTTTGAGATGGTGGCCGTTGAGGTAGCGCGAGACGGTCCCGGCAGAGACCCCCGCGCGCTTGGCGACTTCTTGGATCGTGGACACGACGACACTCCGACTCGAATAGTTTTCGAAAGGCCATTTTACGCGAGGTGGCTCGGGTCGTTCGGCGTTTGCGGGTCGTTTGCGACCATAGACGAAAAAATCCCATACAACGCTTGAAAACGGGGAGCTTTCAACGTAACCTAATGAACCGTGAATGTTTATAGTTCACGTCAGTATCTGTCGGCCCCCGAGATTGTTCCAAACGGTGCGCGCGCGCTGGCGGTCCGTCCGCTCTTTGCAAGCAACCATCTGCAGGTCAGGTAATCGGGGCCCCGTAGTTCGAAAGGGGTCCACCTTTGAGTGAGATTCAGAACTCGTCCATCTTCTCCCTCGACGACGTCGATACCGAGGAGATGAACAACCTCATCGACAACTCCATCACCGATTTCGATGAGGGCGACCTGGTCAACGGCACCGTTGTGAAGATCGAGCGCGACGAGGTCCTCGTCGACATCGGCTTCAAGTCCGAGGGCGTCATTCCCGTCCGCGAGCTCTCCATCCGCAAGGATGCCAACCCCGCCGACCTCGTGGCGCTGGGCGACTCCATCGAGGCGCTCGTGCTCCAGAAGGAGGACAAGGACGGTCGTCTGGTTCTCTCCAAGAAGCGCGCCGAGTACGAGCGTGCCTGGAACCGCATCGAGGAGAAGTTCAACGCCGGCGAGAACGTCGAGGGCGAGGTCATCGAGGTCGTCAAGGGCGGTCTCATCCTCGACATCGGCCTGCGCGGCTTCCTGCCCGCCTCCCTCGTTGACCTTCGCCGCGTGAAGGACCTCACCTCCTACCTCGGCACCCGCATCGAGGCTCGCGTCATCGAGATGGATCGCAACCGCAACAACGTCGTGCTCTCCCGCCGCGTCGTTCTCGAGGAGTCTCGCAAGGCCGAGCGCTCCGAGATCCTCTCCAAGCTCAAGAGCGGCATGCGCCTCAAGGGCACCGTTTCCTCCATCGTGGACTTCGGCGCCTTCGTGGATCTGGGCGGCATCGACGGCCTCATCCACATCTCCGAGCTCTCTTGGAACCACGTCAACCACCCCTCCGAGGTCGTCAAGGTCGGCCAGGAGGTCGAGGTCGAGGTGCTCGACGTCGATCTGAACCGCGAGCGCATCTCCCTCGGTCTCAAGCAGACCACCGAGGATCCGTGGCGTGCGCTGGTCAAGAAGTACCCCGTGGGCGCCATCGTCGAGGGCACCGTCACCAAGCTCGTTCCCTTCGGTGCGTTCGTCGACCTCGGTGACGGCATCGAGGGTCTCGTGCACATCTCCGAGATGGCCAACAAGCACGTGGACCAGCCTGCCCAGGTCACCTCTGTGGGCTCCAAGGTCCAGGTCAAGGTCATGGAGATCGACCTCGACCGTCGTCGCATCTCCCTGTCCATGAAGTCCGCTGCCGAGACCCTCGGCATCGAGATCGAGGTCACCCCGCTCGAGGGTGAGGAGAAGGCCGAGGACGCCGAGTAAATCTCCGGTATATCGCCTTTGAACCCTAGGTTCGCTGCAGGCCCCGACGGATGTATGTCCGTCGGGGCCTTCTATTCGACATGTTATCGTTTGTGAGGTCTCATGGGCACTTCGGTACTTGCTGATGCATCGTGTCTCAGGTCGAGGCCGGTCGTTCTCTTCGATTTCGACGGCACGGTCGCCGACACCCAACCGGCTATCTTCCGCGTTGTCCGAGAGGTGCTTTCCCGTCGAGGATACGATTTACTTGACGAACAGCTTTTCCCGCTGATCGGTCCCCCGCTGGAAGAGGGGATCCGCCTCGTGTGCGATATCGACGCCGAAGGTGCGCTTGAAGCCGTATCGGAGTATCGAAGGCTGTTCGAGGAAACCGTCACCGTCGATGAGATTCCCCTGCTTCCCGGCATGAGCGATCTTCTCGTCGATTTGCGCGCGCGGGGACGTCGCTTGGCCGTTGCGACATCTCGAATCGAATCGTCCGCAATTGCCCTTTTGAGCGCTCTCGGCGTCACGCAGTTCCATGCCGTCGCCGGTCGCGTCCCGGGCGTGCGATATTCGAAAGTGGAATCCATCTCCGCCGCGCTCGAAATGCTCGGCGCGGACGCACGAGACGCCATCATGGTCGGTGATCGCAAATATGATGTGCTTGGTGCCGCTGAGCTTGGAATCCCTTGCATTGGACTGTATTCGGGTGCCGCGGAACCCGGTGAGCTCGAGGGGGCGGGTGCCGTTGCGGTTTGTCGCTCAGTTGATGAGATCGCCTCGGTGCTCGGCGTTTGGGGATAAGATATTGAGCAATGTGTCAATTTGAGCCGTCCCGGTCGTCCGGGCGGCGGATGAGGGGTGAAGAGCATGGCCTATGATCTTGCTGCGCGCGTCGACGCATATGTCGAGGATGTTTGGGAGGACGTTGTCTGCGACATCGCCGCGCTCGTCTCCCATCCGTCCGTCGCGGATGGTTCCAAGGGCGAAGATGGGGCCCCGTTCGGCCCCGAGGTGCGTTCAGCGCTTGATTGCGCTCTGTCCATCGCACGGCGCCTGGGCTATCAGGTAAGTGACGATGCGGGGTATGTGGGTATGGCCGACATCCCGGGCGAGCGTGAGGAGCAGCTCGCCACCATCGCGCATGTCGATGTCGTCCCCGCCGGTCCCGGTTGGGACACCGACCCATTTTCCATGGAGCGTCGCGAGGGTTGGCTGCTCGGCCGTGGTGTGATCGATGACAAGGGCCCCGCCGTCCTGTCGCTTTACGCCGGCGCGTTCTTCCTGCGTGAGGGGATCGCCCCGCGCTACACCTTCCGTGCGCTTCTCGGCTGTGACGAGGAGGTGGGCATGACCGACGTCAAGCACTACCTGGCCGGCCATGAGCAACCGCTGTTCCTCTTCACCCCCGATGCCGAGTTCCCCGTGTGCAACGCCGAGAAAGGCTGTTTTGGCGGCACCTTCAAGAGCGCGGAGATCGAGAACGGCGTCATCCGCTCCTGGAGCGGGGCCGAGGCGACCAACGCCATCCCCAGCCAGTCCGCGTGCTTCATCGCCGCGCCCCTGTCCGACCTTCCCGCCCCACAGGCCAATGCGAACCGCATCACGCTTGAGGATGCGGGCGAAGGCTGCACGCGCATCTTCGCCCAGGGCATCGGTGGGCACGCCTCCCTGCCCGAGGGCACGATCAACGCCATCGCGCTTGTGGTGGGCTACTTGCATGAGGTGATGGATGCTCAGCCCGATCTGTTCGATCCCGCGGAGCGCTCCTTCCTCGACTTGCTCTCCGTGGTGCATGACGGCACGGCGGGGGAGGGCCTGGGCATCGCCGCGGAGAGCGAGGCCTTCGGTGCCCTTACCTGCAATGCCGGCACGATTGAGGTGGCGGACGGACATATCCTCCAGACCATCGATGTCCGTTACCCCGATTCCACCACCTCCGATGAGATGGTCATGATCTGCGGGGCCCATGCGTCTCGATATGGAGCCGAGTTCATCGCCGGCCGCGCCAAGGAGCCCTTCAGCGTCTCCGCGGACAGCCCGGCGGTTCGCGCGCTGCTCAATACGTATCGCGAGGTCACGGGCAAGCCCGCAGAGCCCTTCTCCATGGGCGGCGGCACGTATGCGCGCAACTTCAAGAGCGCCGTCTCGTTCGGCCCCGAGGATAACGGCCTGGAGCTCCCTGCGTGGGCGGGCAGCATGCACGGCCCGAACGAGGCCGCCAACGAGCAGCTCCTGCGCGATGCCCTCAAGATGTACATCATCGCGCTCGTGCGCTTGAACGAATTGGAGTTCTAGCATGGAAGCCCCGAATATCTGGGAGCAGCTCTTCTATATCGCAATCATCGCGGTGTCCATGGCGTTCGGCAGGCATCTGTACTGTAAACGCCACGATGTCCCGAGTGCCAAGAAGGCGGACCAGCCCACCAAGAAGAAGCGCCCGAAAAAGAAGCGCTAGGGCGTTGAACGGTTGGAATGTGAGCTGCTCGGAAGAAGCATCATATTTCGCAGAGGGCGGTGTCGCGGTCGAACGTGGCACCGCCTTTTCATATGTAAGTCGTCAACAGCGCTAATACCGAGGCTGTTGTGCTGTGGTTTTACGCCGCTTACCGATTTGATTGAAGTCCTCTCCTCGAACCGCATTGAATTTGATTGCGTACCAAATAAAGTCGCACGCAGCGGAATGGCTCGATTATTGGAGACATCATGCATGGAAAACGACTATACCGGCGAGAGCCATAACGCCCTGATGGCGTGCGATGGATGGGACGCTGAATTGGAAATCCTTCCATACGATGTCGCTCCATATCGTTCTCATACTGGTGCATTTTGCTACGGGGGCTAGGATTGTGATGAGACGTGCCTGCCGTGCCGTCGCACTGCTTCTTGTCGTATGTGCCGCGATGATTGTTGGCTGGGTCGTCTGGCGGGTCGCAAATTACAGAATTCCCCCTAATGGGCCTGGCGTGAGTCAGGATTACATAGAGGAACGCGGGCTTCCAAAGGATTTCAATACTCGAAGGTACGTGCATCCCTGAGATTCTTTTCCTATTTCCAAGGAGGTAATCGCGCGGTGGGCGGACAGGAAAATTGACGAGGCGTCTCAGTGGCTCCTTGAGCATTACGGGGTGACTGGGAAAGATGTTGGACACGCGAGGAATCGGGAATGACTGACGGAGTTTAATCGAGAGGGGCTCGCTGCGATGTAAGCCGCTTGTAAGGCGGGTCAAAACACGTGGTAATGCTCGGTCAGAGTGCCGTAAGAGACGGCGAACGAGGGCAGATGGGCGGCGAGCGCGCGGTATTGTGCTTGCCGTACGACGGATGGGGCCCGAACGCGCCTCATGGGGATGAAGATGGGCCCCGTTTCCGTCCGGCGTGAAATCATGCCGATGTTGCTCTCGAAGGGAGAACCATGTTCGATTATTCCTGCTCTCGTCGCTCCTTCCTCGGTCTCGCCGGTGGCGCCGCCGCCGTGGCGGGTCTCGGCCTGGCTGGCTGCGGTGGCTCCGAGGCCCCCGCTGCCGGTTCCGCCGACGCCGCCGCCGGCGTTACGGGTGAGGTCACCTACGACGGCGCCTCCTCCTTCCAGGCCCTCGTCGAGGCTGCGGCCGAGCAGTTCATGAACGAGAACCCCGACTGCGTGATCTCCGGTTCCGGCAACGGCTCCGGTGCCGGCCTCACCGCCGTGTCCTCCGGTACCGTGACCATCGGTAACTCCGACGTCTTCGCCGAGACCAAGCTCGACGCCGATGCCGCCGCCAAGCTCGTCGATCACGAGGTCGCCGTTGTGGGCATGGGCCCGATCGTCTCCAAGAACGTCACCGTCGACGACCTGACCCTCGAGCAGCTTAAACGCATCTTCGGCGGCGCCATCACCAACTGGAGCGAGGTCGGCGGCGAGGATGCCGAGATCGTCGTCGTCAATCGCAAGGAGGGTTCCGGCACCCGTGCCACCTTCGAGGCCGCCGTCTTCGGTGACGAGAAGAACACCTATAAGCCCGCCCAGCCCGAGCAGGACAAGTCCGGCGACGTCCAGACCCTGATGGGCTCAACCGACAACGCCATTTCCTACATCGACTTCTCCCACTTCGACGATTCCAAGTTCACCGCCATCAAGGTCGGCGGCGTGGAGCCCGCGAGCGAGAACGTCCTCGACAACTCCTTCCCGATCTGGGCCACCGAGCACATGTACTGCGCCAAGGACGCCGATGACGCCACCAAGGCGTTCCTCGAGTACATGCTCTCCGATGACGTCCAGGGCGAGCTCGTTGCCGAGCAGGGGTTCATCCCGGTCTCCAAGATGGCCGTGGTGAAGGACGCGAACGGCGTCGTCACCGAGAAGTAAGACCCTCTTCACATATCCTCTCGAAAGGTGCGTCATGGCAAAACAGATGCCCAAGCGCAGCCTTGAGAAGGTCGGTTTCGGTGTCACGGGCGCGTGCGTCGCGCTCGTGACATTGCTGGTCCTCGCGCTTATCGTCATGGTCGCGCAAAAGGGCCTCTCCACCTTCTTCAAGGACGGCGTGGACCTCGTCGGCTTCTTCACCGGGACCGATTGGAGCCTTGCCAACATAGATCCCGGGACCGGTCTGCCGCAGACCGGGGCGCTGCCGCTCATCGTCACGTCGTTCGCGGTCACGTTGCTGTCGACCGCCATCGCGCTGCCCATTGCCATCGGCTCGGCGATCTTCGCGGTCGAGATCCGCCCGGATTTCGGTAAGAAGATCTTCCAACCGCTGGTCGAGCTGCTCGTGGGCATTCCCTCCGTCGTGTTCGGCCTCATCGGCTTCCATGTGATCGTCGCCGCCTGCAAGGCCATCTTCGGCACGCAGACCGGTATGGGCATCCTGCCCGGCGCCATCGTGTTGGCGATCATGATCCTGCCGACGGTGACCACGCTTTCCATGGACGCCTTGCGCGCCGTGCCCGACGGCTATCGTCAGGGTTCGCTCGCTTTGGGATGCACGCGCTGGCAGACCATCCGTCACGTCGTGATCAAATCCGCGATGCCCTCCCTCATGACCGCGGTCATCCTCGGCATGACGCGCGCCTTTGGCGAGACGCTGGCCGTGCGCATGGTCATCGGCGGTGCCGAGGTCATGCCGCTGTCCTTGCTGTCCCCGGCCTCGACCATCACCACGACGCTCACCAGCAGCATGGCGATTTACGCCGACGGATCGGTGCAGAAGGACGTGCTGTGGTCCCTCGGCCTGCTGCTGATGGGCATGTCGCTCATCTTCATCTTGATCATCCATATGATCGGAAAGAAAGGGGCGAAGTCCCATGGCCGATGAACGCACCGCCACTCAGGCACGCGCTTCTGGCGCCCCGCGATCGCTTGCGAGCGATGGGGGACACATCCTGCGCGCCCAGCGCGGCGACCGCATCGCCACCGCCGTCCTGACCGGCATCGCATGCTTCGTCATGCTCATCGTCGTGTCGATGGTGGCCTATATTCTGTACGAGGGCCTTTCCACTTTGTTGACCCCCGGCTTCCTCACGGAGCCGAGCCGTTCCAACGGTGCTGCCGGCGGTGTCGCCTATCAGCTGTTCGACTCGTTCTACCTGCTTGTCATCACGCTGCTGATATCGGTGCCGGTGAGTCTGGGCGCGGCGGTGTTCCTCACCGAATACGCTCCGGACGGCCCCATCACCGCGATTGCGAGCACGGCCATCGAGACCTTGTCGTCGCTGCCGTCGATCGTCGTGGGCATGTTCGGGTTCCTCGTGTTCTCCGTGAACTTCGGATGGAAGTACTCGATCATCTCCGGCGCTGTGGCGCTCACCATGTTCAACATCCCGATTTTGGTGCGCGTCATCCAGCAGGCACTTGAGGACGTGCCCCAACATCAGCGCGACGCATGTCTGGCCATGGGCCTCACGCGCTGGGAGGCCACGGTTCACGTGCTCATCCCGGCTGCCATGCCCGCCATCGTCACGGGTGTCGTGCTCTCCGCCGGTCGCGTGTTCGGCGAGGCCGCGGCCCTGCTGTTCACCTCGGGCATGTCGAGCCCGGTGCGCCTGAACTTCCTCACGCTCGACTTCTCCAGCCCCACGTGCGCCTGGAACATCTTCCGTCCCGGTGAGTCGCTCGCGGTGCATATCTACAAGATCTACGGCGAGGGTAGTCCCGAGGCCCAACATATCGTGTGGGGCACCGCCGCCTTGCTGATGATCTGCGTGCTTTTGTTCAACGTGCTCTCCCGCCTCGCGGGCAAGGCCCTGGCTAAAAGGATGACCGCCGAATGAGTGAAGTGATTGCGACCGAAGACGCCATGGGCCAGGTGTCCGTGGACGCCGCCGTCGAGATGGACCCGTCCTTTGAGATCGTGCTCGAGACGCGTGGCGTCAACGTCTACTACGGATCCAACCATGTCCTGCACGACACCTCGCTGGCGTTCCATAAGGGTGAGATCACCGCGTTGATCGGTCCGTCCGGCTGCGGTAAGTCCACGTTCCTGCGAAGTTTGAACCTCATGAACCGAGAGATAAGGGGCTGCCGGGTCGAGGGCGAGATCATCTACGACGGACGCGACATCAATACGCGCGAGGAGAACCTCTACGAGTTGCGCCGTTCGATCGGCATGGTGTTCCAGCAGCCGAATCCCTTTCACAAGACGATCTACGAGAACATCGCGTTCGCGCCCAAGCGCCATGGCCTGCGCGGCAAGGAGAACCTCGACGCCCTGGTCGAGGAGTCCTTGCGCGGCGCAGCCTTGTGGGACGAGGTCAAGGACAAGCTGAACCAGAGCGCATTCTCGCTCTCCGGCGGTCAGCAGCAGCGCCTGTGCATCGCCCGCACGCTCGCCATGCATCCGGATGTCATCCTGTTCGACGAGCCCTGCTCGGCCCTCGACCCCATTTCGACCTTGGCGATCGAGGAGCTCATGCAGAGCGTGGTCAAGGAGCGCGCCATCGTGATCGTGACGCACAACATGGAGCAGGCGAGTCGCGTGTCCAACCGCACGGCTTTCTTTTACATGGGCGATATGGTCGAGTGTGGCGAGACCGACCAGATCTTCCAGCGACCCAAGGACAAGCGCCTGAACGATTACCTCACGGGCATGTTCTCGTAGCAGGCGTGCCGACGCTCGGCGACCGCTAGGCCTCGTCGCCGTACATGTACACCGTGAAACCGTCGCCCGTGTCCTGGCTGTGGTCCTCGGCGATGCGGGCCATGCCGATATGGTCGTAGAAATGCCAGTCGGACTCGCTGTCGGACATGAGGAAGAACTTGGTTCGACCGGCGTCCTTGATCGCGACGCGGGCGCGCCTCAGCAGCTCCGCCCCCAGACCCTTGCCCTGGTATTCGGGTCGGATGACGAGCAGGTTGATCTGCGCCTGCGCGAACTCGTTGCCAGTGGCGGCAAAGCGGTCGGCCGTGGCCTTCTCACGCGTATCGCCGAACAGGCACCCGGACAGACGCTCGTCGCCTCCTTGCTCGAGGCGCTCGGTCGCCTGTGCCAGCAGGTCCTCGTAGATCTCGTGCCAATATTCGTTCACCTGCGGCTTGCCATCGTCGAACAGGCCGACGCAGCACAGGGCGATCGGCTTGCCGTCCGCCTCCGCGACGACTGTGATGGGGGAGCGGTTGAACTGCATGGAGATGTTGTACCGCCCCGCAAGCATGGCATCTTCGAGGTCGCCGCGGTTGCGGAGGCTGTTGGTCCACAACGTGCAGTACAGGTCGGCGAACTCGTCCAGGTCCTCGTGGCGTGCGGCGCGGAACGTGAACTCGCCGGAGTCGATGGTCATGAGATCCTCCAATCGATGACAACGCTATAGCTTCTACCCATATGCGATGCTCGGTAGTATGGACGGCTGGTAAGATGAAGGGCTGTGCAAGGATAGGCGAGGAGCGTTGATATGGCCATTCTGCTCGGCTGCGACAGTGTGCATCTGGAGTTTCCAACCAAGCTGATCGCCCAGGACGTGACCCTGGGCGTCAATGAGGGCGACCGCATCGGGATCGTCGGCAAGAACGGAGACGGCAAGTCGAGTTTGCTCGGCGTGCTTTCCGGGGCGGTTCCGCCGGATGCGGGCCGCGTGACGCGCCGCCGAGATGTGACGGTGGGTGTGCTCGGGCAGCGCGATGCGCTCGACGGCGCCTCCACGGTGCACAGGGCCGTGGTGGGCGACCTTCCCGAGTACGAATGGGCTGCGAGCCCGCGCGTGCGTCAGATCTTGGACGGCCTCATCGCGGATGTGCCCTGGGAGGGGCTGGTGGGGGAGCTGTCCGGAGGTCAGCGTCGCCGCGTGGACCTGGCGCGCCTGCTCATCGGCGACTACGACGTCCTCATGCTGGACGAGCCCACCAACCATCTGGACATGCGCACCATCAACTGGCTGGCCGATCATCTCAAGTCCCGTTGGCAGCGCGGCGACGGCGCCATGCTGGTCGTCACGCACGACCGCTGGTTCCTGGACGAGGTCTGCACCTCCATGTGGGAGGTGCACGACGGGCGCGTCGACCCGTTCGAGGGGGGCTACTCCGCCTATATCCTGCAGCGCGTGGAGCGCGATCGCATGGCGGCCGTGACCGAGGAGCGCCGTCGGAACATGGCGCGCAAGGAGCTCGCATGGCTCTCCCGCGGTGCGCAGGCTCGCAGCACCAAGCCCAAATTCCGCGTCGACGCCGCTCGCGAGCTCATCGCCGACGTCCCACCCGTGCGCAACGAGCTCGAACTGAAGCGCCTTGCGGTAAGTCGCCTGGGCAAGCAGGTCATCGATGTGATCGACGTCGATGCGGGCTATGAAAACGGTGCGGGCGAGGGCGGCTCCGCCGCTGCGACGCCCCCGCGCCCCGTGCTCTCGGATGTGACCTGGCTCATCGGCGCCGGCGACCGGTACGGCCTGCTGGGTGAGAACGGCGCGGGCAAGACCACACTGCTCAACGTCATCCAGGGCAAGCTCAGCCCCCGACGCGGCCGGGTGAAGATCGGCTCGACGGTGCGCTTCGGCGTGCTCTCCCAGCAACTCGACGAGCTGAAGCCCGTCGAGGACGACACGATTCGCGAAGTGCTCGCCCGTGGCAAGCGCTATGTGATGGTCGAGGGCAAGGAGACGAGCCCCGAGAAGCTTCTCGAGCGCCTGGGTTTCACGCAACAGCAGATGTGGAGCCGGATCAAGGACCTTTCAGGCGGTCAGAAGCGCCGCCTGTCGCTGCTGCTCACCATCCTCGAGGAGCCCAACGTGCTCATCCTGGACGAGCCCGGCAACGATTTGGACACGGATATGCTCGCGCTCGTGGAGGATTTGCTGGACAGCTGGCCCGGCACGCTCATCTTGGTCACGCACGACCGCTTCCTCATGGAGCGCGTGACCGACCAGCAGTGGGCGCTCATCGGCGGCACCCTGCGGCACGTGCCCGGCGGTGTGGATGAGTATCTCCGTCTGACGGAGAGCTTGGGCGCGGGCGGCTCCCCGCGCCCCCAGGCTCCTGGATTCGACGGTGGGCGGGGCGATGCCCACGTTCCCCCGAATGCCTCGCAGGCGGCAGCCCAGGGCCCCCAGGGCGGGCTTTCGAACGCGGAGCGTCAGCGCCTCAAGAAAGAGGTCGCCTCCCTCGAGCGCAAGATGGAGACGCGTCGCGCCAAGGTCGAGGAGATGGAGCGGGGGATGTTCGATATCGACCCCACCGATTTCGCCGCACTCGCCGCCCAGCAGGATGCAATCGCCGCCGCGCGCGACGAGCTCGACGAGCTCGAGATGGCGTGGCTCGAGGCGAGTGAGCAGCTGGACGGTTGCTAGGGCCTCGTCTGCGGAAGGGATTGAACGTGCGCGCCGACGGGCATCGTCGAGCTCGAAAGTGACTTGGCGCGCGAGGCACGTGCCCTCGGCATCTCCTTCGGCCCCGAGGTCTAGCGGGGCTCGAGGCGCTGCATGCGGTAACCCACCCCGACGTGCGTTTGGATCATCGTGGGGTGCGACGGGTCCGTCTCGATCTTTTTGCGAAGGGCCCGCATGAACACGCGCAGGCTCGCGATATCGCTGTCCCAGCTCGTTCCCCAGATCTCGTGCGTGATGAAGGTGTGCGTGAGCACCTTGTCGACGTTTCTCGCCAACAGCACGAGGAGTTTGTACTCGGTGGGCGTGAGCGAGAGGCGCTCGCCATCGAGCTCGGCGTACCCCGCGGCGTAATCGATGTGCAGGCCCCCGTTGTCGAAGGTGCTCGCCTCGACGGATTCGGCGGCGGTCATGGCCGAGCGCCGCAGGTTGGCGCGGACGCGGGCGAGCATCTCATCCACCGAAAACGGCTTTGTCAGGTAGTCGTCGGCGCCGGCGTCGAGCGCGCCGATTTTATCCGAGTCCTCTACGCGCGCCGAGATGACGATGATGGGGACCGCCGACCAGCTGCGGATCTTCGAGATGACTTCGACGCCGTCGATGTCCGGCAAGCCGAGGTCGAGCATGATGAGGTCGGGTTTGCGCGATGCCGCGTCCATGATTGCGGTCTCGCCGTCCGTCGCCTTCTCGACGCTGTAGCCGTGAAGGTCGAGGGCGGTCGTCACGAGGTTTCGGACCGCCGGGTCGTCTTCGACCACGAGGATGCTTGAGCGTGTGGCGTCATTCATGTATCTCGATCTCCTCGGCGGGAAGGGTGAAGCGGAAGACCGCCCCATGGGGCTCGTTGTCGGCGACTTCGATGATACCCCCGTGCGCTTCGATGATGGATCGGCACAGTGACAGGCCGAGCCCGAAGCTTCGATGGGAGTCGACCGGTCGGGATCCCTCGGCGATGAAGAAACGGTCGAAGACGCGGGGCTTGTCTCGGTCTGAGATACCGGGTCCGTCATCGGCGACCTCGACGACGACGGACGAACCCTCTCGGCGCGCCCCGATCGACACGGTAGAGCCCTTGGGCGTGTATTTGAACGCGTTCGTGATGAGGTTCGTGAGCACCTGCATGATGAGATGGACGTCGATTTTGACCAGGAGGATCTCATCCGCGTGGGTGATGGCCACATGGTGCCCGTGCGACTCGCGGGCAACATGGCCGAGCGCCGCGGCAATGACTTCGTCCATGAGCTCCGACGTGAGGTTGAGGTGCATGTCGGCGTCTTCGACGCGTGTGATGGCGAGGAGGTTCTCGACGGTGTCGATCAGCCAGAGCGAGTCGTCGTAAATGGCATCTGCGAGCTCGACCCGTTTCGCGTCCTCGAGTTTCTCCCCGCTATCGCGCAACACCGCGGCCGATCCGGAGATCGCGGTGAGGGGTGTTCGAAGGTCATGGCCGATGGAGCGCAGCAGGTTGGCGCGCAGCTGCTCGTTTTTGGCGAGGACGGCGGCCTCCTCTCGCTCTCGCGCCGCCTTGTCGCTCTCGAGGGCGAGCGCGCACTCCCCGACGATCGACAAGACGATGGAGTGCTCGAACGCCTCCAGCTCGCGCCCCTCCAGATCGATGCCGACGACGCCGAATACCTCGTCGCCCGCGCGCAACGCGAGGTAGAGGCACTGCGCTTCGGGTAGGGTGTGGGTGCTCGCCCCGGCGTGCTTATTGTTGTTGAAGGTCCATGTCGCCACGGCGCGTTCGTATTCGGTGAACAGGGATGCACGGCGGTCTTCCGCCCCGGCCCTCTCATACAGCGGCTCCCCGAGCAGGTTTCCGTCTGCGGGGTAGAAGACCACGTCGAGCCTGAGGAGTTTCACGAGCTGGCTCATGGAGACGTGCGCCCGCGCCTGAGGGCCCTGTGCCCGTTGCAGGAGTTGGTTGGTCTCGAGGAGCACGCGGGTCCTGAAGGCGTTTTTCGCCGAGGCGCGCGCGTTGTCGGTGAGGCGCGCGGTGAGTTCGGCGGCCACCATGGCGGCCGCGAACATGATGGCGAAGGTCACGAGGTAGCTTCGATCGTAGCTATCGAATGAGAACAGTGGTGTCACGAAGCAGAAGTTGTAGAGCACCACCGAGAGGATGCTCGACACGATGGTGCAGACGCGCCCCGTCGTCGCGACGGCCGTGAGCAGGGCCGTGAGGATGTAGAGGGAGATGATGCTCGAGTCGGCGAATCCGAGCCCCCGGAATGCGGTGCCGACGGCCGTGGCGATGGCGGATAAGCTCAGCGTGAGCAGGATGTCCCGTTTGCTCGGCAGGTGAGGCCTCGAGGCCGTTCGCCGGTCGTGGCCCCGTACCATCGGCGCCGACTGATCGGGGATGATATAGATGTCGAGGTTCGGCGCGATGGCTATCAGCCTCTCCACGAGCGACTTGCGCCCGAAAAGCGCGTGATGGAGGCCGTGCGCCTCACCGGTGCGTCCCATGACGATCTTGGAGATGCCGGAAAGACGCGCGAATTCGGCGATCTGGAAGGCGATGTCGTCTCCGTATACGGTTTCAACCTGCGCGCCGAGCTGCTCGGCGAGGGCGCTGTTCGAGGATAGGCGGGCGCGCTCGCCCTCATCCATGGTCTGGGTTCGCGGGCTTTCGACGAACAAGGCGACGAGTTCGCCATGGAAGGCCCTTGACAGCCGCGCGGCCGCCCGCACGATACGCGGGTTCGTGGGTGCGGGGGAGAGGCAGACCAGGATGCGCTCGCTGGTGTAATAGTCGCGGTTGCCGAGCACGCGCGCGGCGTCGGCGAGGCGGCCGGTGCGGTCGGCGCAGCGGCGCAGGGCGATTTCGCGCAGCGCCGTGAGGTTTTCGATGGTGAAGAAGTTGCGCTGGGCCCGATCGGCCTGCGTCGCGCGGTAGACGAGTCCCGCCTTGAGGCGTCCGAGCAGGTCCTCGGGCTCGATATCCACGAGTTCGACCTGATCGGCGTCGTCGAAGACCCGGTCGGGGATGCGCTCGCGCACGACGACGCCCGTGATGGAGGCCACCATGTCGTTCAGGCTTTCGATGTGCTGGACGTTGACCGTGGTGTAGACGTCTATCCCCGCGCGCAGGAGTTCCTCGACATCCTGGTAGCGCTTCTCGTGTCGGCATCCCGGGGCGTTGGTGTGCGCGAGCTCGTCGATGAGGATCAGGTGCGGTGCGCGCTCCAGGGCGGCGTCGAGGTCGAATTCCGCAAGTTCGATGCCATTGTGCGCGACGGGCATATGCGGGATGCGCTCGATGCCCCGCGACAGACGCGCCGTCGCGGGGCGCTCATGGGGTTCGATGTAGCCGGCGACAACGTCCACGCCGCGTCTCTTGGCGGCGTGCGCGGCTTGGAGCATGGCGTAGGTCTTGCCCACACCAGCGGCGTACCCGAAGAAGATCTTGAGGTGTCCGCGGCGCTCTTGCGCGCGGGCGTCCTGTTCGAGGGCCTTGAGCAAGAGGTCGGGGTCCGCCCGTACATCGGATGCAGCGCGTGACATTGCGAGGCCTTTCTCGCGGGTGTGGATCGATCGCGGCGGCGGCCGTCGATGGGCCGCTTCGAGCATGGAATGAGTATAGGGCTCCGTCTGGGGGCGGCGTATCCGCCCAGCTGCATCTTTACGGCATCTTAAGGTCGGGGGGCGTCTCCCTAACACCGTTTTAATCCGTTTCGCCGTTTACTGTTCCCAGGCACCCGGGGAAGGGTGTCACCGCGATTCTCGGAAGGAGCAGTGGTATGAGCGTCCTGATCCCGATCATAGGCATCACGTGCATCGGCCTGTTGATCTACTACATCTACATTTTGATGAGGAGCGATTCGTAACCTATGAGCGCTGCAATTCAGTACGTCCTGTACGTCGCCGTGCTCGTCGTCGCGGCCATTCCGCTCGGCCGGTTCATGGCCTGCATCATGGACGGCGGGCGTACGTTTTTGTCGCCCGTGCTCGGTCCGGTCGAGCGCGGTTTCTATCGCCTGATCCGCATCGACCCGCGCGAGCAGATGGGTTGGAAGCGGTATCTGGCGAGCGTCCTTGTGTTTTCGGGCCTCGGCCTTGTGGCGCTTATCGCGCTGCAGATGCTCCAGGCGGTTCTTCCGGGCAATCCGAAACGCCTGCCGGGCGTGCCTTGGGACTTGTCGTTCAATACGGCGGTGTCTTTCATCACCAATACCAACTGGCAGTCCTACTCCGGGGAGACGACCCTGTCTTACCTTGTGCAGTTCATGGGTCTTACCGTACAGAATTTCGTGTCCGCCGGCACCGGCATTGCGGTCATGTTCGCGCTGATCCGCGGTTTTCGCCAGGAGAAAGAGCAGGGGTTGGGTTCTTTTTGGGCCGATCTCGTGCGCGTCATCTTGTATGTGCTCATCCCACTCAACCTGGTTTTCGGTGTCTGCCTGGCGGGTGGTGGCGTGATCTCCAACTTCCAGTCGGCCCAGAAAGCCGAACTCATGGAGCCCGTCGCGGTTGCACCCAATGCGGACGGCGGCTGGGATGTGATCGAGGGCGCCCAGATCGAGGACGAAACCGTCAAGGTCGACGGCAAGGCCGTTGAGGATGCGCGCGTGGTCACCGAGCAGTTCCTGCCGCAGGGCCCGGCGGCCAGCCAGGTCGCGATCAAGCAGACCGGCACCAACGGAGGCGGCTTTTTTGGAGTGAATTCCGCGCATCCGTACGAGAACCCCAACCCGTTCACCAACATCATCGAGATGGTCAGCCTGCTGCTGATCCCGGCTGCCTGCTGCTTCACCTTTGGCATCGGCGTCAAGAACACCAGGCAGGGCAAGGCCATCTTCGCAGCCATGCTCGTCTTACTCGTCTTGTTCACCGGCGTCATCGCCGTGAACGAGCATGCGGGCACGCCGCAGCTCGCCGCCGACGGCGCGGTCGACATAGGGATGACCGACGGTCAGGCCGGCGGGAACATGGAGGGCAAGGAAAGTCGTTTTGGCATCGCCTCATCCTCCGCCTGGTCCGCCTTCACGACGGCCGCCTCGAACGGCTCCGTCAACTCCATGCACGACTCCTACACCCCGCTCGGAGGTTTTGCCCAAATGCTCCAGATAGCGCTGGGTGAGGTCATTTTCGGCGGTGCGGGATCCGGTCTGTACGGCATGATCGGCTTCGCCATCCTCACGGTGTTCATCGCCGGCCTGATGGTCGGCCGCACGCCCGAGTTCCTCGGCAAGAAGATCGAGCCCTCCGAGATGCGTTGGGCGGTCGTGCTGTGTCTGGCGACGCCGTTCGCCATCCTGGTGTGCTCCGCCATCGCCTGCATGGTGCCCGGCGTGGCGGGCCAGCTCACCAACGGGGGCGCCCACGGCTTTTCCGAGTTGCTCTACGCCTTCACCTCGGCTGGCGGCAACAACGGCTCCTCGTTTGCCGGCATGGATTGCGATGTTCCCTGGATCAACGTCGTGCTCGGCTTGGAGATGCTCTTCGCCCGCTTCATGCCCATCGCCGGCACACTGGCAATCGCAGGATCCCTGGCGAAGAAGGGCAGGGTCGCCGAGGGTGCTGGAACCCTGTCCACCGCCAACGGCATGTTCGTGTTCCTGCTGGTGCTCGTCGTTTTGCTAATCGGCGCGCTGAGCTTCTTCCCGGCTCTTGCGCTGGGTCCCGTGGCCGAGTTCTTCCAGATGATCGCGTAGAAGGGGAGCGCAGATTTATGGCTGTGCAAAAAGACATGATGGGCCGTGCGGTGCGCGACTCGTTTGCCAAGCTGGATCCTCGCGTCCAGATTCAAAATCCGGTCATGTTCCTGGTGTGGTTGTCCGCCGTCATGACCTCCGTCCTGGCCGTCGCTTCTATTTTTGGCGTGCAGGACGCCGGCGTTCCCACCTATTACGTGGTTGCCATCGCGGTCATCCTGTGGTTGACCGACTTGTTCTCCAACTTCGCCGAGGCGCTCGCCGAGGGCCGTGGCAAGGCGCAGGCGGATTCCCTGCGTGCGGCCAAGAAGGACGTGGAGGCCCATCTCATCGAATCCGTCGAGGACAGGGGGCGTTTCACGGTCGTTCCCGGCACCGAGCTCACGCGCGGTGACCTGGTGATCGTGCGCGCCGGCGAGCAGATCCCGGGCGACGGCGACGTCGTGGAGGGAGCCGCGTCGGTGGACGAATCCGCCATCACCGGCGAGTCCGCTCCCGTGGTACGCGAGGCCGGTGGCGACCGTTCCGCCGTGACCGGCGGCACCACGGTGCTGTCCGACTGGATCGTCGTGAGGATCTCCAACGAACCCGGCCAGGGCTTTCTGGACAAGATGATCGCCATGGTCGAGGGCGCCTCGCGCAAGAAGACCCCCAACGAGATCGCGCTCGAGATCTTCCTGGTCTCCCTCTCCATCGTCTTCATCCTGGTCACGATCGCCCTATACTGCTACTCGACGTTCTCGGCGGGCTTGAACGGCATGGCCAACCCCACCGCCGTCACCACGCTTGTGGCGTTGCTCGTGTGCCTGGCCCCGACGACCATCGGCGCGTTGCTGTCCGCCATCGGCATCGCCGGCATGAGCCGTCTGAACGAGGCCAACGTGCTGGCCATGTCCGGTCGGGCCATCGAGGCCGCCGGCGATGTCGATATCCTCATGCTCGACAAGACCGGCACCATCACCCTGGGCAACCGCCAGGCTTCCGAGTTCATCCCGGTCGATGGTGTCGATCCCGCCGAGTTGGCCGACGCCGCTCAGCTTTCCTCCCTGGCCGACGAGACGCCTGAGGGCCGCTCCATCGTCGTGCTCGCCAAGGAGCAATTCGGCCTGCGCGGCCGTACGCTCGAGGACAAGGGCATGGAGTTCATCCCCTTCACCGCGGCGACGCGCATGTCCGGTGTGAACTACGAGGGCAACGAGATCAGAAAAGGCGCGGCGGATTCCGTTCGAGCGTATGTCGAGGCCGACGGAGGAGTCTTTTCAAGGGAGTGCGATGAAGTCGTCGGGCGCATCGCAAAGGCGGGTGGCACCCCGCTGGTCGTCACCAAGAACCGTCGCGTGCTGGGCGTCGTGTACCTCAAGGACATCATCAAGTCCGGGGTGAGGGAGAAGTTCGCCGACCTGCGCCGCATGGGCATCAAGACCATCATGGTGACGGGCGATAACCCGCTCACGGCCGCCGCCATCGCCGCCGAGGCGGGCGTGGACGACTTCCTGGCCGAAGCCACTCCCGAGGGCAAGCTCGAGAAGATCCGCGCGTTCCAGCGCGAGGGGCACTTGGTCGCCATGACCGGGGACGGCACCAACGATGCGCCGGCACTCGCACAAGCGGATGTGGCGGTTGCCATGAACACGGGCACCCAGGCTGCCAAGGAGGCCGGCAACATGGTCGACCTCGACTCCAGCCCCACCAAGCTCATCGACGTCGTGCGCATCGGCAAGCAACTGCTCATGACCCGCGGGTCGCTCACGACGTTCTCCGTGGCAAACGACTTCGCCAAGTATTTCGCCATCATCCCGGCCCTGTTCTCGCCGATCTATCCGGGTTTGGGGGCTCTCAATATCTTGGGTCTCACCAATCCGTTGACCGCCGTGCTGTCCGCCATCATCTACAACGCGCTGATCATCGTCGCGTTGATCCCGGCGGCCCTCAAAGGCGTGAAGTACCGTGAGGTCCCGTCCAGTCAGCTGCTGGCCCACAATCTGCTGGTGTGGGGCCTGGGCGGCATCGTGGCGCCGTTCGTATCCATCAAGATCATCGACATGTTGCTGACGCTGTTCGGCATCGGCATGATGTAAGCGGAGGTTTCTCATGTTCAGGGGCATCGCATCGCG
>JARIBW010000029.1 GCA_029264355.1 Collinsella sp. | reverse complement strand
CGGCGCACGCCAGCCCGGGGCGCGAGTGGGCTTTTCGCCCGTTCGCGCCCCGACCCGCAGCGATATGCACCGCCGAGGCGCCTACGCGTTCAGACTGTCAACTTCCTCGAGCCACAACGCCGCGCTCGCGTCACTCGGCATGCGCCAATCACCGCGAGGACTCACGCTCACAGATCCCACCTTGGGGCCGTCGGGCAGACAACTACGCTTGAACTGCTGGGCAAAGAAGCGACGGTAGAACGTGCGCAGCCAGAACAAGATCGTCTCCGGATCGTAGGCCGGCGCGCCGTCCTCCGCCGGCTTCGCAAAGGCGCGGCAGGCCATGCGGTAGATCTTGCCCGGCGTGAAGCCGTGGCGCATCATGTGGAACAAGAAGAAGTCATGCAGCTCATATGGACCCACGAGTTCCTCGGTGCACTGCGCGATCTCACCGTCGCCCGAAGGCGGCAGCAACTCGGGCGAGACGGGAGTCTCGAGGATGTCGCGCAGGACGACGGCCACTTCCCCTCCCAGGGAATCGGCGGCGTGCGCCACCAGGTGGCGGACGAGCGTCTTGGGCACGCCGGCGTTCACGCCGTACATGCTCATGTGATCCGCGTTGTAGGTGGCCCAGCCGAGCGCGAGCTCGGACAAATCGCCCGTGCCGATCACGAAGCCACCGAGCTCGTTGGAGAGATCCATGAGGACTTGAGTTCGCTCGCGAGCCTGGGCGTTCTCGTAGGTGACATCCGTGACAGACGGATCATGGCCGATGTCGGCGAAATGCGCACGCACGGCGTCGCCGATCGCGATGGTGCGGAAGTCGACCCCCAGCTGCTCGGCCAGGCGCTCGGCATTGGACTTGGTGCGCCCCGTCGTGCCAAAGCCCGGCATGGACACCGCATGGACCCCCGTGCGGGGCAAGCCGAGCATGTCGAAGGCGCGCACCGTGACGAGCAGGGCGAGCGTGGAATCGAGACCGCCCGAAAGGCCGATCACGGCCGAACGCGTACCCGTATGCGCCAAGCGTGTCTTGAGTCCGGCGGCCTGCAGGTCCAAGACCTCCTCGCAGCATGAGGCGCGCCGTGCGGGATCCACGGGCACGAATGGGGCGCGCGGAGCGGGGCGCAGCACGTCGAGGGCGGAGTTGAGCAGCAGCTCGGCGTCATCGACGGACGGGGCCGCGAGGTGAGCGGATTCGACGACGGACGCCCCCTCGCCGGGAAAGCCCGGCTCGGCCCCCGTAAAGCTGAAGTCGATGGTCCGTAAATGGTCCGCGCCCCGCTCGCCGGCGCGCCACGTGTTCGAACGCCGGCGCTCCGCCGTGAGCTTCTCCAGGTCGACGTCGGCCACGGCCATCCCGCGCGAGAGCAGCGGCGTGCTCGCCACGATCGAGCCATTCTCGGCGATGAGGTTCTCCCCCGAGAAAACGAGGTCGGTGGTGGACTCGCCCTCGCCCGCGTTCGCGTAGACGTAGGCGCAGTACAGACGCGCGCTCTGGCCGGACACGAGACTGCGGCGGTACATCGACTTGCCCACGACCTCGCTCGACGCGCTCGCGTTCAAGATGACCGTCGCCCCGCCGGCGAGCGCCATGTCCACCGAGGGCGGGTCGGGCACCCACAGGTCCTCGCAAACCTCGACGCCGATGCGCACGTCCTCGAGGCCGGGGTCTGAACAGCTGTAAACGAGATCTCCCATGAGGGGCACCGGGCCCTGTCCGGCAAACGGGATGAACCCCGCGCCGGTCAGGGGCGCGGGCGCGAACCAGCGCTGCTCGTAGAACTCGCCGTAGTTGGGAAGATGGCGCTTGACGGTGAGTCCCAGGAGACGGCCCGCGCAGCACACGGCGACGCAGTTGTGGACGTTCTCGCGATGGGCGACGGGCAGGCCGACCGTGAACAGCAGCGGCGTGTCGGACGTATCCTC
Source organism: Collinsella sp. (assembly GCA_029264355.1). Classification (GTDB taxonomy): domain Bacteria; phylum Actinomycetota; class Coriobacteriia; order Coriobacteriales; family Coriobacteriaceae; genus Collinsella. Next base: position 11,169 of record JARIBW010000029.1, on the reverse strand, counting down.
GAGCAGGCCGGCGAGCGCGGACTCGCAGGCGCGCAGCAAGGCGCGGTCGTGGAAGAGGTCGCCGCAGGTGTATCCGGTAAGGCAGAGCTCGGGCAAGGCCAGCACGCGCGCGCCGACGCGAACGGCCTCATCGACGCACTCGAGAATGGCGGCGGCGTTGCCCGCCACATCCCCCACGCGGATCTTCGGAGTGGCCGCGGCGACGCGCAGATACCCGTCGCTCGCCGCGATCTCGCTCGTCGCCCGGCCCGCGCCCTTGACCTCATCCATATGAGCCTCCTGAAATGTTCGTCATTCACGACGCCTATTGTACCCGCCCATGCGGACGGCGCCCATGCGGACGGGAGCGCGGCGTGCGGATGCCGCACCCGAGCGTCCGATGAGCGTCCGGGGGCCTCAACCCACGCGTTTCGCCGCGGTCAGCATCGGCCCGGCGACCTTGGTGTAGACCGTCAGCCAGATAAGGGACGCGCAAAAACCGCCGAGCACGTCCGAGGCATAATGAACACCCAGGTACACACGGGAAAACCCGACGGCGGCAATCGCCACGCACAGCAAGGCGGTCAGCCCGGCGCGCACGCGGCGGTCGTGCACGTGGTGCCAGGAGAGCCAGATGAACAGCCCGAAGAACGCCATCGCCGCCATGGAGTGGCCGGAGGGGAAGCTGAAACCGCCGATCTCGACCAAACGCAGGGAGACATCGGGGCGCGGGCGTTGGATCGCAAACTTCAACAGCTGGTTGAGAATGGTCGAACCGGCCAGGTTGACCGCGCAGAACCAACCCAGGCCCCTGATGCCGCGGAAGCGCCCGACAAGCGCCGCGGCGAAGACGAGGGCGAGAAGCGGCACCGGCGTGACCATGAACGAGACGGCCTCCATGATGGGGGTCAGCCAGGCCGCACGGACGTGCCCGACCATGAGCGAGATGGCCGAGCGGTCAAGCTCCATGATGCCGCCCGCCAAGACCCGATTGAGCAGGAGGAGGAATGCGAGCAGGCACACCGATGCGATGACGAGCCGCCTGTTCTCGCGCAACAACCCCGCGATATCGCCCGCGCGCGCAGCGCGATCGCCCGAATCAGTCGATTGTCTCTCCCCAGTCATAAAACCTCCGCCGGGCGACGCGCCCATCGAACATGTTGTGCCGATTCCATGGCGGGATTGTACCCACGCCCGTATCCGAGCAGCCAACCTTCGCCAAACCCACAGGCTCGCGGCGCGTTTGACTCTGTCCGCACGGCACCATATCATCGAACATGAGTTCGCACTCATGTTCGACGGGAGGATCCGATGGAAAAGCCGGAAGCGGGCGCACTCGGTCGCGAGCGCACCTACATCTGCATAGATCTAAAAACGTTCTACGCCTCCGTCGAATGCGCCGCGCGCGGGCTCGATCCGTTCACGCAAAACCTCGTCGTGGCCGACGCCTCGCGCGGCCGCACCACCATCTGCCTGGCGATCAGCCCCGCCATGAAAAAGCTCGGCATCCGCAACCGCTGCCGCCTCTTCGAGATTCCCCGCGACGTCGACTACATCGCAGTCCCGCCCCGCATGCGCCACTACATGGAGGTCTCGGCCCGCATCTACGGCATCTACCTCGAATATGTGAGCCCCCTGGACGTCCATGTCTACTCGATCGACGAGTGCTTCATCGACGCGACGTCCTATCTGTCGCTCTACGGCCTCACGGCACGCGAGTTCGCCGACAGGCTGCGCGGCGCCGTGCTCGCGCGCACCGGCATCACGGCGACCGCGGGCATCGGGCCCAACCTCTTCCTGGCAAAGGTCGCGCTCGACATCACGGCCAAGCACGAGGACAGCGGCATCGGCGAACTAAACGAGGAGCGCTTCAGGCGAGATATCTGGCGCCACCGCCCCATCACGGATATATGGGGGATCGGCCCGGGCACCGCCGAGCGCCTGGCGAAGTACCGCGTCCACGACCTCATGGGCGTCGCCGCACTGGACGCGCGCATCCTCTACCGCGAATTCGGCGTGAACGCCGAATACCTCATCGATCATGCGCACGGCATCGAGCCCTGCACCATTGCCGAGATCCAGGCATACCGCCCCCAGGCGACCTCCATGGTGAACGGGCAGGTGCTCTCCCGCAACTACAGTTACGACGAGGGGCTCACGGTGCTTCGCGAGATGGTGGACGCCTCGACACTCGAGCTCGTCGACCAGGGCGTAGCGGCCAGCTCGATCTCGTTGCACGTGGGCTACGGCAGCGAGGTCCGCGAACTGCGCAGGCTCGACGCGAGCGGCAGCGCCTCATATGTCGACGGCTGCGGCCACCGGCGCAGCACCACCGCGGAGGACATCCCGCGCATCACGCCGCGCCCGGGCGAGAATCGCATCGAGCATTCATGGCCCTTCGAGCGCGAACGCGACCTGTGCGCCGACGGCATGAGGCGCGGCGGTTCCTTCACGGGCGAACACGGGACGCGGCCGACGGGCGGCAAAGGGGCCTACGCGCACGCCGGGAAGCAACGCAAACTTCATGAACGGACCAACTCCCGCCGCAAGCTCAAGGGCTATTTCGAGCAGCTCTATGCGGAGTCGGTCGACCCGAGGCGCCCGATCAAACGAGTGAACATCGGCTTTGGCGACCTGCTCCCCGAGGAGCTGGCGACCGTCGACCTCTTCACCGATGTCGAGGCGGAGGCGCGCGAGCGCGACCTGCAGCGGGCCATCATAGACGTGAAGGGGCGTTACGGGAAAAACGCGCTCATCATGGGTAGGAGCCTGCGCCCCGAGGCGACGGGACGCGAGCGCAACGAACAGGTGGGGGGACACCATGCATGACAACCTGGGAACGCGCAGACCCGCAGGCGCGGGACAGCTGACGGCGAACCGCAAGCCGAGGGCGGGCAGGGCGGCCCAATTCATGCCCTTCGCCGCCCTCACCGGCTACTACGAGCTCGCACGGCGGCAAGAGCGCGTAGCCGAACCCCGCCATGAGCTCACCGAAGAGGAGGCCCTATCCCTTTCCCGCACGATCGTGCAGGTGAACAAAGGCGATATGGTGCGTGTGACCTATTACGATCGGGATGCCTACCGCACCGTATCGGGCATCGTCGCGCACATCGACTTCACGTTTCGGCGCATACAGGTCGTGAAGACCGCGATCGGTTTCGATGATATCTTGACCATCAAACGCTAGTACCACCGACACCGGGGTCGTGCCACAATGTAACGGGTCGAATCCACCGAGGAGGGCCGACCGACAACCCATCCCCGTGGCTCGCACCGCACATCAAGCAGAGGAGGTAGCATGGAAGACGTGAGGAGAACGGCACGCCGCACCACCGCGGAGCGCATCATCAAGAAACTCGAGATCCGCAATATGACCGGCCACTATCGCGACACCGCCGCAGAGGCGGTCGAGCTCGCGCGCAGTCTCGTCGAGCCGGACCAAAGCGTCACCTGGGGCGGAAGCGTCTCATTTTCCGAGAGCGGCATCAAAGCGGCCCTGGAGGCCGACGGTCACCCCATGATCGACCGCTCGCGGGCCGCCGCACCCGAGGAGCAAGATGCGATATGGAAAGAGCAGGTCGGCGCGGACTGGTTCTTCATGGGGACCAACGCCATCACGCTCGACGGTGAGCTCGTCAACATCGACGGCAACGCCAACCGCCTCGCGCTGCTGCTCCACGGCCCCAAACATGTCTGCGTCATCGCCGGCATGAACAAGGTCGTGGCGGATGTCGAAAGCGGGCTCAAACGCATCCGCACCGTCACATGCCCGCTCAACGCAACGCGCCTGCACACCGGCACCCCGTGCGAACTCACGGGCGCCTGCTCGGAGTGCCACGCCGAGAAATGCATGTGCTGCCAAGAGGTCATCACCCGCCATTCGCGCCACGACGGGCGCATCCATGTCATCCTCGTCGGCGAGGACCTGGGCTATTAAGAAACTACGCGTCGGAAAGACCGACGGGAAAGGACATCGATGAACAATTTCACCTTCTGCTCCCCCACCAAGTTCGTATTCGGTCGCGGCGTCACCGATACGGTCGGCGACGAGCTCGCGAAAGCCGGGTATCACCGCGCCCTGATCGTATACGGCCAGGGCTCCGTGGTGCGCACGGGCACGCTCGACCGCGTGAAGGCCTCGCTCGACGCCGCTGGAATGACCTATGTCGAGCTGGGCGGTGTGCGCCCCAACCCCGAGATCGCGCTTGTGCGCGAGGGGGCGGCGCTCGCCGAACGTGAGCGGATCGACATCGTGCTGCCGGTCGGCGGCGGCTCGGCGATGGATTGCGCCAAGGGAATCGCGATCGCCGCGGGCCATGCGGGCGATGCCTGGGACTTCTGGTCCAAGAAGGCGGTCATCGAGCATTGTTTGCCGATCGCAACCGTGGTGACCATTCCCGCCTCCGGCTCCGAGGCCTCCAACTCCTGCGTCATCAGCAATGATGACGAGGGCCTCAAGAGCGGATGCACCAGCGAGCTCATCCGCCCCAAGATCGCCTTCCTCGATCCCGAACTCACCTTCACCCTCCCGCCGTATCAAACGGCGGCGGGAGCGACCGACATGATCGCCCACATCATGGAGCGCTTCTTCTCCGGCGAGCCCGCTGTGGGCGTGACCGACAACATCGCCTGCGGCCTCATCCGCGCGGCCATCGATGCGGCGCGCATCGTGATGGACGAACCCGAGAACTACGATGCACGTGCCGAGCTCATGTGGATCGGAACACTCGCGCACAACGGCCTGGCGGGCTGCGGCCTGGGCATCCCCGGCATGCGCGACGGCGACTGGTCCTGCCATGGCCTGGAGCATGAAGTCTCGGCCGTCGATCCGCACATCACGCACGGCGCCGGGCTCGCCGTCATCTTCCCCGCGTGGATGCGCCATGTGTGGAAGAGCCATCCCGAGCGCTTCCTCACCTTCGGAGCCGAGGTGTTCGGCATCGAGCCCGTCGACCCCACGGTGGACGACCTGTCCACCATCGACGAGGAGATCACTCCCGAGCGCGCCGTGCATGACGCCGTCGAGGCGACCATCGACGAGCTGCAGGGCTTCTTCATGTCCATGGGCATGCCCTCCACGCTCGGAGAGCTCGGCATCGAGGAAGACGACATCGACCAGATGATCTGCGGCCTGCGCGTGAACCGCGGGGAGAACTTCGGCACGTTCCGCAAGCTCACCTTGGAAGACGCCCGCACGATCTACGAAAGCGCTTTGTAGGCCCGCCCCGCCGAGAAACGCGACCCACCGCGAAACACGATCGCATTCAGAAGGCGCCTCGCAGCCCCCGCACCGGGAAAGCCGCGAGGCGCCTTCTTCCGTATCCCGGCGGCGAATCGAACGGCGGTGCCTATCCCCTCATGAATACAAGGACCCGCCTCTTCGCATCGCCCCGGGACAGATCGGGGTCGAACGCATAGCCGACATCGAAGAGCTTGAGCTCCTCAGCGCACTGCACCCCACGCTCCGCCATCCAACGCACCATGCTGCCGCGGGCGATCTTGCTCGCGGTCGAGCGCTGAACGGGTCTCCCGTCGCGCAGAGCCTCTCCGAAGATGCACGTGACCTCACGCGCGCCGTCAGGCCGATGCGGAAGCACCGCCTTGGAATACTCGACGCTGGCAAGATTCACGATTTCGACCGTATCGCCCGGCTGCGAGGCGGGACCGGCGCAAACGGACCGCGCGATCGAATCGCCCCAAAACGCATACAGGTTCTTCTCCCCATCCACCGACAGCTTGGCACCCATCTCCAACCGATACGGTTGGACCGCATCGAACGGTCGGGCGCAGCCGTAGAGCGCGGAAAGCACCCACAGATGCCCCTGCAGCCACTCGAGGGCATCGGCATCGAGCACGTCCGGCGCCATACTGCGAAACTGAATGCCCACATAGGAAAAGATCGCAGGTGAAACCAGGCGGGACAGCTCCGAATTCCCCAGGGAACTCGCGTCGGCGATATCGCGGTACCTATGCAGGCGCTCCATGTTCTCGGTCAACAGCTTGTCGTTGACCCCCCACAGCGCCCGCAGCCCCTCGCTCCCCCGGTCGCGCTCGATCGCACGCAGGGCCCCCATGACATGGGAGGTCTTCTCCGAAAGGGGCGGGATTCCCCGCGGGGCGAACCCATCGCGTGCCACCTGCATCTGCTTTGCGGGAGAGATGATGACCTGCAACATGACAATGCCTCCGAACATTCGAGTATCCGACCCATTATGTCAAAGGTACGCGGACCCCCGATTATCACCCGCGCCGCGATACTTGAACCGCGTCGCCGGCCAAAGGGCCTAATCGACCTCGGCATCGGGCGCCTCGGGAGAGGAATCGGCCGCGGACCCGACCTGCGCACTCGCCCGGGCGCCGGCGAAACTCACGACCTGACGGAGCGAGCCCTCTTCATCGGAGGACGCGGCGCAGCCGAATTCGATCGCATCGCCCACGCGGTAGCGAACGATGTCGAGCATCTCCGGCAAGGCGAAGTCGTAAATCGCGCCATCGCCCTCGAGGGTCACGTAGAAATGCGAGTTGCCGTCGATAACCGCCTGCGCGATGGAGGCGATGGAGCCGGACACCCGATCCTCGACACCGCTTGCGGCGGCCTCATCCTCGGACAGAGCCCCCGAGGACGCGAGCATCTGCAGGTAGCTCTCCTGAGTCGCCGCGACCGTGGAGCCCGTGGCGACGCTCTGGTAATGCTCGACGTTGATCATGGCGTACATCTTGACCAGTCCGGCATTGTCCTTCAGCGCCATAAAGTAGGTCGGCTGCCCGGCGACGTTGAGCAAAAGCGGGTAGGTCGCTTCGTACTTGAGGTTCTGCACCTGGCCCTCGGCAGACGCCTGCGCCGAATCCTCGGTGGCACCCGCGACCGGGTAGTAATGCGACTCACCCGTGCGCTGGTTCACCAGGATGAAGCCGACGTTCGAGCTGTCGGCAGTCACGGAGCTCACGCCCGTGTACAGGTAGATATCATCTCCCTGGGCGAGGTAGTTATAGCCAAGCTCGCCGTCGGTGCCGAGCGTGGTGCGCACCACGCCCTGCTGGCCGAGCCAAGAATTGAGCCAGCCGTTCTTGTAAGCACCGCTCCAGTTGTACTGCTGGATGATGAGATCGCTCGGATAGGCGCGGTCGACCCACGTGGGGCAGTCTTCGACCGCGTAATCCTCGGTCTCGCCGGTGCAGGCGTTCACCAGGACGACGCGCTGGATCGTGGTGCCCTCGAACAGGCCGATGGTGCGCCTCTGGACGGGAAAGACCCACCAGGGCGTGCCCTCCTCATCGAGCTCGAAGCTTTTTTGATCGAACATGTAGGTGGGGTACTTGAGCTGCACGTAGCGATCGATGTTGCGTGCGAGCGGCTCGCTCTCGGAGTAGCGGATCGGATCTTCGAGGCGCACGACCTCGGCCTCCTGGGTGACCATGTCCACAAGCACGTACGCGGGGATGCCCGTGCCGCGATGACTCAGCCACTTGAAGAGGTCGGCATAGGTGAGCGGGCTCACGCGCACCGGACGGCCTTGGTAGTTGATCTGGCTGTAGGCGGGGCTTATCTCGAACTGGCTCACGAACTCGGGGATCGAGCCCATGGCGCGGGAACCCAGCAACTGGGCGGAAGCGCGGTCGATCACGGGGACGTCGGCGTAGTCGACCTCCTCGATGTCCTTGGCGAAATCGCCCTCGGTGGTCTTGAGCACATTGGCGTAACGCTCGGCGTTGCCGGGGATGAACGGCTCGCCCATGATCAGGCCGACGAAGAACGCGAGGATCACCGCGAGCGGAAGATACGCGAGCCGGTTGAACAGCGCGGCATGGCGCGCGGAGCGCAGGGCCACGACCTTGAGCGCCACCACGGCGAAGATGGCCACGAGGATGATCCAGCTCCACACGCGCGGGCTGTGGATGTTGAGCGCCGGATGGAACCACCAATATGAGATGACCGCGGCGAGGACGAGGACGACGAGCACGACGACGAGCGCGGTGCGGCTCCACTGGGCGAGCCTTTCCATGAACGGCGGCATCGGCCGCCCTTCATGGACGCGCCCCGCGCGCGCCGCCCTCCCTTTTGCACGGGCCGCCTTCTTGCGCTCGCGGGCGCTCTTGGGGGCGCTTCCGCCCGCAGGGCCCTCCCGATCGTCGACCGGGATGTCCTCCACCTCGACTTCCACATCGATGGGCTCATCCGCTCCGGGCGCGGCTCCGCCGGGCACTTCCACTCCGGCACGCCTCAGCATCTCCAAAATCTCGTCGTGTCTCATCGATGTATCGGTCCTTCCGTAGTTCGACAACTTGAAGCATGGTACCCAGTTCATGCGCCCATCAACGCGAACGGAGACGGAAACGGCGCACCCGTCGCCCATGTCGCTCCGGCTAGACGACGGGGGCCGAGCCGCCTCATTCACCGCCGGGCGACCACCGAGATCATGGGGGATCCGGACGATGGGGCGAGACCGAGCGCTTGACCTCAAGCCCGGTTCAGGGGATAACGTTTCGCAGACATCCCGTGCGGGCGGTGAGGGACACGCGCCGCCCGCCACCTTTGCATCAGACATACGAGGAGTCATACATGTCGCAGAGAAACGTGCAAAAACTCGAGAAAACCGCCGTGAAGCGCACCTTGCGCCGCTTTTGGGAGGTCACGCGCATGGTGCCCGGCGCGGCGTTCCTCGCCGTGTTCACCTCCGTCGCCTACGTGGCCCTGCTCATATTCGTGAACACCTGGGTCATGGGCCTCATCGTGGACCGCGTCCAGGCCGCGCCCGTCCCCGCCGACCGGGTATGGGAGGTCTTTGGACCCTACATCCTGGCTCTGCTGCTGGTGAACCTCGTAGGTCAGATCTGCTCCAAACTGCAGGACTATGCCGTCTACAAGCTGCAGATCAACGGCAACTACCATCTCGCCCGCCTGTGCTTCGACACGCTCTCCAACCAGTCGATGACCTTCCATACGAGCCGCTTCGGCGGCGCCCTCGTGAGCCAGACGAGCAAGTTCATGGGCGGCTACACCCAGATGGTCGACGTCGTGGTCTACTCGCTCATCCCCACCATCGCGAGCACCGCGTGCACCTTCATCGCGCTCGCCCCCGCCGTGCCCGCCTACGCCGCGGCGCTGGCCGCCATGCTCGTGGTGTACGTGATTGTGGCCACGCGGATGTACCGACGCATCCTCCCCCTCTCCGCTGCCACCGCCAAGGCGCAGAACCGCTTGTCGGGAGTGCTCTCAGACGCCGTGACCAACATCCTCGCCGTCAAAACCTGCGGGCGTGAGGACTTCGAGAAGCGGCTCTTCGACGAGGCCGACCTCGCCGCCATGCAAGCCGAGAGCCGCTCCATGCGCGCCACCATGCAGCGCGGCTTCACCACGAGCGGCATCATCACCGCGATCATGCTCGTCGTATCCATCTTCGTGGCGGGCGGCAACGCGTGGTTCGGCATCTCCGGCGGGATGCTCGTGATGATGTTCTCCTACACCTATCAGCTCTCCATGCGCTTCAACTACATCAACTCGATGATGCAGCGCATGAACCGCGCCATCGGCGACGCGAGCGAGATGGCGCGCATCCTCGACGAGCCGCGTCTTGTGGAGGACACCCCCGGCGCCCCGGACCTCCAAGTATCCGAGGGTTCGATCGACTTCGACCACCTGGGCTTCGCGTACGCCGACGCGGCCGAGGGGGACCGCGTCTTCACCGACCTCAACCTGCATATCCCGGCAGGTCAGCGCGTGGGCCTGGTGGGCCGCTCGGGCTCGGGCAAGACCACCCTCACCAAACTGCTGCTGCGCCTCTCGGACGTGCAGGACGGCCATGTGTACGTGGATGGGCAGGACATCTCCGCATGCACGCAGCAGAGCCTGCGCCGCCAAATCGCCTATGTTCCGCAGGAAGCGCTGCTGTTCCACCGTTCCATCCGTGAGAACATCGCCTACGGCCGACCCGACGCCTCCGAGGGGGAGATCCTCCGGGCCGCCGAGCTGGCCAATGCGTTGGAATTCATCGATCGCCTACCCGACGGCCTCGATACGCTCGTGGGCGAGCGCGGGGTGAAGCTCTCCGGCGGGCAACGTCAGCGCGTCGCCATCGCACGCGCCATCCTCACCGACGCGCCGATCCTCGTGCTCGACGAGGCCACCAGCGCCCTCGACTCCGAAAGTGAGGCGCTCGTGCAGGACGCGCTCGAGAACCTCATGCGCGGACGCACCTCCATCGTGGTCGCCCACCGCCTCTCGACCGTGGCGGCGCTCGACCGCATCGTCGTGCTCGCCGATGGCGAGATCGTCGAAGACGGCACGCATTCCGAGCTCACGGAAACCGGGGGCGAATATGCCGCCCTCTGGAATCGCCAAACCGGTGCATTTTTAGAGGGAGAATGAGGCGAGGCGCCCTGCGCGGAGAGACGGCTACCCCGCAAGCCCGCGCAAATAGGCGATCTCCCCCGCGTAACCGGACAGGTCGTCGTGCGGGGTCTCCAAGATGAACGGCAGGTCGCGCAGGGCGGGATGCGCCACGATGCCGCGCAACACGTCCTCACCGCCGCCGAGCTCGGGATTGCCCAGATAGCCCCCGCCGATCACCTCATGACGGTCCTTGTGCGCGCCGCGCGGGTTCTTGGAGTCGTTGATATGGACCGCCTGCAAGCGCTCGAGTCCCACCACGCGATCGAACTCGGCCATCACGCCATCCAAATCGCCCACGATATCGTACCCGCCGTCGGAGACGTGGCAGGTGTCCAGGCATACGCCGAGCATATCCGTTCCGGCGAACTCGGGACGGCGCGAGGCCACACCCTCGATGATGCGGGCGAGCTCCTCGAAGGTGCGCCCCACCTCGGTGCCCTTTCCGGCCATGGTCTCGAGCAACACGCATGTGCGCTGCCCCTCGAACATGACCCGGCACAAGGTGTCGACGATAAGTTCGACGCCCGCATCGACGCCCTGGCCCACATGCGCGCCGGGATGGAAATTGTAGAGCTGGCCCGGCAAGGCCTCCATACGCCGCAGGTCCTCGGCCATCGCCTCGAGCGCGAACTCACGGGCACGCTCCTTGGCGGAGCAGGGATTGTACGTATAGGGTGCGTGCGCCACCAGACGCCCGAACCCGTCCTCGTCCAAGATCCTCCGCAGGCCCGCCACGTCATCGAGATCGAGTGGCTTGGCGTTCCCGCCACGCGGGTTGCGCGTGAAGAACGCGAAGGTGT
>JARIBW010000033.1 GCA_029264355.1 Collinsella sp. | reverse complement strand
GCGGGCTCGCCGAAACTCGGGAGGTAACGGACATCGGGCTCCTCGTGAGGCGCGATGGCGCGATACACCTCGATGAAATGCTCGCGGATGCGCTCGAGCAGGGCGGTGCGGTGCAGCAACAGCTGGGCGCCGGTCGCGGCGAGCGATTCGTCCCACACCTCGAGCAAACCCGGGGCATAGCCGTCGCGTAGCAGGTTGTTGCGCTGCTCGACCGTGCGCTCGTACGTCGACAGCAGCTTGGCGTAGTTCTCGTTCAGCTGAACGCCAAAGGAGTCGAGCGCCTCGCGCCGGCGCGAGGCGGACCGCTTGACCATATCAAGGTGATCGGGGCAGAACAACACGCTCGGCAGCACGCCTCGCACGCCCGCGGCGCGGGTCTTTTTCCCGTTTCGAGTAAACGATCGCTTGCCGTCGCGCAAATCGATGCCCATCTCGAGCACACGGCCTTCGCCCTCGAGCGTAAGGCGGACCCGGCCGGCGGGAGAACCCTCGCGCAGGAGCTCGGAGGCTGAGGGCTTTCTGAACGAGGCCCCGGCCGTCAGCAGCTGCAACGCCTCGACGAGGTTGGTCTTGCCCACGGCGTTGCGCCCCACGAGCACCGTGATCCCAGGGTCGAGCTCGACCGTGATCTCGTCGAAGCTGCGGTATCCCGCGGCCTCGAGCTTTGTGGCGGCGAGTTGTCCCGGCATTAGATGCGAACCGGCATGACCAGGTAGAGGTAGTTGATCTTGTCGTAGGACTTGAACACGCCGGCCTGGTTGTAGCTCTGCAGCTCGAGCGTGATCTCCTTCTCGCGGGAAAGCACGTTCAGGCAACCGAAGATGTAGTGGTAGTTGAACGCGATGACACCGCTCGCGCCCTCGGCCTCGACCTCGACCGTGGCCGTGGCGGCGTCCTGGTCGTTGGAGATGGCGGAGAGCATCATCTGACCGGTCTCAGTGGAGATGTCGAACTTCACGGCGGAGTTGGCCTGGGCGACCGTGGAGACGCGCTTGAGCGCGGAGGTCAGCGCGGCAACATCGATCTTGACCGTGGTGGCACAGGAGGCGGGCAGCAGGGCCTTGTAGTTGGGATAGACGCCCTCGATGCGGCGCGCGACGTAGGTGGTGTTGCCGGCGACGAACACGACCTGCGTATCCGTGGAGCCGATCAGGATGGAACCCTGGCCGCCGGTGATGGCGAGGGCGTCGTTGAACGCGTCGGCCGGGACGTTCAGCTCGAAACTGCCCTCAAGTGACGAGGTCTCGACCTGGGTGTCGCACACGGCGAGGCGGTAGGAGTCGGTGGCCACGAGGCGGATCGTGTTGTTCTCGACCGTCATGTACACGCCGTTGAGCACGGGGCGGTTCTTGTCCGTCGAGGTGACGCGCCAAACGCGGCTCACCATCTCGCTCAGGATGTTGGCGGGCAGCTCCACGGAACGCTCGAGCGCGAACGTGGGGAACTCGGGGAAATCACCGGCGTCCAATGTGTTCAGGCGGAATGTGGAACGCTCGCACGCGATGGTCACCTGTCGCTCGGCGAGCTCGAAGGACACCGGGGCGTCGGGCAGGGTCTTGACGATGTTGGAAAGCATCTTGCAGGGGATGACGACTTGCCCCTCCTCGTCCACGCGCGCGGCGATGCGATGACGGATCGAGATGGTGTAGTTGGACGTCTGGAACTCCAGGACCCCGTCCGCGGCGCGGACGAGCACGCCTGAGAGGATGGGGAGTGTGGATGAGGGGGCGATGCCTTTCATTACGACGGCGATGGCATCGGAAAGGGCCGATTGGCTGACCGTGAACTTCATCTCTTTATTATTCCTCTCTTAAATATATATAGGTAATAACAGTAATAACGCAGTGGACGGTGTGGACTACTCTTGTTTTCCCAGATATTGGGCCGTTTTTCTTTCAACAATCCATTGTAGACAACACGCTTGTTTTCCCCTGCGAGATATCCATCTATTTTCCCTCCACCGACTTCTGGGTTTTCCACCCAGGTTTTCCACAGCCTTCACCCATGTTTTCACGACTTCAAAAGGATCGTGTTCTTGAGGTTCTGAACGTCCTCCACGATACGTCGATCCTCGCGCATCTTGTTTTCAACCACTTTGAGGGAGTTGAGGACTGTGGAGTGGTCGCGCCCGCCGAATTCCGCGCCGATGGCCGGCGTGGTCATCTCGCACAGGTTGTTGGCAAGGTAGACCGCCACATGCCTCGCGAAGGCGATGTTGGCCGTGCGGCGCTTGCCGACGAGCTCCTCGTGGCTCACGTGGTAGAACTCCTCGACCACGCGCTGCACCGTATCGACGTGGATGATTTTGTGCGCGGTGTTGAAGTAGGTCTTCGCCACCCGGTCTATGTCCTCGGCGGTGAGCTCCGCCCCGGCCGCCTCGCGCTCGGAGGACAGGTTGGCGCAGCGCTCGCAGAAGCTTTCGAGCGATCGGATGTTGTTCCCCGAGATCTCGGCCATGTGGCGAAGGTGCTCGTCGGTGAGCTTTCCCTCGGGAGAGGGCAGGGCTTGGAGCAGCGAGGTGTCCACGTTCATGGCGGAGAAGTCCTCGTCTTGTTGGATGATGCTCTCGTAGTAGCGCTTGAGGATGACATATTTCATCTCGAATCCCGGCTCGGATACGAGACAGAGCATGCCGCTGCTGAAGCGGCTGGTGAGGCGCTCGTCCATGGCGAGGTCCTTGGGCGCGCGGTCCGACGCCAGCGCGATCTTCTTGCCCTCGCGGATGAAGCTGTCCACGAGTTGGAAGAAGAATTCGACCGACGCCTGCTTGCCCACGATGTTTTGCACATCGTCGATGATGAGGATATCCGCATCGCGGTACTCGCGCATGATGAGGTTGCCCGGCCCGCGCTGCGCACCGAGCTCGTTCATGTAGTCGTCGAGATAGGCCTGTGAGTTCGCGTACTTCACGCGTATGTAGGGCTTCTCCTTTGCGAGGTAGTTGCGGATGGCGAAGAGCAAGTGCGTTTTGCCCAGCCCCGAGTTGCCGTAGATGAACAGGCTCGGGCACTGCTGCGGCTCCTCGGCGTAGGCGGCGAACCTCATGGCGCTGTTGAAGGCGTGTCGGTTCTCGTCGCCGGCGACAAAGCTCGCGAACGTGTACTTCGCGTTGATGTCCGAGGCCGTGGCGTCTGGCTCCGCGGTGGGGGCGGGAGTCGCCTCCATTGCGGCCGCGCCCGTTCCGGCAACGCGTTGTGTCGACTCGGCGTTTTGTCGTTTCCCAGTGGGGTCCTGACCGCGCATCTCTTCCATCATCTTTCGGAAGGCCTCCGGCGAGACGGTGTTGCGCACCGTGACGCCGGACTTTGAACCCGGTTCCGGTTTGGATGCGGCGCCGGGCGACAACATGGGGTCGCCGCCCAAGCCGGCCCCACCGGGTGCGATTTGGGGGCCGGGGGCCTCGGCGACACCCGCGCTAACCTCAGTTGCCGCATGTGCCGGGACCGCTTCCAACGCCCTCGCCGCCATGGGCGGCCTCACACTCGCGCCGTTGTGGCCGTGTGCGCTTTCCCGCATCTCGTTCGGCGCCCCGCCCTCGGTTACGACCACGTTGAGAGCCATGGGCATGAACGAGATCTCCTCGAGGTAGCGCTCTATCAGCTCGCGCTGTTTGACGAGGTAATTGTAGGCAAAACGGCTGGGGACCTGGATGGTCAGGGACTCGTCGTCAAATCCCGTGGCCCCGCACTGCTCGAGCATGTTTATGAGGCGCGTCTCGCGGCCATCGCGGCGGCAAAACGCTATGACGTCGTCCAAGAGGATGCGCGCTTCGTTTTCCATGTCTCACGATTCCTTTTCGTGTCGCGGTTGCTCGCGGTTGAATCCCGCGGTGAGAGGTGGGCGTTATTGGGCCGCCATTCCCTGCTCGACCCAGGCCCTGCCCATGTCGGTGAGTACGTACTTCTGGCGGGGTTTGTGCACGAGGCCCGTGCTCGCCAGCGCGTCGAGCTCTCGTGACCATGTGGCGTCCGAGCGCCCGAGTGCGCGTGTGAGATCGGTTGGTCCGCCCTTGCCGTTTTGGTAGATGAACAGCAGCGCCGCGGCGCCTCGCTCGCTTACGTATGGGCCTTGAGGCATGTGTGCGGCCGCCGTCTGCGCATATCCGCTGCCAGGCGTACCCACTTGCGGGAATCCCGCCTGGGGAAAGCCCTGCTGCGGGAAACCTTGCTGCGGGAAGCCCTGCTGTTGTTGTTGAAAACCTTGAGGGGGATACCCCTGCTGGTAGCCGGGGTAATAGGTAGGCTGCTGCGGGAAGGCGCCGGGTGTTCCGGGCATTTGGCCCGGCATCGCACCGTAGGGCATCTGCCCGGGATACGGGCCTGCGCCGTAGGGCTGCTGCGGATATGCGCCTTGGACCGGATAGGCTCCGGCGGGGTTGTTCGCCGCGGCCCAGGGGTCG
This sequence comes from Collinsella sp., assembly GCA_029264355.1. Lineage (GTDB taxonomy): Bacteria > Actinomycetota > Coriobacteriia > Coriobacteriales > Coriobacteriaceae > Collinsella. Next base: position 3,507 of record JARIBW010000033.1, on the reverse strand, counting down.
GCCGCGCTCGCCATCGCCGTCCCGGATGGCTCCTGCTCATGTGGGCAGCCGCTACGAACGGCCGCGCCCCGCGTAACGGCGTGTTCGAGTTCGGCAGATCGCTTGGGGTCGACGCTTACGGTCACCACCGTGCCCGCGCCGAGGTTGTCCTCCACCGCGATCGCACCGCCGGCGTTTTCAACATACTGCTGGACCATGGGCAGTCCGGCGCCCGTTCCCCGTATATAGCGCTTCTTCTCTCGGTCTGCGCTCGTGACGCCGAATTCAAACGCCCGCTCCTTGTCCCCGATGCCGGGTCCTTGATCGGCAAAGCGAATGGTGTTGCCGTTGTCCAGGATGGAGATGACGGGTTCGGAGAACTGTGCGTGGATGAAGTTCTCCACCAGCTCTCGGATGATCATGAGTGAAAGTTTTCCACCTTGTTCTTTCATGGTGCGGTAGACCGTGTTGGTGACGTCTTCGAGGTAAGTCCTCACGTCGCTCTGCTCGACCACGATGACGCGTGGGGTGGACAGCATGTCGTCATATACGGATATGCGGATGGTGTAGGAGGCCTGGCCGCCCGCGTTTTCCACCATTTGCGGCGCCTGGTCGGGCGCCGGTCCTCCAACGAGGTGCGTGTTGTCGGGGGCGGGGTCCCCGGAATCCACAAAGGGATAGAAATCTTCTGACATGCTGCATTCTTTCCACGATTGTCGTGAGCCTAGGATACCAGCTCACACCCTCCGTATCCAAAACTTTCAACAAGTTTTCCAAGCATGTTGAAAAGTGTTGGAAATCTGGGAAAAGTTATCAACAGATGCGGAACAACCTGTGGAAAAGCAGATGGAAAAATATGAAAGAACCGATCTGGAGTGGAGGGAGCTGTGAAAAGAAGGTAAGACTCCTCAGTAAACTATGCGTATTTCGTGGTTCTGAGATTGACATTCGCGCACCGTATTCCCTACAATCTCCTAGCTCACGCGTATTTTTTCGAGTAGTCGAGTAGTCAAAACGCACCAGGAGGATGTTTACCATGAAGCGTACCTACCAGCCGAACAAGCGCAAGCGCGCCAAGACCCACGGCTTCCGCGCCCGTATGGCCACCAAGGCCGGCCGCGCCGTGCTCGCCCGTCGTCGCGCCAAGGGCCGCAAGCGTCTCACGGTGAGCGATAACTAAGCTCTCATGCAGACCATCAAGTCCCATCAGGACTTCGAGCGGGTGTTCACTCAGGGGAAGCGCTTAAATCATCCTCTGATTCGCATGGTTATATGTGATTGTGTCAGCGAAGGCGATCCAGCGAGGGTCGCCTTCGCTGCTGCCAAACGGCTGGGAAATGCCGTCGTGCGCAACCGGAGCAAGCGTGTGCTGCGTGAGGCGGCGCGCTCCTGTCACTTACCGGTCGAGGGTCGTGAGATCATCTTGTTCGCTACCCCTCGCACGCGAACGGCATCTCCCGAGGACATGCAGGCTGCTTTGCAGTCGCTGCTCCGTCGCGCGCACGTCACCACCGGGTCCTGGGATGGTTGTGAGGAGCGTGTTTAAGCGCGCCGCCCTCGCCGCCATCCGCTGGTATCAGCGGTGGGTTTCGCCCCTTTTGCCCGATGCGTGTATATACATACCCACCTGTTCACAGTATGCTGTTGAGGCAATACAGGCATATGGCGTGGTCAAAGGTTGCTGGCTCGGGTTGCGGCGCATTTTGCGTTGCCTTCCCACTCATGCCGGCGGCTATGATCCCGTGCCATAACTATCAAATTCTACGGTAAGGATTATTCGTATGTGGGACTGGATTGTTCAGATTCTCTTCCAAGCGCTTGAGCTCATTCAGCGCTTTGCAGGTGACTGGGGCCTGTCGATCATCATTTTGGTGGTGATCATCCGTCTGCTCCTGACTCCGATGATGCTCAAGTCCATCAAGTCGACCGCCCGCATGCAGGTTCTGCAGCCCAAGCTCCTTGAGATTCAGGAGCGCTATGCTGACGATCCGCAGCGCCAGGCCGAGGAGATGCAGAAGTTCTACTCCGAGAACAAGTTCAATCCCTTTGGTGGTTGCCTGCCGCTGCTCATCCAGATGCCCATCCTGATCGCGCTGTTTAACCTTCTGCGCGATCTTGGCCATTACTTCCCGGACGCGGCTGAGAAGGGCTTCTCCTTCTTCAGCATTCTTCCGAACCTCGTCACTTCGCCCGCTCAGGCGTTTGCCGACGGCTTTGGTGCTGCGCTGCCGTATCTTATCGCGCTGATCCTGTTCGGCGTGTTGACCTTCATCCCTCAGATGTATATGACCCGCAATCAGACGGGTGCTCAGGTGCAGAGCACCAAGATGATGATGGTGGTCATGACCGTCATGATGCTCGTCATGGGCTGGGGCATGCCCGCCGGTGTTCTGCTTTATTACGACGTCTCCTCCGCCTGGCAGGTCATTCAGCAGATCTTTGTGACCCAGAAGGTCATTGAGAAGGCCAAGGCCGAGGAAGAGGCTCGTATGGTCGACGCTCCGATCGAGGTCGACGTCGTCCGTCGCGAGCACAAGAAGCGCCCTCATAAGAAGCGCTAGCCATACACCAGGTATACATACCATTTAGGTACCTAAAAATGGAGTTGGATATGTCCGAAGAGCTTATTGAAGAGATTCCGGTTGAGGGGTCTATAGAGCAGATCGCCGGGGAGTATCCCGAGATCGCCCGTCGCTACAAAGCTGGTGAAGAGCTGACCGATGAGGAACTCGACACCATTGCTGACGTTGCCATTTCCATTGTGCGCGACTTGCTCGGTTTCTTCGATGCTGCCGACTCTCCCATCGATGAGTACGAGGGCGACGAAGGTGAGCTGATCCTGGATATCACTGTTCCTGATTTGGCGGTGCTTATCGGTCGTCATGGCCGTACGCTTGAGTCTTTGCAGGCGATCGTCTCGTTGCTGGTGAGTCGCAAGCTTGGCTTCCGATACCCGGTTTCCATCGATGTCGAGGGCTATAAGAGCCGTCGTCATGATAAGGTAGTCAGCATGGCCCACTCTGCAGCTTCTCGTGCTGTTGCTCAGGGTCGGACCGTGAACCTTCCTCCCATGTCTGCGTATGAGCGTCGTTTGGTTCATATCGCGTTGCGTGATGACGATCGTGTCGAAACGCACTCTGAGGGTTCTGACCCTGAACGTCGTGTTGTGATTACCGTTCGGTAAGGCGCTTGTATATCTTCAAAAAAAAGGGGTGCTTTAGCACCCCTTTTTTGACTCAACTTCACGCTCCATGGTTTTCAGTCATTGATTGGATTTGAATATGCCTAATACAGAGTCCCGTATCATTTCACTTCATCCCTTTGATGAATCGGTCGAGGAGATTGCCTCTCTTGTCGATGAGGTTGTAAGTCTCGCTTGTGAACTTGATATTGAGCTTGAAGCTGAGACTGCTGAGCGTTGTGTGCATCATCTTCTCTATGTAAATCAGGTTAATCAGGTTATGAACCTTACCCGTATCAAGGATATTCACGATGCTCTGATACTGCACATCGTTGATTCACTTGCTT
>JARIBW010000021.1 GCA_029264355.1 Collinsella sp. | reverse complement strand
ACGTCGGCCGAGATGGAGCGCGGGTCATCCAACACGCCGTTGAGCGCATCGTCCAAGCAACCGCTGCTGCTCGTGACGCCCAACGCGAGCCTTCGCGCAAACGCGGCGTCGCGCGCTTCGAGGGCGGCGGAAGCGCAGATATCGGAGGCGATCTCGCGAGCGTAGCGCCCGTTCTCGCGCGCGGCGATCAAAATGCGCAGGGCGGCGAGCCGACCGGGTGACAGCTTGGCGCCCCTACTCAAGGCAGCCCCAGGTCCCATTGCCCTCACGCTGACCGGCGGCCCAGGACTTGGCGTCCATCTCGCGCTTACCGTCGGGCTTGATGGAGACGAGCTCCAGAGCACCGTCCGAGCACCCGAGGAACACGCGGCCCGCCTTGACGGCGAACGCGCCCTCCCCCACGCACGGAGCCCCGGCCCCGGCTTCGATGGCCGCCATGATGCGGGCGGGCTTGCCGGCGACGACGCAACGGGCGGGAGCGGCGTCGGAGGAGGCCAGCACGCGCCTGACGTTTTCGAGGACGCCCACGGCGGGGTCGAGGCGCATCTCGGCCTTGGAGATCTTGGCGGCGTGCGTCACGAGGGACTCGTCCTGCTCGGTCCAGACGGCCGTTCCGTCCGCGAGCGCGGGGAGCGTGCGCACGAGCAGCTCGCCACCGAGTTCGGCCAGCTCGCGCGTGAGCTCATCGGCGGTCTTGCCGGGAACCGCGCAGCTCGCCTGGGCGCAATACGCACCCGTATCCACGCCGTGGCCGATGCGCATGATGGACACGCCGGTCTCGGCGTCGCCCTCGAGGATGGAGCGCTGGATGGGGGCCGCGCCGCGCCAACGCGGCAGTAGCGAGGCGTGGACGTTCACGCAGCCCAACGGCACCATGGTGAGCGCCTCGTCGGGCAAGATGCAGCCGTAGGCGGCCACGCAGAACACCTCGGCCTCAGCGGCGAGCAGTGCATCGAGCACCTCGGGCGTCATGCGGTTGGCCTCCATGACGGGAAGACCGAGCTCGAGCGCGGCCTCCTTCACCGGGGAGGGCTCGAGCTTCTTGCCGCGGGAGCGGACCGCGTCCGGGCGCGTGAGCACCAGCGCGACATCGTGGGCCGCCGCGAGCTTGCGAAGCGAGGGCACGGCGAAGGAGGGCGTGCCCATGAAGACGACGCGCATGACTACTCCGTCTCGCCGGGTTTGGCGCCACGGGCGAGCGCGTCTTGATACTGCCTCATGGCGTGCATACGCTGCTGCGGGGGCAGGCGCTCGAACATCGTCTTGCCGTGCAGATGGTCGATCTCATGTTGGAGGCACACGCAGAACAGGTCGCCCGCGGCCTCATAGCGGATGCACTCGCCCTCGAGGTTGTACGCCTCCACCACGACGCGATCGGGACGGCGGATCTCGCAATTGATGCCGGGGATGGACAGGCAGCCCTCATTGAAGGGCACGAGATTGTCGGACTGCTCAACGATCACGGGGTTGATGAGGACATAGGGGTCGTAGTCCTTCGCGGACGTGTACTCGGTGTCCACGATCGCGAGCTGGATGGTCTCGCCCACCTGCGGGGCGGCCAGGCCGCAGCCGCCGTTCTCGAACATCTGGACCTTCATGCGCTCAACGAGGGCGCGCAGGTCGGCGTTGATCTCCTCGACCTCGGCGCACTCCTGGCGCAGACGCGGGTCCGGCGAAAGCACGATACCGTTGATCTCCATGGGTTTCCTTTCTAAAAGCGGGTGCAAACCCGCACGTATTCACCGTGTTCTATAGTACCCGCATTGCCCCGCGAGGTGATGGGCGATATGTGCGCACGGAGCATCTCCACCGGGCGCCCCGACGCAATTTGCACCTGTCCCCAAATGACACAAATGAGCAATTTGTACCTGCCCCCAAATGACCATGCCGATGGAGGGGTCACATGAGGTCGTAGGCGTCCACGTCGACGGCGATGCTCACGCCGGGGCGCGTGCCGGCGCGCGAGACCGCCTCGGCCAGAGCGGCGGACAAGTCGCAGCCGAGCGGGACCTTGACGATGATGTGGAAGCGATAGCGGTCCTTTGCCCGCTCGATCACGCAGGGCGTGGGGCCCAAGATCTGCGGGCGCGCCAGGACCTCGCGGGACGAGAACTCAGCGTCGGCGCCCCCCGATTCGACCATCGGGTGCAGCATGGGGGCCGCGTCCAGCCCGAACTCGGCGCGCAGCTCCTCCGCGATGCGCATGACCAGCCCGCGCGCCGCGCACTCATCCCTACCCCACACCAGCACGTTGGCGAGTCGGATATACGGGGGATACAGGGCCTCGCGCCGCATCTCCAGGTCGTGCTCGGTGAACACGGAGCGGTCATGCGTTTTGACCGCGCGGATGACCGGCTCGTCGGGCAGGTAGGTCTGGATGACCACGCGGCCCGGGTCCTCACCGCGACCGGCGCGGCCCGATACCTGCTCGAGCAGGTCGAACGCGCGCTCGCCCGCGCGGAAGTCGGGCATCTTGAGGGCATAGTCGGCGTTGATCACGCCCACGAGCGTGACCTCGGGGAAGTCGAGGCCCTTGGCGATCATCTGCGTGCCGAGCAGCACCGCGCACTCGGCGGCGTCGAACTGCTCGAGCAGCTTTTGATGCGCGCCCTTGGCCCGGGTGGAGTCGGCGTCCATGCGGATCACCGCCACGTCCTCGGGCAGCAACGCGCGCAGGGCGTCCTCGACCTGCTGGGTGCCCAACCCCATTTTGGCGAGGTAGCGGCTCCCGCACTTGGGGCAGGCGCTGCCGTACTCCGGGTACGGCCTCACCCGATACGACGAACCGCAGGTATGGCACTCGAGCGTGTGCGTGCGCTCATGGTAGGTGAGCGCGGTCGAGCAGTGCTTGCACGTGGGCACGCAGCCGCACTCGCGGCACATGAGGAAGCTCGCAAAGCCGCGGCGATTGTGGAGCAACACGGCCTTCTGGCGCTTCTCCACCACCTCGTCGAGCGCATCGAGCAGGGGCTTGGAAAAGATGGAGCGGCTGCCGGAGGCGAACTCGCGGCGCAGATCGGCCACGACGACCTCGGGAAGGCGCGCCGCCCCCGGGCGCTCGGGCATCTCGACCCGCGTCCAGCGGGCGCCGCCGAACGCGCCGGCCTCGCAGCGGGCGAGCGCCTCGGCCGACGGGGTGGCCGATCCCAGCACCAAGGCGCACCCGTGAAGCTGCGCCAGCTTGGCGGCCACCTCGCGCGCATGGTAGCGCGGGCTGCTCCCCTGTTTGTAGCTCTGCTCATGCTCCTCGTCGATGACGATGAGCCCGAGGTCCTCGAACGGGCAGAAGAGCGCCGAGCGGGCGCCGACCACCACGCGGGCGGCGCCGGAGCGCACCATATCCCACTGGTCGAGGCGCTCGCCCGTGGAAAGACGGGAGTGGAACACCGCCACCGAATCGCCGAACCGCGACCGGAAGCGCCCCACGGTCTGGGCGGTGAGCGAGATCTCGGGCACGAGCACGCAGGCCGAGCGCCCCTGGGCGAGGACACGCTCGATGGCGGCGAGGTACACCTCGGTTTTACCGGAGCCGGTCACGCCGTCCACCAAGACCACATCGCCACGCGCCATCTGCGTGGCCCGCCCAATCGCGTCCAGGGCGGACTGCTGACCGGCCGTCAGCTCCTTGGGAGCCGAGGCGTTTGCAGAGGACAACGTGGTCGACGCCTCGCATCCGCGCCAGCTGCGGCGCTCTTCCACCGCCACGACGCCGCGTTTTTCGAGCGCGCGGATCGTGGCGGAAAGATCGCCGTTCATGAGATTGAGCTCGCGCGTGGTGACGGGCCCGCATGAGAGCGCGTCGATGAGCTGGCGCTGGCGCACGGCCCGATCGGCCGGGGTGAACGAGCGTCCCTCCTCGGTGAGGCTCACCCAGCGGGCCGTGACGGGCGCGACGGACGGCGGCTCGTATGCATACGACCCATCGCCGCCGCGCACCACCTTGCCGGCCCCTCCCGGGGGCAGCAGCAGGCGCAGGCATTCGGAGAGCGAGGCCACGTACTCCCGGCTCATCCAGATTGCGAGCTCCGCCGAAGTGGTGCAAAACGCCGGCTCTGCGACGACGTCGCGCACGGACCTGATGCGGGCGGGGTCGAGGCCCTCCGCCCCCGGGAGCGACTCCAGGCCCTCGGCGCGGGTGACCACATAGCCCGCCTCGACGCGGCGTCCAAACGGCACGAGCACCGTGGCGCCCACCTGGCAGGCCTCGTCCAGTGCGGCGGGCACGGCATAGGCGAACGGTTCGGACAGCGCGCGGGCGGGGATGTCGACCACGACGGAAACATAGGCCGCGACCGGGCCCTCGCCGCTTCGGGCGGGTTCGGGAGCGGAGACCCCGCTCGTGGCGCGAGGGGCGCCCGCTTGCGCAGACGCCCCCAAATGAGCCGTATTCAATTCGGGAAAGAGCGACTCCTGACCCGTCATGCCGGTGAGCTAACCGGCAAGGCCGCACGCGGCGCGAAGCTCGTCCGTGCGGTCGGTGCGCTCCCAGGTGAACTCCTCGTCCTCACGCCCGAAGTGACCGTAGGCGGCCGTCTTCTCATAGATGGGGCGGCGCAGGTCGAGGTCGCGGATGATGGCGCCGGGACGAAGGTCGAACACGCGCTCGACGGCCTCGGTGATCGTCGCCTCGCCGACCATGCCGGTACCGAATGTGTCAACCATGATGGAAAGCGGGTGGCTCACGCCGATGGCGTAGGCAAGCTCGATCTCGCAGCGGTCTGCCAAACCGGCGGCGACGACGTTCTTGGCCACCCAACGGGCGGCATATGCGGCGGAACGGTCCACCTTGGTGCAATCCTTGCCGGAGAACGCGCCGCCGCCGTGACGGCCCATGCCGCCGTAGGTGTCGACGATGATCTTGCGCCCGGTGAGGCCGGTGTCGCCCATGGGGCCGCCCACCACGAAGCGCCCGGTCGGGTTGACGTAGAGGTCCGCACCCTCCCAGGAGATGCCGGCGGCCTCCATGACGGGAGCAATCACGTGCTCGCGCATATCGGCCTCGATGAGGGACATGTCCTCGATCTCGGGGGCGTGCTGCGTGGAGATGACGATGGTCTCGACCGCGACGGGCTTGCCGCCCTCGTAGCGGACGGTGACCTGGGTCTTGCCGTCGGGACGCAGGTACGGCAGCGTTCCGTCATGGCGCACGGCGGCGAGGCGCTCGGCCAGGCGGCTGGAGAGGTAATGCGGCATGGGCATGAGCGTGGGCGTCTCGTTGGACGCGTAACCGAACATCATGCCCTGGTCACCCGCGCCGATGAGGTCGAGCGGGTCGGTGGTGCGGCCGGCCTGGGCGTCGAAGGACTCGTCCACGCCCTGGGCGATGTCGGGGCTCTGCTCGTGGATGAGGTTGAGCACGCCGCACGTATCGCAGTCGAAGCCGAACTTGGCGCGATCGTAGCCGATGCGGCGGACGACCTCGCGGGCGATGTTCTGCACATCGATGTAGGCCTCGGTGCGGATCTCGCCGGCGACGATGACGGTGCCGGTGGTGACGAAGGTCTCGCAGGCGCAGCGCACGTTCTCGAGTTTGGCGGGCTGGCCGTTGGGCGCGATGTAGCCCTTGGCCTCGAGCTCGGCCTCCTTGGCCAGGATGGCGTCGAGCACGGCGTCGGAGATCTGATCCGCGATCTTGTCGGGGTGGCCCTCGGTGACCGACTCGGAGGTGAAGACGAAGGAATCCGCGCCGAAATCGGTGGCGCGAGCCGGTTCCATGGTGGAACGATTCTCAGTTGGCATAGGTGCCCCTTTCATGATTGAACCCGGCGACCGTTACCATTCCGCCGGGCATGTAGCTGGTAGATTGTACCGCTCCACACCAAATCGCGGCCATGTGCCGAAAAAGCACACGGTAAATTGACGAAAGGCCAAGTGTCCGCATGGCAGCATCCCCAATCGCTCTCAAGGCAATACGCGCGCTCCAGATAAGACAACTTGCCATGTCCTATAATGAACCAGATCGACCCGACCAAATCACAAGGAGCATGAGTATGAGCGACTCCGTCCGCGTCCGCTTCGCGCCCTCGCCCACCGGCAAGCTGCACATCGGCGGCGCCCGCACCGCCATCTACAACTGGGCCTTCGCCCGCGCCAACGGCGGCACTTTCATCCTGCGCATCGATGACACCGACCCGACCCGCTCCACCGACGAGAACACCCAGATCATCCTGCGCGCCATGCGCTGGCTCGGGCTCGACTGGGACGAGGGTCCCGAGGTCGGCGGCGATTTTGGCCCCTACTCCCAGACCGAGCGCCTGGACCTCTACAGGCAGACCGCCGAGCGCCTGCTCGCCGAGGGCAAGGCCTATCCCTGCTTCTGCACGCCCGAGCAGCTGGCCGCCGACCGCGAGGCCGCCCAGGCCCGCAAGGACCCCTTCCAGGGCTACCAGCGCCGCTGCCGCGACCTCTCGCCCGAGGAGGCCCAGGCCCGCATCAGCGCCGGCGAGCCCTACGTCCTGCGCATCAAAGTGCCCGAGGACCGCGGCAACGTGGTGATCGACGACGCCGTGCACGGCGAGGTCGTATTCGACGCGAAGGAGCTCGACGACTTCGTCATCTTCCGCTCCGACGGCACCCCCACCTACAACTTCGCCACCGTGGTGGACGACGCCCTCATGGGCATCACCCACGTCATCCGCGGCGACGACCACCTCTCCAACACGCCGCGCCAGGTCATGGTCTACGAGGCCATGGGCGCGCCGGTGCCCACCTTCGCCCACATCTCCATGATCTTGGGCGCCGACGGCAAGAAGCTCTCCAAGCGCCACGGGGCCACCTCCGTGGAGGAGTACCGCGATGCCGGCTACCTGTCCGACGCCTTCGTGAACTACCTGGCGCTGCTCGGCTGGTCGCTCGACGGCGAGACCACGGTCATCCCGCGCGACGTCCTGGCGGGCAAGTTCAGCCTGGAGCGCATCTCCAAGAACCCGGCGACCTTCGACCCCAAGAAGCTCGACTGGATGAACGCCGAGTACATCAACGCGATGGACGACCGGACGTTCGCCGACCAGATCATGCTGCCCGAGCTCGCCAAGGCCGGTCTGATCGACGAGGGCTTTGAGGCGGATGATGCCTGGGTGGATGCCCTGTCCGCCATCGTGCGCCCGCGCACCAAGATGCCCGCCGACGCCGCCTCCGTGGCCGCACCCGTCTTCAAAACCGCCGAGACGCTCGAGTACGACGAGAAGTCCGTGTCCAAGGGCCTTGCCAAGGAGGGCATGGGCGCCGTGCTGGACGCCGCCAAGAACGCACTCGAAGCAGTGGCTGACTGGACGCCCGGCAACATCGACGCCGCCCTCGAGCCGCTGCCCGAGGCACTCGATGTGAAGAAGCGCCTCGTGTTCGGCGCCGTGCGTGTGGCCGAGTGCGGCAACATGGTGAGCCCGCCGCTGGGCGAGACCATGGCGCTCATCGGCCGCGACGACTGCCTCGCCCGCATCGACCGCGCCCGCCCGATGGCGCTCTAGCCGACACACTCAGCGCGTAGGCCGAGGACCGGCAGAGCAGGAGGAACCATGCCCGCGAAACCACAATCGTTTGCCACCACCTCCGCGTTCGAGGTGCTCGGCCCCGTCATGGTGGGCCCCTCGTCCTCGCACACCGCCGGGGCCCTGCGCTGCGCCCAGGTTGCGGCGTCGCTGCTCGACGGACGCATCGTGCGCGTCTCCTTCACCCTGTGGAACAGCTTCGCCCACACCTACAAGGGGCATGGCACCGATCGCGCCCTCGTGGCCGGCGTGCTCGGGCTCGATACGGACGACGAGCGCATCCGCGACGCATTCACCCTGGCCGAGGAGCGCGGGCTCGCCTATGAGTTCGTCATCGGGGGCGACGACGCCTCGATCCACCCCAACACCGTCGACATCCACCTCGAGAGCGAGACGGGCGCCACGGCGGACGTGCGCGGGGAGAGCCTCGGCGGCGGAAAGATGCGCATCAGCGCCATCAACGGCGTGCAGGTCGAGATCTCGGGGCTCTACGCGACGCTCTTCGTCGCGCATCGCGATGCGCCCGGGGCGCTCGCGTCCCTCACCGGCGCGCTCGCCCAGGCGCAGATGAACATCGCCTTTTGCCGCACGTACCGCACGGAGGCAGGCGGTCAGGCGTATTCCGTCTTCGAGACCGACGGCGCGCCCCAGCGCGACGTGCTGCCCATCGTCCGCTCACTCGACCTGGTGAGCTATGCGACCTTCATCGAGCTGCCCGGATCGGTGACCGCGCTCGGGCCCGGCATATCGGTGCCCGACCTTTTCGACGACGCCGAGCAGCTGCTCGCCGCATGTCACGAGCTCGACCTGAATATCGGCGCGGTCATGCGCGCCCGTGAGGAGCGGATGGTGGGCGCCGAACGCGCGGCGGAGAACATGCGCCGCGTGATCGAGGTCATGCGCGACGAGACCACCGCCACGCTCGCCCGGCCGCAGCGCTCCCTCGGTGGCTTCCTCGACGGCGAGGCGCGGCGGGTCGATCAAAACGGCGCGACGTACGCCCCGAGCCTCTTGGGAACCGCCCTCACCGAGGCCGCCGCACGCGCCATGGCCGTCCTCGAGCGCTCCGCCACCATGGGGGTCATCGTGGCGGCACCCACCGCGGGCTCCGCCGGCGTGGTCCCCGGTTGCGTCCTCGCCGTGGCGCCCCTGCTCGCCCGGGACCGGGGCGAGACCGACGCGATGATCGCCGAGGCGCTCTACTGCGCCGCCGCCGTGGGCCTCATCCTCTCCACGACCGCATGCGTCGCCGGCGCCGAGGGCGGTTGCCAGGCCGAGGTGGGCTCCGCCGCCGCCATGGCCGCGGCCGCGCTCGTGCAGATGCACGGCGGCACGCCCGAGCAGGCCCTCGACGCCGCGACCATCACCATCTCCAACATGCTCGGCCTGGTATGCGATCCGGTGGGCGGCCTTGTGGAGGTCCCCTGCCAGGCGCGCAACGCCCAGGGCGTCGCCGCCGCGTTCACGGGCGCGCAGCTCGCCCTGTCCGGCGTGCGCTCGCTCGTGCCCTTCGACGAGATGGCCGCCGTCATGTTGCAGGTGGGACATGCCCTGCCAGCGACCCTGCGCGAGACGGCCAAGGGCGGCATCGCCTGCGCCCCCAGCGCCCTTTCCGCCTGCGCGCGATGCGGCATGTGCTCCTGATCAACCGATCAACTGGGGACAGGTACAAATTGATGCAAATTGACGAGCGACACGGGGCATGACACATCTGTCATGGGCTGCAGTGCGTCCGCATGACGCGCTATAATTTGCAAACGCCGATCTACCTGTGAAAGAGCAGCATATGACGGAAAAATCGAACACATCTGCAAACCAGCCGCAAAACGACGCCGGCCCCATCACCGCCCCCCTGCCCATCGGGGGCCGGGCGGCGGGTGACGGCGCGGCAAAGCACGGGCCGAAACCCCGCGCCGTCCATGACGGTCCCCGTCACGCCAAGGCATCGTCGGGAAAGGAAGGCGACAAAAGCCCCCGTAGCAGCAAGGGCGTTGCGGTGCTCGTCGCCTGCTGCCTGCTCGCCGCCCTCTACGGCGGCGGCGTGTTCGCGTTCTCGCGCATGTGCTATCCAAATACCAAGGTCGCAGGGGCCGATCTTTCGTGGCTCGACAGGGACGGCGCGGTCGCCCGCGTGCGCGATTCCGCCGAGGACTATGCCCTCGAGGTTTCCGGCGACGGCTTTGCCTGGACCTACGAGGCCAAGGATGCGAGCGAGGTGATCGATGCCGCCCACGCGGTCGACAACCTCATCGCCCACAACGAGCCCGCGCTGTGGCCCGTGCGCCTGGCACGCGCCCTCCTGGCATCGCCGGAAAAGCCGGCCGACGAGACATCCGCCGACGCGCAGTCCGACAAGCTCCCGGAACTCGACAAAATCGAACTTCCCGAGACATTCGATCGCGACGCCTTCCTGGCCGGCCTCGGCGCCGCGATCGATGAGTTCAACGCCACGCGCGCGGGGACCTTCGATGCGGCCGGCGCGTTCGACCCCGAGACCGGTTCGTTCACCCTCTCAAAGGCCCTCTCCAACCGCAAGCTCGACAAGGACGCCATCGAGCGAGCGGCGCTCGTGGCGGTGTCGACCCTCGCTCCCCGCGTCGAACTGACCGAGCTCAGCTTCACTCCCCTTGCCGGCGGCGCCACGGAGCAGGAGCTTCAAAAAGCGCTCGACCGCGCAAATGAGCTCATTGGGACGAACGTCAACCTCAAGATGGGCGGCGCGGTCGTCGCCACGCTCGACGGATCCCAGCTCGCGCAGTGGATGACCTTCGACGAGGCGCTGAACCCGACGCTCGACACCGAGCCCGTGGACCAGTGGGTGCGAGACCTCGCCAAGACGAGCATCGACACCGTGGGAAGCGAGAGGACCTACACGCGCCCCGACGGCAAGGCCATCACCGTGAGCGGGGGCACCTACGGTTGGATGAGCGATGAGGCGCAGCTCGTGCAGATGCTCCAAGATGCCGTATCCAACAAGCAAATCGGCGACATCGAGATTCCGCTCAAGCGATCCGCGGCGGCATGGAACGGCATGGGCAAGCCGGATTGGGGCGCCTATTGCGACATCGACCTGGGCGAGCAGCACGCACGCTACTACGACGCCGCCGGCAACCTCCTCTGGGAGAGCGGCTGCATCACGGGAAACCCCAACAGCGGCAACGCGACCCCCACCGGGGTATTCAGCCTGAACACCAAGACGCGCAACGCGACCCTCATCGGCCTCGACAAGGACAAGGACGGCGAGCCCGACTACGAGACCCCGGTCGCCTACTGGATGCCGTTCGTGGGCAACGCCATCGGCATGCACGACGCCAACTGGCAGTCCGCCGCGAGCTTTTCGAACCCCAGGGCCTACACCTGGACGGGAAGCCATGGTTGCGTCAACCTGCCCCCCGACCGCGCCGCCGCACTGTTCGACCTCATCTCCAAAGGTGACTGCGTGATCGTCCACAACTAACCCCGCGCGCCCCGCCGAACGCGCGGCACGCAAGGCAAACCCCATCTGGAGGTATCAATGACCACCCGAATCCTGCTCGTCGAGGACGATCCGCTCATCGTCGACGCCCTCACCGAGCTCCTCACGAGCTCGGGCTACAGCGTCGATACCGCAGACACCCAGACACGCGCCATCGATCTGGCCACGGGCGCCGACTCCATAGGAGCCTACCAACTGGTCCTGCTCGACGTCACCCTGCGCGAGGGCAACGGCTTCGCGGTGTGCGCCGCCGTGAAGGAGGCCTCGCCTGAGACCCCGGTCATCTTCCTCACGGCCTCGGATGACGAATTCAACACCGTGACGGGCCTCACGATGGGCGCGGACGATTACATCGCCAAGCCCTTCCGCCCGCGCGAGCTGCTCGCCCGCATCGCCGCGACCATCCGCCGCACCCAACCGAGCAGGCGCATCGTCAGCCTCGGCGACATACGCATCGACACCGACCGCGCCCACGTCGAGCGCAAGGGCGTCGAGCTCACGCTCTCCGCCCTCGAATACCGCCTGCTGCTGCTATTCGCCACGAACCCCGGCAAGCTCGTCTCCCGCGACATGATTCGCGACGCCCTCTGGGACAGCGCGGGCACCTACATCGAGGAGAACACCCTCTCCGTCTACATCAAGCGGCTCCGCGACAAGATCGAGGACGACCCGAGCCGGCCCGAGCTCATCCAGACCGTCCGCGGACTCGGCTACAAGGCGAGGGGATAGCCCATGCTGAGGAATCGCGAAGTGCGACGGGCGATCATCGCATGCCTGATCGTCACCGCGCTCGGCACGGCGGCGGCGTACCTGATCACGCACTCCGCCGTGCTCAAGGCGCTCGGCGACGCGCGCGTCACCGCCGCCGCCATCAACGGGACCCCGTCGACGGCTCTTGCCGCATCGGGATCCTCCGGCGCGCATGCGGCGCTGCTCGCAGCCGCATGCGCGCTCGCCACCGGCCTGATCGTCACCGTCATCTTCATGGCCCTCACGAACCGACGCTACCGCGACCTGGCAAAGATGGCCGCCAACCTCGACCGCGTCCTCGCGGGCGAGCGCGACATCCGCCTGCGCGACATGAGCGAGGGCGAACTCGCCATCCTCTCGAGCGAGATCGACAAGGTCATAGCCCGGCTCAACCTCACCGTAGACGAGCTGCAAACGGAGAAGCTCGCGCTCTCGGACGCGCTCGCCGACATCTCCCATCAGCTCAAGACACCGCTCACCTCGATCGCCATCTCCACCGAGCTGATCCGCGACCGCCTCTCCTCGCGCGGAGATTCCGAGGACCTGGTCGAACGGCTTCGCCTCATCCAGACCCTGCAGGCGCGCGTCGAGGACCTGGTGGCCGCCCTGCTCAAACTCGCCCGCATCGACGCCGGCGTGATCAAGCTCGTCTGCGGGAAAGTCGACGCACGCGAGCTCGTGCGCAGGAGCTTCGAGCCGCTCGCCATCGCCTTCGACATCGCCGACGTGCGCTTCGATGCGGATGTGCAGGACGGGGCCTCCTACGACGGCGACCTCACCTGGAGTGTCGAGGCACTCGAGAACATACTGAAAAACTGCATGGAGCACACCCCGGCCGGGGGATGCGTGAGCGTGCGCGTCCATGAGGACGTCCTGGCGTGTCGCATCCGCATAGAGGACACCGGCTCGGGCATCGCCGAAGCCGATCTCCCGCACATCTTCGAGCGCTTCTACCGCGGATCGCACGGCACGGACACCGCCTCGAGCGAGGTCAACCCCACCGGCGTGGGCATCGGTCTCGCCCTCTCCAAGAGCCTCGTGACCGCACAGGGGGGCACCCTCACCGCCGAGAACCTCCGCGGCGAAGACGGCAAAATCACCGGTGCGGCCTTCGACCTGGTGTTCTTCAAAGCCATCGTCTAGCCCGTACGTGACGCATCTGTCACCTTTGGGTCATGGCAGGGCAAGGTCGTTCGCCCATTATCGTAGATGAACATCTATCAGGAGAAGGGACGGCCGTGAACATCCTCAGCATCGAGCACCTCACACGCGTGTACGGGACGGGCGAAACCGCGGTAACCGCGCTTGACGACGTGAGCTTCACCGTCGAGGCCGGCGAGTTCATCGCCATCATCGGCAGCTCCGGATCGGGCAAATCCACGCTCATGCACCTCATGGGCGGTGTCGACCGGCCCACGTCGGGTACCGTCAAGCTGCAGGGGCAGGACATCTTCGCGCGCTCGGATGAACAGCTCGCCGTTTTCCGCAGGCGCGAAGTGGGCCTGATCTACCAGTTCTACAACCTCATCCCCGTGCTCGATGTGGTCGAGAACATGACGCTGCCCGTCCTCATGGATGGCAGGGCCGTCAACGAGCAACGTCTATCGGCGCTCGTGCGGGCCCTCGGCCTCTCCGGCCGCGAGCATTGCCTTCCCAACCAGCTCTCCGGCGGTCAGCAGCAACGCGTGGCCATCGGACGCGCGCTCATGAACGCCCCGTCGGTCGTACTCGCAGACGAGCCGACGGGCAACCTCGATTCCAAGAACTCCGCCGAGATCATGGGCCTGTTGCGCGCATCCAACAAGAGGTTCAAGCAGACCCTGATCGTCATCACCCATGATGAGGACGTCGCACTCATGGCCGATCGCGTGATCTCCATCGAGGACGGCCGCATCGTCCGCGACGAACGGAGGGCCTGAGATGACCGACGCGACCCGCTCCGCGTACCCGTCGGGAAACGCCTCCGCGGACTCGACCCCCCGTCGCGGGGTCTTTTGGCGATTCGCCGCGCGCTCACTCAAGCTCAACCGCATCCGCAGCGTCGTGTCCATCATCGGGATCGCCCTGTCCTGCGCGCTCATCACGGCCATCTTCACGAGTGTGACCACGCTCGTCGGCGGTCTGCTCAAAGCCGAGGTCGAGACCGAGGGATCATGGCAAGTCGAGCTCGTGAACCTCCCCACGGAGAAGCTCGACGCCATACACGCCGACCCACGCGTCACCCGGCGCTACGATCGCGTATCGTACGGCGATGCGCTCATGCCCAAGAGCTTCGAGGGCTATTGGGGTCGTTACCTCAGCGTCCAAGAGTGGCCCACCGCCCAAGCCGTGGAGGGCCTCAAACCCCTCCCCCACATCTCCGAGGGACGCGCCCCGCAGGCCCCGGATGAGATCGTCCTCACCCGGGAGCTCAAGGCGATGACGACCGAGAGCGGCAACCGGCTCTACGACGGCCTGCCCGCGACCGGCAGGGACGCCGATGCCCCGCGCGCCACCTGGGACGGCGGCCTGCAAGTCGGCAGCACCATCGACCTGGCCCTCGGAGACCGCATCTTCGTCGACGCGGAGACGGGGCAGGAGGCTCCCTGCCTGTACGACGAGTCCATCTACACGACGGAAAGCCCGTCGGGCGATGTCATCAGCGAGTACCTCGCAAACGTCGCCGGGGTGAGATCCTACAAGGTGGTGGGCTTCTACGCGCCTGAAAATGCGCGAGGAACCGACGTCTGGGGAGGCACGGGCCCTGGATACCTGGGGTTCGTCGCGGCCCCCGACCTGCCAGCCCGCTCGACCAGCGTCTACATCGCCACGGATTTGAAAAACCGCGGGGAGATCGACGAACTCATCGAGGAGTACACCGGAAAGAACGCCGGCCTCAACGACGGGGGCAATCGCGGTGACATATCGGACATGCAGGGCCAAACCGCCGCATATTCCCACGATTCGCTGCTGCGCTATCAGGGAATGACCGACGACCGATCGATCTGGGGGACCCTTTACACGCTCGGCGCCATCCTGTCTTGCGTGGTCATCGTCGCCTCGATCTCGCTCATCTACAACTCCTTCGCCATCGCCGTCTCCGAGCGCACGCGCCAGTTCGGCCTGCTCTCGTCGCTTGGCGCGAGCAAGCGCCAACTGCGCCGCACCGTATATGCCGAGGCCTGCATGCTCGCGCTCATCGGCATCCCCATCGGCCTCATCGTGGGCATCGTGGGGACATTCGCCGTGTTCAACATCGCCGGTGAGGGCATAGGGGCGATTATCGACCAAGAGGTCTTCGCGGGAACGGGCTTCAGCGCGATCACCGTGGATCCGGCGATGCTCGCCATCTCCACCCTGCTCGCACTCGTCACCGTGCTCATCAGCGCCACGGTCCCCGCATGGCGCGCCAGCCGCGTCTCGGCCATCGACGCCATCCGCTCGAGCCGCGACGTGCGCATCTCCCGACGCGAGCGCCGCGAGCTGCACCGGGGACAGCTCGGCCACGGAAAGGGCCTGCCCTTCGGCCGCGCATTCGACGCCCTGCGGTTGCGCGCGGTTGGCGTGCCCGGCCTTCTCGCCCATCGCAACCTCACGCGCGCGAGCGCCAAGGGGCACGTGGCCGTCGCATCGCTCGCGGTCTCTGTCGCCCTCATCATCATCTCGGGCGGAATCTCCCACTACCTCGGCTATCTCACCCAAACTGTCGACAACGGCGGCAGCGACATAGAGGTATCGCTCAACCGCGTCCTCGAGGAGGGCGAGTCCACGGCAAACGGGCTCCAGGCCATCGAGGGGGCCTACCGCTCGCTCACGAAGGCGGATGCAGCCGTCGGCGAGGGCTACATGCTCATAAGCTCCCTATGCGCAAGCTTCGATGCGGGCATGATCGATTACGGCGAGTTGGTCGAGCAAAACGAGCATTTCGAGATGCCCGATCACGGCAGGACCGCCGACGGGACCGTCTACGCGCCCACGTCGATGCTCTTCGTGGACGAGGACTCCTGGCGCGAGATCCTCTCGGCCAACAAGCTCGACCGCAACCGGTTCGACGACCCCGAAAACCCCGTGGCGGTGGCGCTCAACGGCACGCAATCCAACGACGGCATGAGCTATACCGTGCGCGATCTGTTCGAGTCCACGGGCCACGCCCGGCTCTTCACCAATATCGACGACGTCGACAACGCATCGTTCATGGAGGTCGGCGTCGACGGCGACACCCCCGTCGCCCGGTACGAGGAGTATGGGGGCGACGAGGACGTCCGATTCGACGATAACGGCAAGATGCTCGACCGACAGGTGGCTCGCCCCCTCGATGAGGTCCTCCTGGACACTTACGACCTGCCGGTCGGGGCGATCGTCAAGACCTTCCCCGGGCCAATCAAGGCCTACGCGTCCATCTGGCCGACGCTCGTGCTGCCCGCAAACGCCCTACCGACGCTCGCACGCGGCTCCGAGGCGATCTCGGCGAAGGGCTATTCCGGTGAACTCGCAACGCCCTTCGCCTTCCACACGGCGGAAGGGGCGTACAACAACACCATGCACGCGTATCTCTCCTTCGGTGCCGAGGATCCGCACCGCGCCGAGACGTCGATGAGGGCCACCATCGACGGCGAGCTTGTCGGCCCCGAGTGGTACAGCACGCATCTGACGAACAACGCCGAGCACGCTCGCAACGCACGCCTCATGGGCGAGACCGTCCAGCTGTTCATCAACTGCTTCATCCTCATCACCGGCTCGATCGCCGTGGCGAATGTGTTCAACACGCTCACGAACTCGATCATCCTGCGCCGTCGCGAGTTTGCCATGCTCAAGAGCATCGGCATGGGGAACCGCGCGTTTTGGCGCATGGTGGCGCTCGAATGCCTCTCCTATGCCTGGAGGGGGCTCGCCATCGGCCTCGCCCTTGGCGTCGGTGTCACCTTCCTCGTCTACCGGGCGATGATGCTGAGCTTCACGGGCCTCAGCTTCGCAGTGCCGCTAGAATGGGTCATCGCGGCCGTCGGCGTGGTGGTCGGCGTGCTGTCGATCTCGACCGCCTACGCACTCCGCAAGTCGTCCGGTGGATCCATCGTGCAGACTCTGCGCGAAGACGCCATCTAGCCGCCCACATCAACCCTTCCATGCACCGTCCCACCCCCGCGCGAATCCGCCCGAGCCTCGAACGACCCCCTCTCGCGAAAGGAAGTCCCATGTCCGAGAACACTCATGAGAACAACCCCCTGGACGAGTTTCTAAACACGCTCGGCGACGAGCCCGAGGAGACGAGGGTTCTCCGCATTCCCGAGGTCATCCCCACCATCCAGGGTCACGAGACAGGCGATCGAACCGATACGGGGGCGCAGGGCGAGGCCCCGCTCGAAGGCTCCGACGCCGAGGCGTATGCGGCCCTCAAGGCCAAGCGCGCCGAGCGCCGGCGCAAAAAGCTCATGCGTCGCGGCATCATCGCCGGCGTCGTCGGCCTCATCGCCATCGGCGGCGTCATCGCAGTCAACGTGCTCGGGAGCCAACCCGAGACAACCATGGAGGCCGTCACCGATTTCGCCACCCAGGGGGACTTCGAGACGATCGTCGACGCCAAGGGCACGCTGCAACCGCTCACGTCGACCGTCATCACCCCAGAGGTCGGCGGTCAGATCGAGAGCGTCAACGTCGTCGCCGGCCAAACGGTCCAGGCGGGCGACGTACTCATGACGATCAAGAACCCCGAGCTCGACCGCACCGTGGCGGAAGCCGATCGGACCCTGCGGCAGGCGCGCTCCGACCTCGGGGCGGCGCAGCAGGCGCTTGGCGAGGCGAAAAGGCTCGCGTCCCAGGCACCCGCCGATCCCGCCATGGGCGCGGAAGTCGATGTCACGGGGGCGCAGCAGGCGGTCAACGCCGCCCAAAAGGCAGTCGAATCCGCACAGGCCGCCTATGACGACGCCACGGCCAAAGCGGCGCTGCGCACGGTCAAGGCGCCCGCCGCAGGCTCCATCGTGGCCATGAACGCGCAGGTCGGCGCTGACCTCTCCGGCAATCCGGGCGCGACGGCACCGAACGGACCGCTCATGCAGATAGCCGACCTGTCCAAGATGAAGGTGACCATCCAGGTCGAGGAGGAGGACATCGCAAGCGTCGCGGTCGATCAGACGGCGAGCATCTCCTGCCCCGCGTTCCCTGACCTCACCATGAGCGGTCGCGTGACGGGTATCGCATCCATCGCCTCCGCGGAAGGGGCATCCATGTCCTACGACGGCATGGGCGGCTCCCCCACCTTCGCGGTCGATATCCTGATCGACGCGCCCGACGCGCGCCTCAAGCCCGGCATGACGGCCGAGGTGTCCCTCACCACGCAAAAGCTCCAGAACGTGGTCATGGTGCCCATGACGGCCCTGCTGACCGATGATGGCGAGACCTATTACGTGAACGTCGAGACCGATCCCGATACGCATACGACCAAGCGCCTGGACGTCGACGTCGTGGCCAAGAACGGCGATTTCGCCGTGGTCGGCAAGCCCGCCGACGCACCCGCCGACCAGAACGCCGACATGCCCGAGTCCCCCCTCTCCGACGGGGATGTCCTCGTGATCGCGGGCGGATCCATGGCCGAGGACGGCATGACGGACGATGTCGCCCTCGGCGGCGGCATGGAGGTCCGCTGATGAACGCGAATCCCCTGACGATACCCCGCGGGACGGGAGTCGGTGCATCGGGCGCGCCGCATCTCGGCCCACTCCCCATCGCGCCCCCCGCCCCGCATTCCAACGCGGGCCCGGGTACCCTCCCGCCGCTCGGGCCAGATGGGCCATCTCATCCGAAAGCCGTCTCACGGCCCGTCATCGACATTCGCCACATCCATCGCATCTTCGAGAGCGAGGCGGGTCTGTCGCACATCCTCCACGACATCTCGCTCACCGTGAACGCCGGCGAGTTCGTGGCCATCACGGGACCCTCCGGATCCGGCAAGTCAACGCTCATGAACATCCTCGGATGCCTGGACACCCCGACGTCGGGCACCTACCTGCTCGAAGGACTGAACGTCGCCGAACTCACCGACGACGAGCTCGCCGAGGTCCGAGCGCTGAGGATCGGCTTCGTCTTCCAGAGCTTCAACCTGCTCCCGCGCATGAGCGTGCTCGACAACGTCACGCTCCCCCTCTCCTATACGGATGTGCCGCGCCGAGAGCGCGAGATGCGCGCCGTGCACGCCCTGCGCTCGGTCGGCCTGCCCGTCGACCACTACGACCATCGGACGAACGAGCTCTCCGGCGGCCAGATGCAGCGCGTCGCCATCGCACGCGCGCTGGTGAACGACCCCGCCATCATCCTCGCGGACGAACCGACCGGCAACCTCGACTCAATCACCGGGCGTCAGGTCATGGACACCTTCCATGCCCTCAAGCGCGCGGGCAAGACCATCGTGCTCATCACGCACGACGCAGGTGTCGCCGCAGAGGCCGACCGCGCGATCCAGATCCGTGACGGGCGCGTGTACGAGGGCGCCTACGCGCCGGTCGCACCGGCCGATTCGACCATCCCAGGAGGTGCCCGATGACTATGGCAGACCTCTGCCGCGAGGCGTTTCGATCCCTCGAGGCGAACAAAGGACGCAGTCTCCTCACCATCCTCGGCATCGTGATCGGCATCGCGGCCGTCATCGCGATGACGTCGCTCATCGGCGGCGTGCGCAACGGTCTCATCAGCGGCATGGGCCTCAATGCGGCCCGCATCATCTATATAGGCAGCGGATACCCGCTCGATGACGATGACCTCAAAGACCTCGAACGCGTCATACCCGATTACGAGGGCATCGAGGGCACCATCGACGGCTACGCCCAGGTCAGGATCGGAGATAAAACGATCAACTGCGGCATTACCGGAGCGACCCCATCGTTCCTCGAGATGACGGGTGCTTCGACGAAGATCGCCGAAGGGCGCGCCTACACGCAAGGCGAATCCGAGTCGAACTCCCGGGTCGCGCTCATCGGGCGCAACGGAGTCGAGGCCTTCTTCGGATCCCCGGGCGCCGAGGCCGTCGGACAGAGCATCCGACTCAACGACAAGAACTACACCGTCCTCGGCATCGTCGACGACGGCATGGCGGGAACGGAGTATTGCAACGTCTATATGCCCAAAAGCACCGTACAGCGCGACTTCGCGCAGGGACGGGACGGTTTGTCCGGTATCGTGGGCCTGACGCGCGAGGGCGCGGATATCGAGTCCGTGCAGGCCGAAACAATCGCCCAGATCGGCAAACTCAAGAACATCCCGGACGAGGAGCTCGAAACGATGGTCTCCGCCTGGTCCATGAAGTCATCAATCGACCAACTCGACACATTCATGATGTCCTTCCAGCTGATCATGGGGGCGGTCGCGGGCATCTCGCTGCTGGTCGGCGGAATCGGAATCATGAACATGATGCTCACCAATGTCACCGAGCGCATCCGGGAAATCGGCGTCCGTCGGGCCTTGGGGGCGCGTGGCCGCGATATAACCATGCAGTTCCTCACCGAGAGCGCCGCACTTTGCGTCACCGGGGGCATCATCGGCACCATAGCGGGCTATCTCGTCGCCTGGGGCCTTGCATTCGCCGCGGGGGCCTTCGGACTGGATATGGGCACCGTAACGGGAATGGGCGGCTCCGCCGCGGCGCTCACGCCCGCAATCGAGCCCACCGCCATCGCACTCGCGGTAGGCATCTCCATACTCATTGGGCTGGTCTTCGGTTACTACCCCGCACGCCGCGCCGCGAAGCTCGACCCCGTTGAATGCCTCCGCTATCAATAGGTCCCGCACATCTTCATTCGCCACAGGGGGGCGATCCACGAACAACCGTGGGTCGCCCCCCTGTGATTTGCAATCAGTCGACTTTTGGTAACTACTGCGGTAAACATCGCAGTACATCCACGGGCGTTCACTTCCCGATCTCATGTTTTTCGATATACAACCCCTAGAAGGGAAGCCCATACGGAAACCTAGTTACCATAAGTCGAAGAATTAAATTCGTTATCCACATAGCTTTCAGTTTTCTGCATAATATATAGCTGTCTACTTGTTATATTGCATACTGTATGAAACGATAAACTTTTATCCCCAAAAGACATGCAAAAAAGCAAAACACGGATCATCGCACGTACCGATATTGATGATTCGGCTATTTTTACCTAAAAGAAAACCCCGGGCGAACCCGGGGGTAACTCTTGGTAGCCCGTACCGGATTCGAACCGGTGATCTCCGCCTTGAGAGGGCGGCGTCCTGAACCGCTAGACGAACGGGCCAAAGGCGACAAAGCACAGCGCATGATGGCTGGGATGGAGGGAGTCGAACCCCCATTGACGGAACCAGAATCCGCTGTCCTGCCATTAGACGACATCCCAATGTGATGCGCGTCATGCCTCAACGCGAGGAAATACTATACGGAATCCAATCGATCCATGCAAGCCAAAATTTGAGAAATTTTGATTTATGAACGAATTGAGGATTGAACGTCGAATCCAAGATACGCAAGGAGGCTGTTGCGATCGTTGGGCACGGCTCCGATGACAGCCCCTTCGAGTGCGCGAGCCAGCGCCTCGCCGACTCTCGGACCCGGGGTCATTCCCAACCCGACGAGATCTGCACCCGAAAGATCGAGCGTCTTGATGCTGTAGGCCTCATGATTGGCGATGAGTTCACGGCACATCTCGCGCATTCGCTCGATTTCCTCCACGTAGTAGAAGCAAGTGGGAGCTTTGCCGAGCGTATCGGCCCGCTTGAGATCGAACAACTCGCCCATCAGACGCGGCACGTCGACGCCGGAGCGGGCAAAGCGCTGCATCTGACGGAGCAGCTCGACGCGATCGGGGGACAGGGGCCGGTCGTGGTCGCGGATCAGCAGGCCTACATCGCGGATAAGGTCGTTGGGGCAGGAGAGGCGGCGCATGATCTTCCCGGCGCTCACCTCGCCCGCCTTGGGGTGACCGTAAAAATGCCCGCGCCCGCGTTCATCCACGGTAAAGCAGTCGGGCTTGGCGACATCGTGCAACAGCGCCGCCCACATGAGAGAGGGCGACGGCGGAGCCGACGGGTCTCCCCCATCGATACGGAACCGCGAGAGCTCGCCCGCCACCGTGAGAACGCGCGCCGTGTGGTCGTACACATCGAACGCATGATAGGGGGTGCGCTGATCAAATCCGCGCATGCGGGCAAGCTCGGGCACGGCCGCGCACATGAGCTCCGGATAGCGGATGAGGGCGTCGCCGCCGTGCCGCGTCACGAGGATGCCCTCGAGCTCGATGCCCACGCGCTCACGGGCGACCTGGTCGAGCAGAGGCGCGCATTCAGCCAGGGCCAACGCTGTCTGCCCGTCCATATCGAAGTCCAGGCGGCAGGCGAAGCGCACCGCCCGCAGCATGCGCAGCGCATCCTCCTCGAAACGGCGTCGGGGCTCCCCCACCGCGCGGATGCGACGCCGCGCGAGATCCCCGCGGCCGTCGTAGCAGTCGAGCAAGCCCCTCGTGGGATGCCAAGCCATGGCATTCACCGTGAAATCGCGGCGAGCGAGATCGTCCTCGACGCACGATGCGCGGCGCACGCTCTCGGGATGGCGCCCGTCGGTATAGAAGCCGTCGAGCCGGTACGCCGTGACCTCGATCCGCTCCCCCTCGACGACGGCCGTGATACCCCCGAACTTGATCCCCGACTCGACCACGGAGACGCCCGCCGCCCGCAGGGCCGCGGAGCTCTGCTGCCAGGTGCCGCTGCAGCATATATCGATATCGTGCCCGGGAGCCCCCATAAGGGCATCACGGACCCAACCGCCCACGATCCACGCCTCAAGTCCGGAGGCCTCGAGGACACTCAAGACGCGCAGCGAGGCCGGGCTGGGACGCGTCCCCATCAGAGTGTCACCCGCAAGGGTGGTATCGGTCGTATGCTGCATGATCCTCCTTCTGTCTGCGCCCAAGTATAGCAAGCATGCGCGCCCGTGCCCGTGGCCCGCGGCACGGGCGCCGATCCGCTGCGCGGACGTATCCACGGCCGTGCGGCGGATCGGCGGGGATCCATGCCCGACGGTCACCACCCGTCGATCGAGATGGCAAAAGCATCACCCCGAACGAAAACGCCGCCGCCCCGAAATGGGGTGCGGCGGCGTTCAGGGAATACCCGTTCCAGATGCGCTACTTGCGCTCGAGCTTACGGACAGCGACGCGCTTGGAGTACTCGTCCACGCGACCGAAGTCGCCCAGGCCGACGCTCTCGGCCACGTTGGCGCCGGTGGCCATGGCGAGCTTCATGGCCTCCTCGACGTTGTCACGGTCCTTGTACCACTTGAGCAGGAACGCGGCGAGGGTGCAGTCGCCGGCGCAGACGGAGGACACGAGCTTGATGTTGAACTCGCGCTTGGCATACCAGATGTCCTCGCCGTTTGAGAAGTAGGCGTCGCCGCGGCTGCCGCGGGTGAGCAGGACGTTCTGGACGCCGGCCTCGTGCGCGAGCTTCATGGCCACGCGGACCTCGTCGTCGGTGTTCACCGGAACGCCGAAGATCTCACGCATCTCATGATGGTTCGGCTTGATGAGCAGGGGCTTCTTGGAGGCGAGGCTCTTCAGCTTGTCAGAGGAGAGATCGAGGACGACGTCCGCGCCGCGGGCCTGGGCGTGGTCCATGACCTTGTCGAGGAAGTCCTTGGAGGCGCGGGGAGGCACGGAGCCGGACACGACCAGGCAGTCCATGCCCGTGCTGGTGTCCAGAATGTCGTAGAGCTCCTCCTCGTACTGAGGGGTCAGAGGGGCGCCCGGGTTCAGGACACCGTACTCATGGTCGCCGTCGTTGATGTAGGCGCAGATGCGGGTGACGCCGTCGATCCAGACGGGGCGGCACAGGCAGCCGAGGTTCATGGTCTCCTCGACGATGAACTTACCGGTGAAGCCACCGAAGAAGCCGAGGGCGACGGAGTCGACGCCAAACTTCTTGAGGGCGAAGGAAACATCGAGGCCCTTGCCGTTGGCGGTGTAGCTCGCGGAATTGGCGCGAACGTTCTCGTCAGGGCAGAGCGTGGGGCCGGCAACCGTCATGTCGACGGCCGGATTGGCGGTCAGAGTGTAAAACATACAGCCTCCTCATCAGACGCACGGGCCCTTACAGCGTATCGCAAACCGGGCGGTAACGTCGGGAACATAAAAGATGAATCGATTTATCATCAGATACGAAGATACCGGCTGAGCGACGGCTTCGAAAAGCGGGCGCTCAGCCGGCAAAGGGCTCTTAGCGGGCGGCCGCCTCGAGCAGCTCCTTGACCTCGGCGGCAGTGGAGCAGGCGAGCGCCTTCTCAGCGAGCTCGTCACACTCGGCCTTGGTCCACTGGGAGATCGTCTTGCGCGCGCGCAGGATGCTCGGAGCGGACATGGAGAACTCCTCCAGGCCGAAGGAGATCAGCAGCGGCTCGAGCAGCGGATCGGCAGCGGCCTCGCCGCACATGCCCACCATGATGCCGGCCTTGACGCCGCTCTCGATGATGTTCTTGATCGAGCGCAGGACGGCCGGGTAATAAACCTGATAGAGGTTGGAGATGTGGTCGTTACCGCGGTCGGCGCACATGGTGTAACCGATGAGGTCGTTGGTGCCGATGGAGAAGAAGTCGGCCTCCTCGGCCAGCTTGTCGGCGATGAGGGAGGCGGCGGGGGTCTCCATCATGACGCCGACCTCGATGTTGGCATCGTACTGGAAGCCCTCGGCCTCGAGCTCGGCCTTGCACTCCTCGACGAGGGCCTTGACGGCGCGGACCTCCTCGACGCAGGTGACCAGCGGGATCATGATCTTGACGTCGCCGAAGGCACCGGCGCGCAGCAAGGCGCGAAGCTGGACCTTGTACTGGTCGGCGTTCTCGAGGCAGTAGCGCACGGCGCGGAAGCCCATGAAGGGATTCTCCTCCTTCTCCATGTGGAGGTAGGGGATCTCCTTGTCGCCGCCCACATCGAGGGTGCGGATGATGACGGGAGCGCCCTTGAGGGCGGAAGCGACCTTGCGGTAGGCCTGGAACTGCTCCTCCTCGGACGGAAGCTCGGCGGCGTCCATGAACAGGAACTCGGAGCGGAACAGGCCGATGGCCTCGGCATCGTGATCGAGCGCGTTGGCGACGTCATCGGGGCTGCCGATGTTGCAGCCGAGGATCTTCTTGATGCCGTCGGCGGTGACGGTCTCCTGACCGCGGAAGGCCTCGAGAGCGGCCTTCTCCTCAGCGAAGGCCTTGGCCTTGGCCTGATAATCGGCCATGACGTCGGCCTCGGGCTCGGCGATGACAACGCCCTTGGAGCCGTCGACGATGACGGTCATGCCGTTGCGCAGGGCGGAGCAGCTGTTGGCCACAGAGAGGACCGCGGGGATCTCCAGGGCGCGGGCGATAATGGCGGAGTGGGAGGTGCGACCGCCGGTCTCGGTCACGATGCCGGCGACATGCTCCTTGTCGATGGTCGCCGTCATGGACGGAGTCAGGTCGTGGACGACGACGACGGTGTTCTCGGGCAGGACGGAGAGGTCGACGACCTCGACGCCCAGCAGCTCGGCGAGGATGCCGGTACGGATGTCGGCGATGTCGGCGGCGCGGAGGCGGAACATCTCGTCATCCATGGAGAGGAACATGTTCTCGAACATGGTGGAGGCGTCGACCAGGGCCTGCTCGGCGCAAGCGCCGCCGTCGATGGCGCCGTTGATCGCGTCCGTCATGCCCGGATCCTGGGCCAGGATGATGTGCCCGGCCATGATCTCGGCCTCGTTCTCGCCCACGGCGACCTTCATGTGGTCGGCCTGGGCCTGGGTCTTCTCGCAGAAGACGGCCAGAGCAGCCTGGTAGCGCTCCTTCTCGCCGGCGGTGTCGGACACCTCGCGGGGCTCGAAGGTCAGATCGGGATCGACGGCCACCATGACGGTGCCGATGCCGATGCCCTCAGAAGCGTTAACTCCCTGGTACATTACGTTTCCTCTCTCCCATTCCCCATCCGTGCGCACGGGGAACAAAAACACAGGCGCCCACGTATCGCGAGGACGCCTGCCAATCTACACCTATGTGATTAGATGTTTGCCATCAAGACAAGACTCGCGCGCGAACTACTCGCCCAGACCGCTCTTGATGAGCTCGATGGCGGCCGCCAGGGCCTCCTTCTCGTCAGCGCCGTCGCACTTGACCTCGACCTCGGTGCCGCAAGGGATGCCGGCAGCCATGAGAGCCATCGGAGACTTGCCGTTGACCTCCTTGTCGGGGGCGACAACGGTGACCTCGGAGGCGAACTTGCCCATGGTGGAGGCGAAGAGGCCGGCGGGACGCATGTGGAGGCCCTGCGGGTTGACGAGGGTGGCCTTATCAGAAACCATAACTGACTCCTTTTGTGTGGCGCGCGCGGTGAAACCGTACGTGCTCATAAACACGACTGGTTCATTGTAATACGTTTGAGCAAAATTGGGGAGTGAGTTTGGAAGCCAGTTGCCGAACCTCGACCATGTCGCAATGCAAGTAAAACGACATCCTCCCGCACCCTGCACGCAATCACCGGCAATCTCTTACGATGATTGCCCCTTCGCTCCGAGAGTCGGCTATACTTATCGACAAATGCGCCATTAGCTCAGCTGGATAGAGCACCGGACTTCTAATCCGATGGTCGAGGGTTCGAATCCCCCATGGCGCACCA
>JARIBW010000017.1 GCA_029264355.1 Collinsella sp. | reverse complement strand
GCAAGTGCGGCCTCGACGTTCGCGGTGCCCTCCTCGCGCTCCCAGCCGAGCGTCGCGAAGCGGATGTCGCTTGGATAGGTCACGGTGGCGCAAGTCTCGATGTCGAAGAGGGTGTTGCCCGCCTCAGTGGTGATGCTGGCGATATCGTTGGCGTGCATATGGCCGGTGAACACCGCGGAGACTCCGGCGTCGGCGTAGCGACGCTGGCACTCCTCGTAGTTGTCGACCAGGTACTCGCCCATGAGCGTGGGCTCCATGGAGAAGTGCGGGACCACGCCGTGATGCTGGGTCGCGAGCACGATGTCGCCGGCGGCGCGGGCCTGCTTGGCTTGGCTCTCGACCCACTGCAGGAGCTTCTCACCCACCACGCCGGAGGTAACGTGCTCATCCACATCCAGGCCGTTCTGGTCGGTGGAGTACTTGCAGGAATCGATGGCGATGAGGGTCACGCCCTTGACGGGACGGACCACATAGGAGAGGCTGCCGCCTTTGGAGCCGCCCTGGTCGAACATGGCGATGGCGTCGTCGTAACCGCAGTCGGCGTAAAGTTCCTTGAATGCGAGCGGATCGACCAGTTCGGTGTGCTCGGCATGACCGCTGGAAAAATCACGGCCGTTCAGGTCGTTGTTGATATCGTGGTTGCCGTTGATGACGCAGAAATGCGCCTTCTTACCGGAAGCTTCGATCTTCTTGCGAGCACCGGAAAGCATCTCGTGAATGTCCCGATGGCAGGCGAGTTCGCCGTCCTTGGTGAGGTCGCCGGAAAGAATCACGAGGTCGGGCTCGTAGGCCACAATCTCATCCATGGCTTTCTTGATGATGTCACCGGATTCGCGGAACATCTTGCGGTCGGAATTCTCGGCGATCGTGAAGTCTGGGCAATCCTTGTACAGACACTTGGAAAAGAGGTGCGTATCGGAGAGGTGGACGATCTTGATCTGGTTCGGATAATCCGTGGGCGCGGGCGCCAAGGCTGGCTCATCTGCGCGGGCGGCCTCGGGCGCGGCCGCAGCGGCGACGACCGCACCCGCGCCGGCGATTGAAAAGGTCACGAACCCGCGGCGCGAGATTCCGCCGCGATCGGCGTTGTGAGAATACGGCATGCTGCTCCATCCATTCGTGTACATATGCCCCATTAATCCTCGAGCACATGCATCAGGACGCTGCAACGGCCGCGTCAAACTCACGCGAAACCATGTAAGGAGCCGATTGGGCAAGCAATAAACAACCACCCCGTATGTAAAGGCCCGGCATGCCTTTTGACATACCGGGCCTTACACGCCGAAACTCGGGGCACCGAGCGCGTCGCGACAAGCGGCACGCGATCCCGCCGCCCTGAGCGCGGTCTATCTGCCCTGAGCGCGGTTGTGCTCGTAGATCTCCACGAGCTTTTGCTGCACATCGTAGGGAACCTGCTCGTAGCCGGCCGGCTCCATTGTGAAGTCGCCGGTGCCGCGCGTAAGCGAGCGCAGGCGCGTGGCGTAATCCACGAGCTCGGCGTAGGGCACCGTGGCGGTGACCACGGTCTCTCCGCGGTCGTTGGAGTCCATGCCGGTCACACGGCCGCGGCTGGCCGACACATCGCCCATCACCGCGCCGGCGTAGCTCTCGGGAATCGTCACCGTGATGTTCTCCATGGGTTCGAGCACCACGGGGTCGGCGTCCTCACACGCTTTTTTGAGGCCGATGCGGGCAGCCGTGCGGAAGGCCATCTCGTTGGAATCGACCGGGTGATAGGAACCGTCGTAGCAGGCCACACGGATGCCGGTGAGCGGGTATCCCGCGATTACGCCGTCCTTCATGGTTTCCTGAACACCCTTGTCCACGGCGGGGATGAGCGCGCGCGGGATGCGGCCGCCTACGACCTCGTCCACGAACTCGTACTCGGTACCGTCGAGCAACGGCTCGACGCGCAGGTGGCAGTCTCCGAACTGCCCGGCGCCGCCGGTCTGCTTCTTGTGCCGACCCTGGGCGGAGGCGATGCGGCGGATGGTCTCGCGATATGGAATGCGCAACGGCACGACGTGCGCGGCGACCTTGGTGCGATCCTCAAGGCGGTTGAGCAGGACGGACACCTGCGCCTCGCCGACGGCCGAGATCACGGTCTGGGCCGTCTCCTCATCGCGATCGATGCTCATGGTCGGGTCGGCCTCGCAGGCCTTCTCGATGAACGTGAACAGCTTGTCCTCGTCGGAGCGATTCTCGGCCTCGATGGCGATTCGATACTGGGAGTTGGGGAACTTGAACGCAGCGGCCTCGACCTTGCCGGTCACCGAGAGGGTGTCGCCCGTCTCGGAGGCCATCTTGGGAACAACCACGATATCGCCCGCATAGGCATGGCCGACCTCGGTCATCTCGCGGCCGCACATCACGTACAGATGCGCCAGGCGCTCGCCCTTGCGGGTGCGGGCGTTGACGAGCTCCATACCCGGCTCGATGGTGCCGGTGAGCACCTTGAGGAAGGACAGGCGACCTTGCTGGGCGTCGTTCAGGGTCTTGAAGTCGAAGACCACGGGCCGATCGTCATCGGAGGAGATCTTGAGGGCGTCGCCATCGATGAGCGGCATCTCGCCGTAGTCGGTAGGCGCGGGGAAATAGGTGGCGATATCGTCCATGAGAGAGTTCACGCCCTGCTCCTTCACGCAGGAACCGGCGAACACGGGGACGAACAGGCGATGCGCGATGGCCTTGGCGAGCAGGCCCTCGACTTCCCCCTGGGTGAGGACCCCTCCCTCGAGGTACTTCTCCATGAGCTCATCATCGGCCTCGGCCACGAGCTCGCAGAGCGTCTCGTGCGCAGCCTCGGCGGCGGGGCGCAACTCCTCGGGGATCTCGGTCTCGGTCTGCTCGGTGCCATCGCAATGGCGGGCCTTCATGCGGACGAGGTCGATGATGCCGTTGAAATCCTCGCCGGTGCCCCAAGGCAGCGTGACGGCGCCCAGGCGCATGCCGAAACGCTCGCGCAGCATGTCGAGGCACATGTCGAAGTCGGCATTCTCCTTGTCCACGCGGTTCACGAACACGGCGCGGGCGAGGCGCAGGTCCTCGGCGGCGTACCAGAGCTTGACGGTGGTGGGCTGCGGGCCCTCGGCGGCATCGACCACGAACAGCGCGGTCTCGCACACGCTCATCGCCGCATAGGCATCGCCGATGAAATCGGGATAGCAAGGTGCGTCGAGCACGTTGATGCGCGCGCCCTTCCAGTCGATCGGGGCGATGGCGGTCGAGATCGAGAACTCGCGCTTGACCTCTTCGGCGTCATAGTCGAGCGTTGGCTTGGTGCCGTCGTGGCCGCCCAGGCGGGCGGTCTTTCCGGAAAGGTGGAGCATGGCCTCCGCGAGCGAGGTCTTGCCCACCCCGCCTTGGCCTACGAGCACCACGTTCCTCACATTGCCAGTCTTGGGCGCACCCATGGGACACCTCCCTTTCCCAGCGCGGGACATCCGCGCCGAAAATGCGTGCGAGGTGCCTTGTGCATCCCCGCACGACAGCCGTATGGCCTGAGCCTACCCCCGCACGGGAGGGCGATTGCACTCCCATCGGCAAGCGTCGGCATGGGCACCGCGGATGGCTTTCGTCACTCCTCGATGCGAGCGAGGAATGCACGGGTGCGCGCTTCGCGCGGGCTGTCGAGCACCTGCCGCGCCGGCCCCTCCTCCACGATCACGCCGCCATCCATGAACACCACGCGATCGGCGACCTCGCGCGCGAAGTCCATCTCATGCGTGACGACGACCATCGTCATGCACTCGGCCGCAAGGCCTCGAATAACCCGCAGCACGCCGGCGGTGAGTTCGGGATCCAACGCACTGGTGGGCTCGTCGAAATAGATGATCTGGGGGTCCATCGCCAACGCGCGGGCGATGGCCACGCGCTGCTGCTGTCCCCCCGAGAGCTGGCAGGGGACCTTATCCGCACAGCCGGAGAGCCCCATGCGCTCGATCAGCCCCCATGCGCGCCGCTGCACTTCGGCGCGCTCGCGACGTTGCGCGCGGATCGGCGCGTCCATGATGTTGCGCATCACCGTGAAGTGGGGAAACAGGTTGTAATTCTGAAATACCAGGCCGAACCTGGCGCGCGCACGTTTGAGCACATCGCGCTCGGCATACACGCTCGCGCCGCCCGCACCGGATGCCGCCACGTCCACCTCGCCGTATGACAGGGAGCCGGCATCGAGCCTCTCGAGCAGCGTCATGCAGCGCAAGAGCGTCGACTTGCCACCACCCGACGGCCCGATGACCGCGACGACCTCGCCGCGGGCGACCTCCAGCGAGATGCCGCGCAGGACCTCGGCCGCCCCAAAGGCCTTGCGCGCGTTTTCAATCGAGACGACTGGGGGCATGGGAACCATCCTTCAAATCGATGCACGGGCCCGCGCACCGCGACGCGCGGGCCCGTGCGGCTTCCCCGCTAATCGCGGTAGTAGGCGAGCCGCTTCTCGACAAGCCCGAGCACGAGCTCCACTGCAAAGTTGAACGCCCAGTAGATGGCCGCAGCGAGGGCGAACGGGACCATGCTCACCTGCGAGGCGACGAGCGCCTTGGCCGTGGAGAACATTTCCCCGACGCCGATGGCGAACGCGAGCGACGTGTCCTTGACCAGCGTGATCACCTCATTGCCGATGGCCGGCATGACCCTCTTGACCACCTGCGGGACGATGATGAACACGAGCGTCTGAAGCCTTGAATACCCCAAGACCTCGGCGGCCTCGTACTGCCCGCGCGGAATGGACTGCAAGCCGGAGCGATAAATCTCGGCGAAATACGCGGCATAGTTCACGATGAACGCGATGACCGCCGCCTGCCACTTCGACGACGGCGTGAGCTGGACGCCAAAGACGTAGAACGGCATGAAATATATGGCGAACATCTGGAGCATGAGGGGTGTTCCCCGCATCACCGAGATGTAGGCCCGCGCGATGAGACGCACCGGCGCAAGGCGGCACATGCGCAGCGCCGCCGCCACGGCGCCGAGCGGCAGGGCGCCGACGAGCGTGAGCGCGAAGATCTGCAAGCTGGTGGCGAATCCCTCGCCCAGCATCTGCATCATGGTCGTGATACCCACCTGAATGTCGCCCCTTCCCCGGGCCCGTCGCGTACGTGAAGGGCGCGCACGGGCATGGAACCTCGGCGCGCCATACCCGGGCGCTTACTTGACCTGCCAGTTGTCCATGCTCAAGCCCAGATCCTCGTACTTGGCCGTGATCTGCCCGACCGTCCCGTCCTCATAGAGGGCCCTGAGCGCCTCGGTCACCTTCTCGGCGGTGGCATCGTCGCCTTTCCTGAAGCCGACGGCGTAATTCTCCTCGGCAAGATACTCGGCGAGCGTGAGATATACACCGGGGTTGGCGGCCATCTGGTAGCGGGCGATGGACAAATCGCAGGCCACGGCATCCACGGCACCGGACTCGAGCTGCATGAACGCGGTGTTGTACTCGCCGATGGTCTCGAGCGCCGCGAATGTGGCGGCGAGGTCGGAGGCGTCCTCGGCAAGCACCTTCTCGGCGGCCGAATCGGCCTGGGTCACCACGGTCTTGCCGGCCAGGTCGGAACGCCCGGAGATCCCGCTGTCGGCGCGGACCACGACGACCTGGGCGTTGAACATATACGGATCGGAGAAGGTGTAGTCATCCTCGCGGCCCTCCATGGTGAAACCGTTCCAAATGCAGTTGATGGCACCGGACTTGAGCAGGGCGTCCTTGGCATCCCAGTCGATGGGCTCAGGTTGGATGCCCCAGTCGAGACGTTCGGCGACCGCTCGGGCGAGATCCAAGTCGAATCCGGCGTACTCCCCATCGTCGCCCACATAGCCGTAGGGCGGATAGGCCTGGTCGAAGCCGACGATCAGCGTACCGGTGGCACTGGCGGAGGCGTCGGGGCGCGCGTCGGGGGCAGGGGTGCTTCCCGCATCGCCCGTGGGAGCTCCGCCGCAGCCGACCAACAGCGCAAGCATCATTACGGCCGACGCGAACGCAGCCGCAAGCGAGCGGCGCGGCACGCCGGGGCCGCGTGCGACCTTGAGGTCCCCCGCGCAAACAAACTCGGCGACGGGTCGGGCGACGATGCCCCCAAAACGCTTTTCAACCTTCTCCATGGTTCTCCCTCTCTCATGTACTTTATCTAACTAAAGTGTTTTCACGGTGGTTGCAA
The DNA here is from genome assembly GCA_029264355.1 of Collinsella sp. Lineage (GTDB taxonomy): Bacteria > Actinomycetota > Coriobacteriia > Coriobacteriales > Coriobacteriaceae > Collinsella. The sequence goes on along the minus strand of JARIBW010000017.1, from coordinate 35,250 downwards.
GGGTAACACTTTACTACGATGCAGTACAAGGGGGATGGGCATCCCATTCCCAAAGATGAGATGCGACACATCGCCAGACGGGCGATCAAGGCGCCGCGGCCATAATGTCCGTGCATACGCTCCAAGACGGGGCTTGGTACTATACCGTGCAGGAGAACGACGACCGAATGGACTGGCCATGGCAAGGAAACCCGCCGCGAAACACACCGACGCCGGAGCCCCGTGCCCCATCATGCACAGCTGCGGCGGCTGCGCATGGCTCGGGTTGCCCTACCGCAAGCAGCTCGCACGCAAGCACGCGGCGATGCGAGAGCTCTTCGAACCGCTGTTCGCGCAATTCGATTGGGATGTGCGGGTCGAGCCCGTGCTCGGTATGGGAGCCTCGCGCGAGAGCGGGCCCGTGACCGCGGCCGACGCCCCGCTCGCCTCCCCGCGGGCATTCCGCCACAAGGCGGCCACCCCCTTCGCGCCCGCCGCGGACGGCTCGGTACGCGGAGGGTTTTTCGCCCGCGGCACGCACGACATCGTCGACTGCCCCACATGTCCCGTCGAGGCGCCCGGCGCGCGCGAGCTGCTCAACGACGTGGCCCACCTGGCCACCGAGCTCCATATTCCCGCATATGACGAGGACCGCCGCTGCGGGCAGCTGCGTTACGCCGTGCTGCGCAGTGGCTGGCGCACGGACGAGTCCATGCTCACGCTCGTCACGCGCACCCTTGAGGTAGATCGCCTCGACGAGCTTGCACATCGCCTGGTCGAGGGCCACCCCGGACTCGTGACCGTGGCGCAAAACGTCAATCCCCGCGCCACCAACGCCATCCTCGGCGGGCAGACGCGCATCCTCGCGGGCAGGGAGCGCATGACCGATCGGCTCCTCGATTGCACGTTCGAGATCTCGCCCGTATCGTTTTATCAGGTCAACCCGCAACAGACCGAGGTGCTCTACCGGCTCGCCATCGATGGCATGGAACTCTCCGGCTCCGACGCGGTCCTCGACACCTATTGCGGCAGCGGCACCATCGGGCTTGCAGCGGTGGCATCGGCGCGCAAGCAGGGGTTCGGCATCGCCCTGACCGGCGTCGAGCGCAACCCCGAAGGCGTGCGCGACGCCCTGCGCAACGCCGAGCTCAACGACCTGCAGGAGACCTCGTCCTTCGTCGCGCGGGACGCCACGGAATACATGCTCGATGCGGCCCATCGCGGCGATCGCGTCGACGTGTTGGTGATGGATCCACCACGCGCCGGTTCGACGCCCGAGTTCCTCGACGCGGCCTCCTCGCTCGCGCCGCGCCGCATCGTCTACATCAGTTGCAACCCCAACACGCAGGCCCGCGATCTGGGGCATCTCGGTCGCGCCGGCTATCGTCTCGAGCGCCTCGCGCCCGTGGACCTGTTCCCCCACACCGAGCACGTGGAGACCGTCGCCGTCCTCGCACGCCCTTGATGTCTCAAACGGGGACAGCTGAAAATTGAGATGGAAAAAACCCGCCCTCGGAATCGAACCTCATCCGATTCCGAGGGCGGGTTCGTTTAAAGCATGCCTCGGGTTGCACCTGTCCCCATTTGAGACTCGTCGATAACCGACAACCATGCGATGTAGGTGCTGGGATAGTGGCTGTAAAGGACCCGAACGGGATCGACGTGCGTCGCCAGCAATCGAAGCGCCGTGAACGCGCCGGCAGGCGTGACGAGCTCCTCGGCGGAACCCACCGCGGCGGCGATGTCATCGCAAGCCACGCGGACGATGAGGACGTCGGCGGCATCGGCGGCGCATTCCACCCCCACCGACGCGCGGTACACGGCACGCATCTCGCTATCAAGGCGATCGAAGTCCGCTCGACCGACGCTCGGCAGATCGAGGTCGACTCCGTAGCGCCCATACCCCCACGCCGAAAGCGGCAAATAGGGCATGATATCCGAAGGGTTGGCGATATTGAAGATGTTGCCGTAACGCTCCGAACGCGCGTCCAAGGCGAGGGTGGTCGCCGGGGCGGCGAAGGTGTAGGCGTACACGGGGCCAAAGGACGCCGCGGCACCCGCCTGCGCGCGACGGTCGTCGAGCTCGGCGGCCACGAGATTCGCGATGGCGCCGCCGCGGCTATGGCCCACCAACAGAACCGACACCGCCGCGCCGCGCGATCGCGACTCCTCGGCCCAGGAGACGACCTCGGCCCCGATTTCACGCGCGGCGCGCACATAGCCGCCGTGGTCGCCGCCCTCGTCCCGAGACAAGTCGAGGTTGCTCAGCCATTCCGATCCATAGCTGCCCCGCGCGCTCACCAGGATGAGATCACGTGCAGGATCCCCGTCCCCGGAATCCAGGCGCTTGCGGGCAATCGTGTACGCCGCGCCATCGGCATCCCCCGTCGCCAGGTCAAGCACCTCATCGACCACCTTGCTGCGATAGCGGTACGACTCGGTGGACACCTCGCCGAACCCCAGGGAGGCCAGGGCGTTCTCCATATACGGCGGATGGTCCCCGCGCGCCTGGTAATAACCCGACTCCGCGTAGGCGAGCGCGGCCAGCACCGATGATGTCTGGGCGAGCTCGTGGTTGTAGGCGCCCTCGTCGGCGGCAAACCACGCATCGTCCCACATCACGCGGGCGACCGCCGAGCCGTCATCCGGGGCGTCGAGGCTCGTGTAGGTGAGGTTGGTCGCGAAGCGCGCGGGACGCACGGGCTCGGCCCCGGACACCGGGTCATCGGGCGCCTGCGCATACGCCGCATCCAGGCCGGGCTGCTCCACGGCCCCGCGCCCCGTGAGCTCTTGCGCCCGACGCGTGACGAGAACCCCGGTCGAGACGAGCGCCACCGTCAGGCCCAAGGCGAGCAGGGCGCACGGCAGGCGTCTCAACACGCGCCGAAGCACCGGCCCGCGACAGAGTGTCCGTCCATCCACGCGCACCCCTCCCCTCCTCAGGCCGAATCATTCGCCCAAGAATACCAAGGGAGGGGGATGCGCATGTGACGAAACTCTTACGTTTCTGTGATGAAAGCCTCGAGTCGGACCGCCGGTCGGATTCGACGTGCGATCCCCGGGGCGCTATCTCAAGTCGCGCACGCCGGCGGCGGCCAGCTCGCGCAAGAACGGCTCACGGCCACGGTTCATGATGAGCTCCTCGGGGAAGTGGATCTCCTCGAGCATGCGCTCCACCGTGGGGAACTGCCCGATGCGCGGGGCCACGTGCGCGTCACTCGACACCGTCACGCCCACGCCGAGTTCGGCGCAGCGCTCTGCGATCGAGCGGCATACACCGTGATAGCGCTCGCCCGTCTCGAGAGAGTGCTCGTTTATCTCGATGAGCTTATGGCGCTCCTTGGCACAGGTCAGCACCGTGTCGATGTCGTAGGGCAGGCCCGAGCGACCCGTGTGGCCGAGGATGAACACCTTCTCTTGCTCCAGGGCGGCGACGTACATATCGGTCACCTGGGACACCGATGCCCCCTCGGCGAACGTCCCGTCGTGCACGCTTGCGATCACGTAATCGGCGTTGCCCGTCGCACGGTCGAACAACGTGCGCTCCACGCCCAGGTCGCGCCCCGTGATATCACAATGCACGACGATGTCCTGGCCGAACAGCGCCCCATCGAGACCCACCACGTCAGCCTCGCAACCATGCAAGAGCGTGACCCCGTGCCAGGTGCGCGGCCACACCCCCATGTTGATCAGGTACTGGAAGTTGCGCAAGTGCTGCTCGGGATAGAGCATGCCGCTGAAGTGATCGGCCGAACCGAGGATCTCCAGACCCGCCTCGGCGGCGGCGCGCACGTTCTCCTCGATCGTCGAATAAGCGTGACGCGAATACAGCGTATGCGTATGCACATCGCCCAAAATCGAATAACCCATCGCTTTCCCCTCTCTCAACACCGGCATTCATCGTCAAATAGGTGCGTATATGGGCGATGTGCCGGCGGGCATGTGTATCGCACCGCCGGCACATCGCGCCACATCGATAAACTACGAGTCGCTTCGAGGTCGCCCATCGGCCTCGGGGTCCTCGTCATCCCCAGGCTCGCGATCGCCCGCAAGGGCAGCCTGCGCGAACGCGGCCGCCTCTTCGGCGATCTCCTCATCGCTCTGGCGCGGCTTGGCGCGACGGGCTCGCTCGGCGTCCACCACGGCCGGATCGGCGCCGTTTGCGGCCGCATCGTTGCGGGCCTCCTTGGCGGCGACGATATCGTTCTCGCGCTCGAGATAGTCATCCCACTCATTGTCGAGCAGGGCGGTCACGGCATCGCCCTCGACCGTCTCACGCTCGAGCAGGACGCGGGCCATGAGGTCCATCTGCTCGCGGCGCTCGGAGATGATCTCCACCGCGCGCTCGTGGGCCTCGCGCATGATGCGCTGGACCTCGGCGTCGATGCGGCGCGCCGTCTCCTCGGAGTAGTCCTGATGGTCGGCGTAGTCGCGACCCAGGAACACCTGATGCTGAGCCTCGCCGAACACCTGCGTGCCGAGCTCCGCGCTCATGCCAAGCCGCGTGACCATCTCGCGGGCCATCTTCGTGGCGCGCTCCAAATCGTTGCTCGCACCGGAGGTGATGTCGTCGCACATGAGCTCCTCGGCAACACGACCGCCCAAAAACACGACGAGATCGTCGAGCATCTCGCGACGCGACCTGAGGAAGTGGTCCTCGGCTGGCAGCTGCATCGTGTACCCGAGCGCCTGGCCACGGCTGATGATCGAGATCTTGTGCACCGGGTCGGAGTTCTCAAGCACATGGCCCACCAAGGCGTGGCCGCTTTCGTGGTAGGCGATGATGCGGCGCTCCGCCTCGGTCATCACGCGGCTCTTGCGCTGCGGGCCCGCCATGACGCGCTCCATGGACTCCTCGATCTCGTCCATCGAGATGAGGGAGCGATTGCGCCGGGCGGTGAGCAGCGCGGCCTCGTTGAGGAGGTTCGCCAGGTCGGCGCCGGCAAAACCCACGGTGAGCTGAGCGAGCTTCTCGAAGCTGACATCGGTGTCGAGCGGCTTGTTCTCGGCGTGCACGCGCAAGATCTGCTCACGGCCGCGGACATCGGGGCGATCGACCGTGATCTGACGGTCGAAGCGACCCGGGCGCAGCAGCGCCGGATCGAGGACGTCGGGGCGGTTGGTGGCGGCGATGAGGATCACGCTCTCGTTCTCCTCGAAGCCGTCCATCTCGACGAGCAGCTGGTTGAGCGTCTGCTCGCGCTCATCGTGGCCGCCGCCCAAGCCGGCGCCGCGCTGGCGGCCGACCGCGTCGATCTCGTCGATGAAGATGATCGAGGGCGACTGCTCCTTGGCGTTCTTGAAAAGGTCGCGCACGCGCGAGGCGCCCACGCCCACGAACATCTCGACGAACTCGGAGCCGGAGATGGTGAAGAACGGCACGCCCGCCTCGCCGGCGACGGCCTTGGCCAGCAGGGTCTTACCAGTGCCGGGGGGACCGACCAGCAGCACACCGCGCGGGATCTTGGCGCCGAGCTTGCGGAACCGCTCGGGGTCGGCCAGGAAGTCGCGGACCTCCTCCAGCTCCTCGACCGCCTCGTCGATGCCGGCGACGTCTTTGAACTTGACGTTGGGGCGCGTGCCGGCGGTCGTCTTGGCGTTCGTCTTGCCGAACTGCATCGCCTTGTTGTTGGCGCCGGCCATCTGGCGCATGAAGTAGATCATGACGACGATGAGCAAGCCGGTGGGTAGAATCGCCACCAACAGGTTCATCAGCATGTCGGGGTCTTCGGTGTCCACCTTGTAGACGGTCTTGGGATGGGCCGCCATGAGCTCCGCCAGGGCGTCGGAGCCCACGTAAGTGGAGGAGAAGCGCTCGAGGTTGCCCTCCTTCTTTTTCTTTCCCTCGGGCCAATAGGTGCCCTCGACCGTGCCGTCGAGCACCGTATAGGTCGCCTCGTCGACGCGATTGGCCTTCACGGCGGCCACGAACTCGCTCGTGGGCAACTCCACGGGCTTGCCGCCCTGGCTCGTCCCACGGCCCAGGTTCCAAAAGAGGGAGCCCATGAGGATGCAGGCGATGGCGAGATAGATGTAGTTCATGCGGCTCGGGCCGATCGGGCGGTTGGGGCCGCCGGCGGCCGGGCCGCCGTTCACGCCGCCGGGGGGCGTGGGGCCCTGGCCGTTCGGACCGGCGCCGCCGCCCTCGGCCATGAGGGTGGCGGCGCCCAAAACGCACTCTTCGCTGCAGTCGGTCATGCTATGCGTAGACCTCCGGCTTGAGAATGCCCACATACGGCAGGTTGCGATAGCGCTCGGCGTAATCCAGGCCATAACCGACCACGAACTCGTCCGGGCAGTGGGTGCCCACGTACTTGGGATCGATGGCGGCCTGCTTGCCCTCGACGTCCTTCCACAGGAAGGTGCAAACCTCCAGCGAGGCCGGACCGCGGCTGGCGAGGTTGGCCATGAGGTACTTGAGGGTGAGACCGGAATCGAGGATGTCCTCGACGATCAAGACGTCGCGATCCTTGATGTCGATGTCGAGGTCCTTGATGATGCGGACGGTACCGGAGGACTTGGTGCCGTTGCCATAGCTGGACACGGCCATGAAGTCGATGGCCAGGTCGGTGTCGATGGCGCGCATCAGGTCGCCCATGAACACGACGGCACCGCGCAAGACGGCGATGAGGACCAGGTCCTTGCCCTTGTAGTCCTCCGAGATCTGGGCGCCCAGGCGCTTGACCATATTCGCGATGTCCTCCTCGGAGAACAGGACCTTCTCGACATCAGGATGCATCGTTTCCATGACTTCCCTTTCGCATGCACGTACAAGATGGTTGAAGCATACCCTCATTCGGGGGCGCTACACGTCGCCAATGGGACGAATTGTCAATTTTACCAGCATAGAGCTAGTAGGGGTGCACTTAAAGCGCTCATCCGCGCGAACTCCCGCGACCCATGCGATCGCGCCCCCCGGCGAACTGCGCACGACCGGGACGGCCGCCCGCTCGGCGAGGGGGATGTGCGCCTCGTTGATGAGATCGGAGAGCTTCTTGCTGCGCCCCTGCATCCCCAGGGGGCACATCACGTCGCCCGCCGCCGGGCCGTCCACCCACAGTCGGACGTCGCCCGTCCCTCCCTGGGAGGCCGAGGCCCCCCAGCGCTGGTCCTCGGCGAGTCGCTGCAGGTCGCGCGATGCGTACCCCAACGCCGCGGCGTCGATCACGGTCACCGCCCCATCGCCCGCCCCGGCGCTGAGCCCGCGGGCCAGGCTGACGGCGTCGCGGCCTTCGGGGACGTGGACGAACGCGCTCTCGAGCACCCGACCACCCGCAACGGCCATGGAGCCGGGGACGGGCAACCAGCCGGTCGCCGCACGCTCGCGTTCGCTGGGGGTGCGGAAGGCGAGCGTGCCGAACTCGATGCGCGCGTCGATGCCCTCGGGAAGCGCGACCGAGCCCTCCCCCGCCGCCACACAGCCGAGCACCGCCTCGACGTGGCGCATCTCCAAACGGGCCTCCGGCGCGACCTTCTTCACCGACAGGCGCACCATGCGCCGTGCGATGGCCACTTCGGCCGCGGCGAGGCGGTCGGCGTCCAGGACGACGAGGCCCGCCCCCTCACGCCGCGTGCAGCTGCGCAGGGCGGTGGCCGCGAGCTGGGACATGAAGGCGTCCTCATCGCCCAAGATGTCGCAGGCCGCCCCCACGCTGCGCGCCACGCCCGGGTTGCGCTCGGCGGCCAGCGGCATCAGGCGGTGGCGCACGAAGTTGCGCAGGTAGGCCGTATCTTGATTGCTCTCGTCCTCGCGCCAGGGCTGGCCGGCGACCTGCAGGTAGCGCACGAGCTCGCCGTGAGTGCGATCCATCAGGGGGCGGACGATGATGTTGCGACGCCGCGGGATGCTCGAAAGGCCCGCGGCGCCCGACCCCTTGATGGCGTTCATGAAAAACGTCTCCGCGCGATCGCTCGCCGTGTGCGCGGTGAGGATGCGGGCCGCGGTGCGGGGCGTGCCGGATTGCAGCGAGAGCTCGCGCACGTAGCGGCGGGCGGCCGCGTAGCGCGCATCGCGCGCGGCCGCCTCGAGGTTGCGACCGCCCAAGTCGGCGAAATGGGCGTGCTCCACGCACAGGGGCAGCCCCATGCGCTCGCACAAATCGCGCACGAAGGCCTCGTCACCGTCGGATGCCTCGCCGCGCAGATGATGGTTCACGTGCAGCACGTGCAGCCGCTCGCGGGCGATGCGGACGCGGCCGCGCCCATCGTCGATGTCGAGCTCGCCGGTGCAGGCCATCAAGGTCAGCGCCGTTGAGTCCGCGCCTCCTGATACCATGAGGACCACCGGGGCCGCAAGGGCCCGCCCTTCCTCGCCCGCGGCGCGCGCTAGTGGCTCGCGCCCGGATCCGTACCTTTGTGAAACCGTTGGCATGCGTCGCCTTTCACGACGGGCGGAAGGCTCTTCGGCCCGTCACATCCACGCGCGCGGCACCGCGTGCGGCGCGCTCATCTCATCCATCCCGTATTGTACTGATTGGACCGGACATGACCCACTCCGCAAGCGCATCCCCAACCGAACGGCGAAAGCCGGGCGCGAGAGCCGAAGATGCATGTGGGCACGCCTTGCATCTGCATGTCCTCGGAAGCGGATCGCGCGGGAACTGCGCGCTGGTGGAGGGGCCCGACGGGCTCATCATGATCGACAACGGCTTTGCGCGCTGCAAGGTCCTCGAGCGCATGCACGAGCTGGGGCTTGACGAACGAGACGTGCGGGCGCTCATCCTCACGCACGAGCACACCGACCATGTGAGCGGCATCTCCGTGTGGGTCAAGATCTTCAACGGCACCCTGCTCGCCAGCGAGGGCACGGTGGATGGGCGCAGATACCTCAGCTGCCTCGGCTTTGAGACCTTCGCCCCCGGCGATGCGCTCGAGGTCGCGGGCGTGCGCATCGAGACCTTTCCCACCTCGCACGACGTGACGAACCCGGTGGGGTTCCGTTTCTCATGCGCGGGCGACGCGATCGGCTACGCCACCGATACGGGCATGCTGCCGCCGCTCGCGATGGAGCTGCTGGCGGATGCGCGCATCCTCGCTCTCGAGAGCAATCACGACACGCAGATGCTCCGTTGCGGCCCCTACCCGCGCCACCTGCAGGACCGCATATCCTCCGACCGCGGGCATCTCTCCAACGCGCAGGCGGCCGAGGCCCTGCCCGCCCTCGTGAGCGAGCGCACGGAGCACGTGGTGGCCATGCACATCTCCCAGGAGAACAACCGCCCGAGCCTGGCGGTTCGCGCGCTCGCCGCGGCCCTGGGCGCCGAACTCGACGATGAGCTCGGTTCAAGGGCGACGCTCAGGCGCCCGGGCGGTGCCGCCGACCTTCACATCCGCCCCGCCGGCCAGAATCGCCCCTTCTCCATCCAGTGACGCCAAACGGCCGATCCCGCACGCCGGCGCGGCACGCGAGGCCCCTACTCCCCCGCCGCAGCCTTGGGCCTTTTGGGAAACGTGGTGAACAGCGCGAGCCCCGCGAGCGCGGCGACGGTCGACATCGCGATGACACCGGCATTGGCGCGGACCTCGCGGTTGGCCTCGATCAGCTCTCCGGCCACGGACTCGGAGACACCCATGCCCTCCATGCGGGTCGAAAAGGCCGAATCCCCCTCATAGGTGTAGACGGTCTGCTCGAGCGCCGCGCGAACGGGCTCGTCAAGGGAGGTCATCGACTCGACGCGCGCATCGAGTCCCATGTTCACCGCGACCAGCAGCACCGACCCCATGACGGCGGACCCGAGCGCCAACCCCAAGTTTCGCGCGGCCCCCTGGACACCGCCCGACTGCTGGGCGTCGCGGGCGGGCACGGCGGAGGCGACGAGGTTGTTCGATTGCGAGTTCACCATTCCGACCCCGGCGCCGCCGAACAGCGTGCCGACGATCATGATGGCGCTCAGGGAGGATCCGCGCACGCCGATGGCGGTCAAGACCGCACCGGCCGCTATGGCCGCATAGCCGCAGCGCACCACGAACCACGGATTCGCCTGGGGGTACCTGCGCGGGATGCCCATGGCGAGCACGAGCATGGGAGCGCCCGACGCTATGCCCAAAAGCGCCGTGCTGGTGCCGCCCAAACCGACCACCAGCTGATAGAACGACGTGGCGACGAGGCCCTGGGCACCCATGTAGAAAAACGGGAGCGCGATCGCGACGACGCCGGAACGGACCTGCGAGTTCCCCAAGAAGCTCGACGGCAGGATCGCCACGCCGTGGGACCGCTCCATCCAGGACTCGACCGGCACGAGCACGACCAGCACCGCCAGGCCCGCGGCGACGATGAACGGCGCCGGGGACAAGCCGAGGACGGCAAACGGCGCGGTGGGCAGCGGATCGGCAACGCCCCACACCGAAACGCGGGAAAGGCCGAACATCACGGCGAATAGACCCAGGGAGGCCAGAACGGCGCCGGGGAAGTCGAATTTCCTCGAGACGTGCGGCTGCGAGGCGGGCAACGCGCCGCTCGCGACGACGAGGATGGAGAAGTAGGCGACGAGGACGCCGAAGGTGAAACGGAAACCGAAGCCATCCACGAGCATCCCGAGCGGAATGGGAACGATGGTCGCCAGGGCGGCAGATCCGGCGACGACGCCGTAGGCCTGCTTGCGCTCGTCGCCATCGAACAGCAGCGGCACCATGCCGAGCACCGATGGGATCACCAGGCTCGCGCCGACGCCGACGGCAAGGCGCCCTCCCCAAATCAGCAGCTCTATGACGGGCGCGAGGGCCGTGACCGCCTCTCCGGCGGCGATGAGGACCATGCCGCCCACGAACGTGCGGCGCCAGCCGACCATCAAGCCGAGCAATCCGCTGGCGAGCATGAACGTTCCGGCCATGAGGGCATACACCGTGTTCGCGAGCTGGACATCTGAGACGGAGCAGCTAAACACCCTCATCATCTCGGACATCGCGACCGAGAACGCACCGTTGTCGGCGGAGACGCCCAACTGCGCCATGGCCAAGACCGCGAGGGAGAGGGCGGCTTTGGAACCGATGGGGCCGGTGCTTCCCCGGACCTCATCGTCACGGCCCTTACGCCTGCACGCGAAACTCATGGCTATCACCATCCAATGGCGCTTTATTCGCGCCATAACAAAAAGTAGGTATCTTCATCATATGAATATCGCTAATCTATGACTACAGTGAGTTTGCCTGATATGCGGCAAATTCTCCGATAGCACCGGTCGCCGATGAGATGTTCGGAGATGAGAACGTGGACATCAACCGCCGTCAGGCCAACCTTCTCAAAACGCTCGTGTTCGCCACGAGCTATATGCCCACCGCCGCGCTCGCGGGCAAGCTCTCGTGCTCCGAGCGCACCGTCCGAAACGACGTGGCCGCCATCAATGCCTTCCTGGAGCAAAACGGACTCACGGTCCGCACCTCCTCGAAACGCGGGACCGGCATCCAGCTCAACCCGAGCCCGGCGGAACGTGAGCGCATCCTCGGCCTGGTCAAGGAGCGGGCGCTCTCCATGAACCCCGCGCTCGACCGTTTCTACCGGGGAATCTTACTGCTCATCTGCGATTATCGCGGCGATTACACCGTCGAATCGCTCGCGCGGGCCATACTCACCAACAAGCAGCAGGCCCAAGAGGACATCCGCTCGTGGAACGAGATGCTCTATCCCTACGGGGCGCGCATCGAGCGCGGGCATCGCCTCACGGTCGTGGGCCCCGAGGAGAACATACGCTTCTTCGTCACGCACAGCCTGTTCGAGCTCGCCCCGACCGCCATGAAGCGCCGGGTGGAGCCGCAGCTCCTCGGCGAGGACCGTCAGTTCCTCTTCGACGAGATCGAGGCGGTGGAGCGCGCCCTGGATTTCCCCTTCACCGACAACGCTCGCCACGAACTCGCGATCTACCTTCAGGTCATGACGTTGCGCATCCGCAAGGGGAAGGGCATCCCCGCGCACGCCGGGGCCGTCCCACCGGCGTTCGCCGTGCTCCTCGGCCATATCGAGGCGCATTACGGCATCACCCTCGGCCCGGGAGAGAGGGCCGTGGTCATAGAGCTGTTCTCGGTCGCGGCGCGCCGCTGGACGCCCGATTTCCAGGAAGCCTACGCACCCGATCGCGATTCGGCGCATCTGGCCGATGACCTCTTCATCGCCCTTTCCGACCGATACGGCACCCGCCCCGCCCCGCACCTGCGCAAACCGCTCGCCATGCTGTTCGAGGCGGGTGTCACGCACAAGAGGCTCGGGCGCGCCATCGCCCTGCCGCCCGAGATCTCCTGGACCGTGCGCTTCGAGAATATGACGCTGTTCATGCGCCTCGCCCAGATCATGCGCGACATACAGCCCCTCGCTCAGATCGACCTCTACGAAACCGACTTCACGCGCATCGCGATGCTCATGCTCGATTACATGGACGGCATCGCGATAAGCGACACGTGGCGTGCCGGACTGGTGGTGAACTGCGGGGTCGAGCAGGTGCTGTTCGCGCGCGACCGCATCGAGCGCTTCCTGCCCTTCATGCGCATCGCCCGCGTGATCCCCGAAAGCGAGCAGGCGGACGGGAGCGCCCCATTGGACGGGCTCGACTTCCTGATCTCCTTCGACCCGATCGAAACATCCCTCCCCGTCGCGGTCATCTCGAGCGCCATTACCGAACGCGACCGCAGATACATCAACGACACCATCCTCTCCATCGCACAGCACCGCTCCGAGGGCGAGGGGACCGTCGATGACGACCTCCCCACGCTCGAACTTCCCCAAACCGAGGGGGAATCGCTTCGAGATGCGCTGTGCCGCGAACTGACGCGCGAGAACATGTGGGGCGGCACGCGGGACGAATTCCGAAAAGTATTTGAGATATGCTCCTTCACCTGCGACAGCACGCTCATCTTGACCTACTTCTCCCATGAGGCGGGTCGAACCGCAAGCAGGCTGTACGCCATCGACACCCAGATCCCGTTCAGGCGGGTGCGGCTCACTCATGCCGCGGTCCTCGCGGTCTCCCTGTCCGACGAGCGCGTGCTGGGCGCCCTGACACAGACCTTCCGGCGCAGGCTGGTCGCGGCCGGGTTGGCCCCTCGCGAGATGTAGCCGATCGTCGCGCCGAGGAAGCCAAGACGCATCGATATGGGAAGACACCCGACGCGCGATGCGCCGGGCGTCTTCCCGTCGGGCCTCAAGCCCATGTAAGCGATACCGCGAGAGGCGCTAGGCCTTCCAGATGGTCTCGCCCTCCTTGATGGTCTCGAGGACCTTGAGATCGCGAAGCTCGTCGATGTCGACCTTGAGGGGGTTGTGCTCGACGATGCAGAAGTCGGCCAGCTTACCGACCTCGAGGGTACCCTTGCGATCCTCCTCACCGTACTGGAACGCGCCGTTCTTGGTGATGCACTCGAGTCCCTCGTACACGGTGATCTTCTGAGACTCATCCAGCTGGACGCCGGACTTGGTCACACGCTCGACGGCGCACCAAACGCTCTCGAAGAGGTTCGGACGAAGCACCGGGCAATCGGTGTGGAAGGTCGGGCGCAGACCGCAATCGAGCGCGTCACGCACGGCGGAGATGCGGCTGCCGCGCTCCTGACCGAAGTTCTTCAGGTGCACATCGGCCCAGTACCAAATGTGGTTGGTGAAGATGGTCGGGATCATGTGGATCTCCGGCATCTTCTCGTACTGGTCGCGGCGAGCGGTCTGGCAGTGGACCATGACCGGGTGCAGCTCGTGCTTACGCGGGTTCGGCGAATCCTCGAGCGCGCGCTTGTACACGCGGAGATACTGATCGGCGGCCGCGTCGCCGTTGGTGTGGGCGAGCAGCTGATGGTTGCCGTCGATGGCCTTGCGCATGTAGTCGTAGGCATCCTCGTCGGAGATGGTGCCGTAACCGCAATAGCCCTCGCCCTCATCACCGAGCGTGTACGGCTCGGTCATCCACGCGGTGCGGCCCTGCGGGGAACCGTCGAAGAACATCTTCAGGCCACCGAAGCGGAAGTGGTTCGTGTACTCCTGGGAGTCGAACTCGGCGTGGTCGGCCAAGATCTTGTCGACGTCCTCACCGTGCATCGGGTAGCTCACGACGTCCATCTTGAGCAGGCCCTTCTTGGCCATGCCCGCGAACAGGGCGGCGTAATCGGCCGTGGTGGCGCCCTCCTGGCAGGTGGTGATGCCATGCTCCAGGTAGACGTCCTGCATCTGCAGGATCATCTTGTCCATGTCGAACTTCTGACGCGGCTGAACCTGGCCGAAGACCGGCCACATGGCATTGGGCTCCTCGCAGAATCCGTCCGGCGTCACGCCGTCGGCCTCACGGCCGTAACGGGCGCCCTCGGGATCGGGGGTCTCGGCGGTGATGCCGGCGAGCTCGAGAAGCTTGGTGTTGGCGACCAGCATATGGCTGGAAGCGTGAATGGCCAGGCAGGGAATCTCGGTTGAGACGCGATCGAGCACGTGGCGATTGGGGTGATGCCCCTCGACCAGCGAGTTCTGATCGTAGGCCACGCCCATGATCACGCTATCCGGTCCGATGGCGTTCTTCTCGCCGAAAGCCGTCATGGCCTCGACGATGTCATCGAAGCTCGTGCAGCCATCGAGCTGCGCGGCCACGACATACTGATTGGAACCGGCGATATGGCTGTGGGGATCGATGATACCGGGCATCAGGCAGGCACCGGAGAGATCGATCTCCTCGGCGTCGGCGGCAAAGGCACGGGCATCGGCGAGCGAGCCGGTGAAGGCGATGACGCCATCCTCGGCCACGAGGGCCTCGAACGAGTCGCCCTCGCCCGTCATGGGCAGGAAGTCACCGTTGAAGTACAGCTTCTTCATGACGATTTACGCCTCTTCCTTCTTGAAGGTCTTGATGGCGGGGGTGGTCAGCAGGCCGAGCAGGATGATGACCGCGCCCACGCCGTAGGAGATGCGGGTGGAGTTGAAGCGGGCCTCGGCGTTGACCTCGACGAGGGCGTCGCGCTCAGTCTCGGACATGGGGATGTCCTTGATGGAGGCACGGAAGGCGTCATCGGAGGTCAGGTCGATGTTGCGCTCGGAAATGGCGGCGACGGTGGCCTCGGAAATGCGATCGTCCTTCTTGGCGCCGTCGATCACGTTGTTGGTGATGCCGAAGAGCATGACCGCGCCGAGCAGCGCGATACCGATCGCCTGGCCGACGTTGCGCATCGTGGTCTGGATACCGCCGGACTGCGCGGCGTCGCGCTCGTTCACGGCAAGGGCGACGACGTTGTTCGCATGGGCGGAGACGATACCGGCGCCGGAGCCGGCCAGGATGCAGCCGACGACGATGCCGGGCAGCGAGGCGGAGTCGAGCGTCACGGAGAAGGCCATGACGGCCAGGGCCGCGGCGAGGACGATGTAGCCGACCTCGATGACGCGGCGGGGGTTGGCATTGGGCATCCACTTGGGAATACCGATGGAGAAGGCGAAGGTCGGGATGCCGACGACGATGGACAGGACACCGACGATCGCGGGGCTCCAGCCGGCGACGAGCTGCAGGTAGGGAGCCATCAGGATGGACTGCACGCCCATGAAGAAGAAGGTGATGGCAGAGGCGGCCAGACCGGCGAGCACCTGCGGGGTCTTAAGGAAGGACTGCGGAAGCAGGGCGAAGCCGTTCTTCTCCTCGACGCGCTTCTCGACCTTGACCATGATGGCCAGGATCACGAGGCCGAGAATGGCCATGGGCAGGCAGGGGGAGATGCCGAAGAGGGTGAACGGGCAAGCCGGGAAGGGCTCGACGAGACCCCAGGCGGAAATGCGCGAAACGCTGACGAGGAACAGGAAGAGGCCGAGGGCGGCGAGGGTCACGCCGATACCGTCGAACTTGAGCTTGCCGTCGTTCTGCTCGATCTCGGGAAGCTTGAAGGAGAGCAGGAAGACGATGGCGAAGTAAGCGGCGAGCGCGAAGAAGGTGACGCGCATGCCGAAGGCGATCAGGACCACGGAAAGCAGCAGCGGAAGCAGGGCCGAAAGACCGGATGCGGCGCCGATGCAGCCGAAGGCCAGAACACGGTTCTTACCGTGGTAGATCTTGGGAACGAGGCCCAGGACCGACGGGATCATGAACGAGGCGCCGAAACCGACGAGCGTACGGCCACCCCAGATGAAGACGGTCATGTTCGGGGCCACGGCGAGAACGACCTCGCCGGCAGCGCACAGAAGCGCGCCGAGGCGGAAGTTCTTCTTCCATCCGATGATGGTGCCCATCATGCCACCGGCGATCATGAAGGCGCCGGCCATGAGGGAGTAGACCATGTTGGCAAGCTGGATATCGGCAACGGTAGCGCCGAGATCCTGGGAGAGGGCGGTCGCGGCGAGCGAAAGCGCGCCGTTGTCACCCGTGGTGCCCATCTGGGCGAGGATCAAAACAAGGATGGGCAGGACGAGGAACTTGTCCTTCCCCTCCGCTTTGACTGCAGTAGACGCCATGGCATCTTCCTTTCTTCATGTGGAAGGCCCCTTACCTCCCACGTTTGATACTCCCGAAGCCGACCGTGCTCATCCCCTCCCCTGCGGATCAGCTCCCCATCGCTTCCGCGGAGACGCTCGGGACCGGCATGTCGGGCGTTCGAATCGTCCCGAGAATACGCCCGTCCACATAAACTAACCAGCAGGACGTTTTCCGCATTAACGGCAAAGCGTCAACCTTTTTTCCAGTTTCGGTCGATTTTTTCCATATACGGCAAAAAACCTCCCGCACGCCAAGGGCGTGCGGGAGGCCATGGAAAGCGCACATTGAATATATCGTCCCTTGCGCGGGGGCGGCTCGTTCATCTCGACGGCGCGTCGGGGCGTCCTACTTGGATTCGGATGCAAACCCCTGGGTGGTGCGGGTCACGACGATATAGCCGGACAGGGAGCCGACGATGGCGCACATGCAGCCCTTGAAGACCATCATGCCGGTGCGCGTGAGGGGCATGGGAAGGACCATGCTGAAAACCCAGGCCAAGATGCCGGCGACCACGGCCGCGACGATCCCCACGGGAATGGACAGGGTGAAGGCGCCGCCGGGGAGCTTTGCGATGAGGCCGTCACGCTCGACATCCGCCTTGTACACGTTCTTGCGCAGATCCATTTTGGTGAGCGGGACGACGCACCAGGTCAGAATCAGGCCGAGAAGGGCGCCGGTGAGGACGATCTCCTCGAGGACCTTGTCAGCCGCGAAGGTGACACTGGGGTCGGATGCGTTCATGCCGAAGAAAATCGCCGCATTGACGATGCCGTTGATGATGCCGTAGCCGACGATGCATTTGTTTGCGAGATAGCTCTTGAATTCCTTGGTTTCCGCAGCCATGCTGAACCTCTCCCTCTGGGTGTGCTTTTTGCGCAACATAGTGTATCGTCAGCATATAATGCGTTCTACCGCAACATTTGCCGCATCTACGGCAAATGAATCGAATTTCTGCACTCCCCTCGGTCGCGGCTTCGCGCGCAGGAAGGTCGAAAGGCGACCACCCCCCCCCGTTCCCGGCGACCCCATGCGGGGGGGGGCGATATGAAAGAGCCCCGATGCCCGCAGGGGCACCGGGGCTCGACCGGAACTCGATGAGAATCGCGCGGCGCTAGTCGATCGCGATCTTGGTGACGTTCTTCTTCTCGACGAATTTGGGGACCGTGACGGTCAGCACCCCGTCGGCGAACGTGGCCGACAGACCCTCGCTCGCAGCGTCCTTGAGATAGACGCCGCGGGTCGCGGAATACGCCGTGAACTCACGCTGCAGATAATTCTTGCCCTTGTCCTCTTCCTTCTCCTCGACGGTCACGGAGATGGAGAGACGGCCCTCGTTGAGCTCGACGTCAAGATCGCTCTTGGTGACACCCGTGAGGTAGGCCTTCACCTCGTACGCATCACCCTTATCCTCGACATCGATGGGAAATGCCTTGGCCGCAAGCGCGGTGCGGGGGATATCCATCATGTCGTCGAAGATGTCGAACAGGGAATTGCCGGGGACGGGAAGAACGCCATAACCCTGACGATACGGAACCATTGCCATACTCGATCACTCCTTCGAGATACGCGTGGAGCAATTCACCTTCACGCCTTGCGCGCCCTGGCGGACGCGCTCCGTTGTTTGACATCTTAGTTATGCCCGCAGCGCGCTCGCCTATTCAGATCGACGAAAATTTTTTAAGCGTCTTGTTATCACTAAATCTAAGTGCTATTGACTAAGATATCTGCCTGGACGGACCATCGGGATTCCCAAGGGCCGAACCCCGGCCCGATTCGGCGATCTTGAACCGATACGCGGCCGCGATCACATCGACGCATCCCTGACGACCGAGCTTGGCGCGGTTCACCACGATGTCCTTGCCATCCGTCATCTTCCATCTTCCCGCGGAATAGCGCTTGTAGAACGCCTCTCGGGCGTGCTGCATCTCGCGCACGAGCCTTGCGCCCATCCGCTTGCTCAACCCGCGCTTGGCGCGCACGATCTCTACGCGGTCGTCGAATGGGGCGGTCACGAGAACCGCGATGTGGTTGGGATTGTTCCTCAGCAGATAGTCGGACAGCCTTCCCTCGATGATGCAGCTGCGCGTGGCGGCGAGGTCGACGATCACCTGGCTCGTCGCCTTGAACAGCCTGTCGGAGATGGTTCGCGAATCCACCCGATCGGGCAGGAACGCCATGACCTCGGCGGCCATGCGCTCATCGTAGGCGGCGGCCTTGTCGAGTTCCACGCCGGCGCGGTCGGCGGAGCGGACGAGCAGCTCGTTGTCGTACAGCGGTATGCCGAGCTCGACGGACAGCATCTTGCCGATCTCATGCCCCTCGGCGCCGTAGTCCCGCGCGATGGTGATCACGACGGGCTGATCGGCCCGGTCCTCTTGCGCGGCTGCGATCCTGCGCTCATGCATGTCTTTTAAAAACCCCATTGTTACCTCCGGGCATCGAATCGAGACGGACGGCCGGGGATGCAAGCCGACCCCCACCGTGAGAGCGCCCCGTCGACCCGGATGGGGCCTTCGGGGCGCTCGAGGACTATGCAGAGGCGATCTTGCGCTGATAACGGCGAACCAACAGCGAGATGCCGAAATTGAGGGCGAAGTACAGCGCGAACACGAAGCCGTACAGCAAGAGCACCTGGTCGAGCGAGACCGCATGGGCCATTACGACATTGGTGGTGTACATGAACTCCGCGACGTTGATCCCGGACAGGTAGGAGCTGTCCTTGATCACCGTGGTGCACTGGCCGAACAGCGCCGGCATGATGATGCGGAACGTCTGCGGCAGGATGATGTGGCGCATCGCGGTGAAAAAGCCGAACCCCTGGCTGCGCGCGGCCTCGAACTGCCCCGTGGGGACCGCGTTCAAGCCGGCGCGCACGATTTCCGCCATGACCGCGCTCGTGAACAGCGTGAACGCGAGCGTCGAGATGAAAAGGTCGATTCCCTGCACGGTGAAGTAGATGAACAAGATCCACAGCAGGTTGGGCGTGCATCGGAACAGCTCGATATAGGCGGCCACCAGCAGGCGCAGGGGCTTCGGCCCGTAGCTCCTGACGAGCGCGAGCGCCGTGCCCACCACGATGGAGCAGATGATGGACAGCGCCGAGATCTCGATGGTCTTGACGAAGCCGCCCATGATGTAAACGAGGTTGGTCGCATTGAGGATCCCCATCGGCTACACCCCCCTTCCGCAGACGGCCCCGGCGGCGGGATCCCCTTCGCACCCGTCGGTCACGCCGGGGATGACCTTCGCGCGCGGACGCGCCTTGCTTCGCCGCTCGAGCCACTGGCCCAGCATCGCGATCGGGAAGCAGATGGCGAAATACATGAGGCAGCAGACGATATAGCCCTGCAGGTAGCCATAGAGGCTCACGAAGTTATCGGAGCGGTACATGAGATCGCCGCCGGCCACAAGCGCCAAGACGGAGGTGTTCTTCACCAAATTGAGCGCCTGGTTGCACAAGGGCGGGAGGATGATCTTGAAGGTCTGCGGCAAGATGATGTAGACATAGGCCTGCAGGCGGGAGAACCCCTGGCTCTGCGCCGCCTCCATCTGACCGCGTGGCACGGCCTCGATGCCGGTTCGGATGACCTCGGCCACATAAGCCGCATGGTACAGGCCCACACCCAGGGCGCCCAACGCGAACGGGGCGATGCGAACGGGCTGCGCCGAGCCCGTCATCGCCTGCAGGAACTGCGGACCGGCCATATACATGAACAGCACCTGTACGGGCAACGGCGTATTCTGGTAGAACTCGACGTAGACGCGCGACACGCCACGCAAAACGCGCGAGCGCGCGGTGGAAAAGACACCGAGCAGCGTCCCCAAAAGCAACGCGAGCGCAAGTCCGGCGGCGACGACCTTGAGGGTCGCGCCGAAACCCTCCCAAAACGGCCCCATGTTGGCGAACGTCAGCGTCCAGCGCTTGGGATCGAGCAAACCCTCGAGCATTTACACCAACCCCCACTTCTCGATCTCGGCGTCGAGCCAACCGCTCGCATCGCAATCCCTCACGCACCGATCGACCACGGCGGACAGGTCGCTGCCCTTCTTCGTCGCGATGCCATATCGCTGTTCGCCGAATCTCACCTCAGGCTCGAGCAGCTCGACCGTCTCGTTCATGTAACCGGCCAGCGTGGAGCGATCCATGGCGAAGCAATCGATGTTGCCCGCATCGAGCGAGCTCTTGATGATGGGGTACCCGGAGAACGCCAGGAACTCCGGAGACGCCTCGATGCCCTCATCCGCGAGCATCTGCTCGATGAGCCCCTGCGTGGTCGCGCCCTGGCTCACGCCGATGATCTTGCCGTCGAGGTCGGCGATGCGCTTGAAGCCGCTGCGCTTCTTGACCATGAGGCCCACGTAGTCCGTTCGATAAGGCGTGGAGAAGTCCCAGCTCTCGGTACGCTCGGGTGTGATGGTGTAGGTCGCGCACACCACGTCGAGCTGGTCGTTGTCGATGAGCGGGCCGCGGGTCTTGGGCGTGACGTCGGTGAATGCCACGAGCCCGCGCTCGCGCGCCTCCTCGTAGCCGACGCCGAAGATGGCCGCCGCCACCTGATAGCACAGGTCGATCTCCATTCCCGCGTATGTGCGAGCGGCGGGATCGTAATACCCGTACCCCGGGACATCCTTCTTCACTCCGGCGTTGAGCACACCGCGGGCCTTGATGGCGGAGAGCTTGGAACCCGACTCGGGGGAGTGCGAGCCGCCCTGCGCGCCCGACGAGCCGCAACCCGCCAACGCGCCGGCGCCCGCCAGCGCCGCCACGGAAGCGAGGGCGCGCAGCACCGCTCGACGACTGGGACAGCCGCAAAGACCGCCCGGCGTATTTGTCAGATTGGTCATCTGCATCCCCTCACCCTAATGCAGGATCTTCGCGAGGAAGTCGCGACAACGGGGGTTCTCGGGGCTCTCGAAGAAGTGCTCCGGAGAGCCCTGCTCCAAGATGCGCCCGTCATCCATGAAGATGACGCGGTCGGCCACCTGGCGCGCGAACCCCATCTCATGCGTCACGCAGATCATGGTGATCTTCTCCTGCGCGAGCTCGATCATGACGTCGAGCACCTCCTGGACCATCTCGGGATCGAGCGCGGAGGTCGGCTCGTCGAACAGGATGATCGGCTGCTTGGTGCACAGCGCGCGGGCGATGGCCACGCGCTGCTGCTGACCGCCGGAAAGGTTTTGGGGGAACTCGCCGGCCTTATGTGCCAGACCGACGCGCTTGAGCGCGACCATGGCGGCCTCGACGGCCTCATCCTTGGACTTCTTCTGCAATTTGATGGGCGCGAGCGTGAGGTTGCCGAGCACCGTCATGTTCGGGTACAGGTTGAACTGTTGGAACACCATGGAGCTGTACGTGCGGGCCATCTCCAGGTGGTTCTTCTTGGTGAGCGGCGTGCCGTCGATGACGACCTCGCCGCTGGTGGGCTCCTCGAGATAATCCACGCAGCGGATGAGCGTGGACTTGCCGGAGCCGGACGGGCCGATGATGACGACTTTCTCACCCTCCTCGACCGTGAGGTCGATGTCCTTCAGGACGTGCAGGTCGCCGAAGTACTTGTTCAGGCCGCGGATTTCGATCATATTGGCCATGCGATTCCCCCTCATTTTCTCGAACAGATGCCTGTTATACCCTATTTTCCCAGGTAGGCGCAATCTTTGGGCCCCTAAAACCACTTCAATTGCGCGATTGCGCCGGTGCGAGCTGGGCATAATGTTCGACAGTTGTACGCACTTCAAAGGAGATCGCATGCCCGCATTGATCACCCATCGCCTGTTCGGCGAGGAGAGCATCGAGCGCCTGCCCGAGGGAATCATCACGAACGAAGACGAGCGCTCCGCCTTCCTGCTGGCCAATCAGGGCCCCGACCCATTTTTCTTCCGCTTTAGGACGCCGAACATGGGGACCTGCATGGAGCTCGCACGCGTCATGCACCGCAGCCGCATGTCCCGTCAGTTCGCCGCGCTGCGCGAAGGCGTCTCGCGCCTGCAGCCCTCCGATTCCGGCGTGGGACGCGCCTGGACGCTGGGCATGCTCTCCCATTACGTGCTCGACCGCAACGCGCACCCCTTCGTCTATGCGCAGCAATGGGGCATCCAGGAGGCCGATCCCGACCTCACCGGCGCCGGCAGCCAAGTGCACGCCGTGATCGAGAGCGATCTCGATCTGCTCATGCTGCAACTCAAACGAAACGGCGCCACCATCGCCGAATTCCCGCCCACGGGCGAGGTCTCCAGCAATCCGCGCATCGACAAGGTCGCCGGCGCGCTCGTGAGCTTCATGGCCAAGAGCGTCTACGGCATGGACGTGGCCGTCAACGAGTACGGTGGAGCCGTGGCGGATATGCGGCTCGTCTACCGCCTGATCGAACCCGCGGGGTCCACGCGCTCCGACGTGCTCGGCCGCCTCGAGGGCCTCGTGAAAGACTACTCCCTGCTCCAGGCCCTCGCGCACCGCATCACCACCGAAGCGCCCTGCGCGTGCGGCAACCTGAAGCACGGGACCTGGCAAAACCCGTTCTCCGAGGCAGAAAGCACCGAGACGTTCCCCGAGGTCTTTGACCGAGCCCTGGATGACTACGCCCAGGCCGCCGCCCGCTTCATCGAAATCGGCGACATGGAAGCCGTGACCGAGCATGTGAACTATTCCGGACGCCCCCTCGACGCGGCAGAGGAGTTCGACCGCGAGGAGTGACGTCGGTCACCGCCCATCGCGCCCGACTTATGACCGGGCGCGATCGCGCTCCCAGTCGGCCAAGGCGCGGCGCAGCTGGTCGCCATCGGGCTCATAGGGCTCGCGCACGCCGTGGCGGAGCATGAACGGATCGTTGCCCTTGCCCGTCACGATCACGACGGCGGGGCCGTGCGTCTCGTTCACCGCGGTGCGTATGGCCTCTCTTCGATCGAGCACGATCTGCCAATTCTCGTTGCCCTGCGCGCTCACGGCGCGGGCGATGGCGTCGCAGATGATGGCGGGGTCCTCCGGACCGGGGTCGTCCTCGGTGATGACGATGCGATCGGCGAGTTTTCCGGCGGCCTCGCCCATGGTCTCGCGCCGATCGACGCCCTTGCCGCCCGTGGCACCGAACACCACGGCGAACTCGCGATCCGGATAGCTCGCGCGCAGATCGCGCAGGAGCGTCTCGAGGCTCATCCCGTTGTGGGCGTAATCGACCACGCCCATGATGCGCCCGCTCTCGCTCGGATACAGCTCCATCCTGCCGGGCGCGTAGGCGCAAGAGAGGCCCGCCTCCATCGCGTCCGCCGAGATTCCCAGCGCCTCGGCGCAGGCGATGGCGCCCAGGGCGTTGCTCAAGTTGAACACGGCGGGCGAGGGGACCATGAACTCACGGGTGAACCGCGGCGTGCGCACCGTCGCGCGGATGCCGCGCTCGGTGCGGACATAGGACGACACGAACACGTCGGCCGCAGCGTCCTCAAGCGAATAGGTGAGCACGCGTTCCACGGCACGCGAGGCGCGGGCCGCGGAACGGGCCCGTTCGGCCACATCCATGTCGAGGTTCACCACGGCCGCGCGGCAGCGCTCGAACAACAGCAACTTGCTCTCGAGATAGTCTTCGAGCGTGGGGTGCTCGATGGGCGAGATGTGATCCTCGCCGAAATTCGTAAACGCCCCCACGGTAAAGTCCACGCCGAGCGTGCGGCGGAACTTGATGGCCTGGCTCGACGCCTCCATGACCACGTGCTCGCAACCCGCGCTGACGGCGTTGGCGAACCGACGCTCGAGTTCGAAGGACTCGGGCGTGGTGAGCAGCGAATCACCGCGCTCGACGCCGTCATCGTATTCGACGCCCGTGAGCAGGGCCGGGGCTGGCTTCCCAAGCTCGCGTGCGTGCTCGGCCAGAATCGCGCGCAGATAATATGCGCTCGTGGTCTTGCCCTTGGTGCCCGTGAAGGCGCAGATCTTCACCCGACCGGAAGGATGGCCGTACGCGGCATCGGCGAGCAGGCCGAGCGCCGTGCGGATATCGTCCACCAGCACGCGCGGCACCTCGTACCCCACCTCGTCATCGACCTCGTAATCGACCTCGGACACATAGGCGACTGCGCCGGCGGCGAGGGCCTGCAGCAGATACTCGCGCTTGAATGCGGCCCCCTTGCACACGAACAGCGTCTGCGCCGCCACACGCCGCGAGTCATCGGTCGCATATGCGATCTGGATCGCGCGCGCCTCGTCGCGCACGCCCTCGCGCACGATGCCCGCATCGGCGAGCACATCGGCATACGACCCGAGGCTCCTGGTCATCTGCAGGGTATCCACCATTGAAGCTCCTTGCATACGTGCCGCGAACCGGCTTTGCGCCAGGCGGCGATGGGTCCGATCGCACACCCGCGGGGTGGCGCTCCGGCAAAAAGGGCGACCCCGCGGGGCCGCCCCTCAAAGGCTCGAGACGGGCGTGAGGCGCCATCCCGACATTAGGCGCGGGCGGCCTCGATCATCTTGCGAACGGTGCCCTGGAGCTCGGCAAGATTCTCCTCGGAAGGCACCCACTGCTGCGCCACGACCGGCACGGGCAGCTGGAACTTGGCCTTCTCCAGCTCCTCATACACCTGCTTGGGGCCGAGCGGGGCCCAACCGTAGGAGCCGAACGCCAGGCCGATGCGCTGCTCGTTCTTGGGCGAGAGGCCGCGCATGTACGTGAGGAAGCCCGCCACGGTGGGCAGCATGTTGGAGTTCAGGGTCGGCGAGCCCACGGCCACGTACCGGGCATCGCACATGTAGAGCATGATGTCGGAGATGTGCGTGTTCTTGACGTCGATGAGTTGCGCAGATATGCCCTCGGCGATAAAGGCATCGCAAATCTCGCGCGCCATGGACTCGGTGGAATGCCACATGGAATCGAACACCACGACGGCCTTCTCCTCGGTCTGATACGTGGTCCACTCCTCGTATTTGGCGATGATCTCGTCGATGTGGGAGCGCCAGATGCAGCCATGGCTGGGGGCGATCATCTTGAGCTCAAGGCCCTTGACCGCGGACAGCGCGCGGCCGGCCTGCATGCCGTACGGCCATACGATGTTGGCGTAGTACTTCTTGGCCTGCTTCATGACCTCGCACATGTCGTTCTCGTCGTCGAAGCGCTTGGTCGTGGCGAAGTGCTGGCCGAACGCGTCGTTGGAGAACAGGATCTCATCGACGTCGGAGTAGGTGACCATGTTGTCGGGCCAGTGGACCATCGGGGTGGTCACGAAGCTCAAGGTGCGCTCGCCGATGCAGAGGGTGTCGCCCGTCTTCACGGGCGTGGCCTCGATGCCGAAGTGGGCGCGGAGCTCATTGACGCCGGCGCCGGCGGAGGCGTAGATCTCGGCATTGGGCGCGATCGCATGGATCACGGGCAGGGAACCGGAGTGGTCCATCTCGACGTGGTTGGTGATGACCACATCGATCTTGGCGGGGTCGACGACCTGCGAGATGCGCTGCACGAGCTCGTCGGCAAACGTCGCCTTGCACGTGTCGATCAAGGTGATCTTCTCGTCCATGATGAGGTAGGCGTTATAGGTGATGCCGCGCTCGGTGGTGTAACCATGGAACAGGCGCTCGTTCCAATCAATGCCGCCAACCCACCAAACCTTCGGCGAGATCTCAATAGCGTTCAGCATGTCGGTTCCTCTCTCCCATGCGACGCGATGCATTCATCCAAGCATCATATCACGGGCGCATTGCGCCGCGATCCACCTGCGCCCATACGCGAGACGCCCGCCCGGATACGCGAGCGGGCGTCCATGGGGATCACCGTGATCTGTGCGGCCTTACGCCAGCGGCTCGATCCTCTCGATGCCGCCCATGTAGGGGCGCAGCACCTCGGGCACCGTGATGGAGCCGTCGGCGTTCTGGTAGTTCTCCATGATCGCGGCCATGGTGCGGCCGGTGGGCAGGCCGGAGCCGTTCAGGGTGTGCACGAAACGCTGGCCCTTGAAGTTCTCCGGGTCGCGGTACTTGATGTTCGCGCGACGGGCCTGGAAGTCCCCGCAGTTTGAGCAGGAGGAAATCTCCTTGTAGGCGTTGTAGCTCGGCAGCCAGACCTCGATGTCGTAGGTCTGACGGGCAGAGAAGCCCAGGTCGCCGGTGCACAGGGAGATCACGCGGTACGGCAGGCCCAGCTGCTGCAGGATGAACTCGGCCTCGGCCACCATGCTCTCGAGCTCGTCGTCGGACTCCTCGGGCTTTGCGAACTTGACCATCTCCACCTTGGTGAACTGATGCTGGCGAATGATGCCGCGGGTGTCGCGACCGGCCGAACCGGCCTCCTCGCGGAAGCACGGGGTGCCCGCGGTATAGCGAAGCGGGAGCTGGGATGCATCGAGCACCTCGCCGGCGTGCAAGTTGGTGAGGGCGACCTCGGCGGTGGGGATCAGGAACTGGTCCTCGCCGGTGTGATAGGCGTCATCCTCGAACTTGGGCAGCTGGCCGGTTCCGTACATGATCTCGCGGTTGACGATGACCGGCGGGATGAACTCGGTGAAACCGTGGGAGATGTGCGTGTTCAGGAAGAAGTTCTGCAACGCGCGGTCCAGCGTGGCACCGGCGCCGGAAAGCACGGTGAAGCGGGCGCCGGAGAGCTTGGCGCCGCGATCGAAGTCCAGGATGCCGGTCTCGACGCCCAGGTCCCAGTGGGCTTTGGGTTCAAAGCCCTCGGCGGCGAAGTCACGGGGCTCGCCCACGCGACGACGCTCGGGGTTCTCGTTCTCATCCTTGCCCACGGGCGTGACGTCGGCCGGGATGTTGGGAATGCGGGCCATGAAATCGGAGGCCTCGGTGTCGAGCTCGGCACGACGGGCGCCGAGCACCTCGATCTTCTCGTTGACCTGGCGGACGGCGTCCTTGGCGGCCTCGGCCTCGTCGCGCTTGCCCTCCTTCATGAGAGCGCCGATCTTCTTGGACTCGGCGTTACGGGTGGCCTGCAGGTCCTCCACCTCGGCGATGACGGAGCGGCGCTCCTCGTCGAGCGCGAAGAAGCGCTCACGGTCCCAGGAGCCCTGGCGGTTTGCCATGGCGGCGTCGAGCGCCTCGGGGTTCTCGCGAACGAATTTGATGTCGAGCATGGTCCCTCCGTGTTCATCTCTCATAAAATCATCGCCGCGGCCCGGGCGGGCTGGGCCACGGCGCGACGGCTCATCGCGAAGATGCCGCGATGCGATGCATGTTGGTGCAGTGCAAGTATATACTGGTGAACGTGTTTCGCCATGTATTCCAGCAAGAAAGCAGGACCGCGCAATGGATCAGGTCTTCAACTTCCTCTTCACCACCCGTCCGGGCGTCGGAGTCTTGTTCTTCGCGGGCATCGCCATCTTCGGCATCGCCGCCTTCATCCTGGAAAAGCGCACCCACAAGATGTACGTCGACCGGGGCCCGAAGGGCGATGACGAAGAGGGTTTTTGGGACTAGCCCCAAACGTCAAAATGCCCTCCATCTGCGAGATATCCGCAGATGGAGGGCATTTTTTATCGTTCAGGCCAAACGCCTACAGGGTCATGTTCGGATCGGCGTCCACCGTGAGCTCGGCAAACTCCCCGCGCATGAACTTCTCGCGAGCGACCACCGCGATCATGGCCGCATTGTCGGTGCACGCGTTTTGCGGGGGCACCGTCACGCGAATGCCCTGACGTCCGAGTTTCTCGGTCATCATCTGGCGCAGATGCGGGTTGGCCGCCACTCCACCGCCGATGCAGTACTCGCGGGCCCCCGTCTCGCGCAGGGCGCACTTGGCCTTTTTGTACTGGACGTCGAATACGGCGGCCTCGAAGGATGCGGCCAAGTCGGGCAGGTGGATGGTGCGCCCGGCCGCCGTCTCCCGCTCGATGTAGAGCGTGACGGCGGTTTTCAGACCCGAGAGGGAGAAGCGGTAGTCCCCGCGGCTGTTGAGGGCTCGCGGGAAGTCGATGGCCTTGGGATCCCCCGTCTCGGCCAGGCGTGAAATGATCGGGCCACCGGGATATCCGAGACCCAATGCCTTGGCGACCTTGTCAAAGGCCTCACCCACCGCGTCGTCGAGCGTCTCGCCCAACACCTCGTAATCGCCCCAGGCCCGCACGTG
This sequence comes from Collinsella sp., assembly GCA_029264355.1. Lineage (GTDB taxonomy): Bacteria > Actinomycetota > Coriobacteriia > Coriobacteriales > Coriobacteriaceae > Collinsella. The sequence continues at coordinate 6,803 of JARIBW010000017.1, read as the reverse complement.
CACGAGCATGGTATGTCCACCCGAGACGAGCGTGAAGATGAACGGAGGCTCTAGGTCGGGCGTCGTGAGCTTGTTGGCGAACAGATGACCCTCGAGATGGTTCACGCAGATGAGGGGCTTGCCGGCCGCGAATGCAAAGCCCTTGGCAAACGCCACGCCAACCACGAGCGCGCCCACCAGGCCCGGCCCCTGCGTCACGCCGACGGCTGCGAGCTCCGCAGGCGCTATGGCCCCGCCCGTCAGACCGAGGTTGTCGGCGGCCTCCTCCAGCGCGGCATCGACCACGCCGACGATGACCTCCACGTGCTTGCGCGAGGCGATCTCGGGCACCACGCCGCCAAAGCGGGCATGGAAGTCGATTTGCGTGGACACCTGGTTGGCCAGCAGGTTGCCCTCGGCATCCACGATCGCCACGGCCGTCTCGTCGCAAGAGCTCTCGATGGCGAGGATGAGCCGGCGGCGCTCGATCTCGGCCACCTCATCGGCCGTGCGCACAGGCGCCGGCAGCGGCCACTCGCGCATCGCCGCGGCCGTGGGCTCCGGCGATGCGGCGTCCACGGGCAACACCAGCGGCAACGGAGCGCGCATCACCAGCGCGTCGCGACCTGCCCCATAGTACCCACGACGGCGGCCGACCTCCTCGAATCCCAGGCTCTCATAGAGGGCGGTGGCGGGCCCGTTGCCGTCCTCCACCTCGAGCGAGGCGCTCGTGCAGCCGAACATCTGCGCGTCGTAGCTCACATGCGCGAGGAGCTTGCGCGCGACGCCCTCCCGCCTATGAGCGGGCGACACGGCCACATCCAAGATCTCGACGTCTTTGTCGACCACCATGCCACCGGCAAAGCCGATCAGCTCGCCGTTGTCATGGGCGACCCACCAGGAGCGGGCGGCGGCATCCTCGGAAAGCTCCGCCAAGAACAGCTTCGCGCTCCACGGCTCGTGCCCCGCGCCCTCGAAGCTCTCGCCCTCGAGGGCGGCCATGGCCTCGGCATCGGCGGCGGCCATGGGACGCACCTGCAGATGGCGGCCGGCGAGCTCGTCGGCAACGCCCGTGACGCCCGTGTTCGCGCTTTCGGCCAGGCCCAAACGACGGCGCTCGTTCTCCTCGGCATCGGAAAGACGCGTGTACACCGGCAGCACAGCAGCCGGATCCGTGCTTCCCGCGGCGGCCAGGCCCTCGGGGCACGCGGCGGCCCGCAACAAGCCCTCGCCCGTGGGCCACCACAGATCGCGTGGAAGGGCGCGGCCCATGAGGCCCGCCTCCTCGAACAGCCCGCCGTATCGCACCAGGCCGTCTCCGGTGAGCTGAAGCTCATCCACATCGGCGCGGGCGGCCCACTCCTGTGCCGCAACGGCAGCCTTGACCACGCGCTCGCGTTCGAACATGCGATGCGGCCCCTCGCCATCCAGCGTGTACAGCGCCGGATACACCTCGCCGCGCATGGCGTCCGCGGCGACGCCCACCAATCCGCGCACGCCCGCCTTCCACGCGGTCCATGCGCAGGCATCGAGCGTCGAGGCCCCCATCAGGGGCACGTTCGCGCCGCGCGCAAGACCCTTCGCGGTGGAGATGCCGATGCGCACGCCCGTGAACGAGCCCGGTCCGCGACCCACCAGAAAGCCGCCCACGTCGGACATGCTCATGCCGGCATCGGACAACGCCGCCCGCACCGTTTGGACGAGCTCCACGTTTGCCCGCCTGCGGCACAGATGATCATGGGAGGAAAGCACCTCGATCGAGGCCTGCGAGGGCCTGTCGTCGAAGAACACCTCGGGCGTCCACCACGCCACCGCGCAGGCGAGCATGTCCGTGGAGGTGTCGATCGCCACGATCAGCGTCCGCAGTTCGTCAAGTTTCATCTCTCTCGCTCCAAGCGTTCAAATCCCAATCCGAAAGCTCAATTGGGGACAGGTACAAATTGAGTCGTCAAGCGGCGCCGCCCGCGCGCACAGCGGCATCAACCGCGGCGGCCAGGCGCTCTGCGCGCGCACCGTGGGGCTCGAGCGCGATCTCGCGCAGAGACTCATCCCCGTCGACGCGCGAAATGACCACGCCCAGGTATTCGTCGGTCAGATCGTCCTGGAACTGCTCACCCCACTCGAGCAAGCACGCCCCCTCGTATCCCAACACGTCGAAGATGCCCGTATCCTCGAGCTCGAAGGCATGCTCGAGGCGATACAGGTCGAAGTGGAACAATGGGATGCGGCCTCCGTCGTGCACGGCCATGAGGGCGAACGTGGGGCTCGTGACGGGATGCGCGTCGCCCAGGCCGGCCGAGACGCCCTTGGTGAAGTGGGTCTTACCCACACCCAGACCGCCCGTCAAGACGAGCACGTCACCGTCCTCCAAGCAACTGGCGACCAACTCGCCCAGGTGCACGGTGTCCTCCACGCCCGCGCTCGCATATGCACGCGGCCCCCTATACTCAAGCGCCATGCCTACTCCTCGATCTCGGGCAGCGCATCGGTGCCGGCCCCACTTTCGGAAGCGGACGCACGCGCCGCTTCCAGGCCCGTGTCGACGGGGTGTTTCGCCAGATACGCCCCGAGCATGCGGAAATCCTCCTCGAGCAGCGCCTGCCAAGCGGGGTTGCGCAGCGCGGCCGCCGGATGAAACGTCGGCATGACCGTGAAATGACCCATCTGGTGAAAACGGCCGCGCAGCTTGGTGATGCCGACCTCGGTCTTGAGCACGAAGTGACTCGCCGGGTTCCCCAACGTGACGATGATATCCGGCCAGATGCTGCGGATCTGCTCGCGCAGATACGGCGAGCACGCCAGCACTTCGTCCGCCTGCGGATTGCGATTCTGCGGAGGGCGGCATTTGAGCACGTTTGCGATGTAGACATCCTCGCGCTCGAGCCCCGCGAGGGCGAGGATTCGATTGAGGTTCTCCCCGGCACGCCCCACGAACGGCTCGCCTTGCAAGTCCTCGTTCTTTCCCGGAGCCTCACCCACGAACATCACGCGGGCACGCGGGTTACCCACGCCGAAGACGATGTTCGTTCGCGTCTGGCAAAGCTGGCACGCGCGGCAGTCGCCCATGACGGAACGGATCTCGTCGAGCGAGACCTCCCGCGGTTTTTGACCCGCATGACCGGGAATGTGCATGACACCCATGGCGCCGCTCCCCCTTGTCGATCGGACGCCGCCCGCAAGCGGGCGTCGTTATACGTAAATCTTCTCCAAGCGCATGCCGAACCCACACGCGAGCTCATAGTTGATGGTCCCACAATCTCGTGCCAGCTCGTCGAGCGTGATCCGTGCGTCTCCGTCGCGGCCCACGATGGTCATCAGGTCCCCCACCTCAGCCTCCTGCACCGGACGCAGCGAGGTCTCGGATATCGCGACCATGCACTGGTCCATGCAGATGTTTCCGACCTGACGGATGCGCTCCCCGTGGAACAGGACATCCATGCGATTCGACAGGACGCGCGGCAGGCCGTCGGCATAGCCGATCGGCAGCGTGCACACCTCCACTCGCGTACGCGGGACCCGATAGGTGAAGCTGTAACCCACGCCCTCCCCCATGGCCGGATAGCACGTATGCGTCACACGCGCGCGAATGCTCATGGCAGGCTCGAGCGGAAGTACGGAGGCGGTGCGCTCACAGGGCTGAAGGCCATAGAGGCCGATCCCGGCTCGGATCATATCGAAGCGCATCGCCGGGTTGAGTACCGATCCGGGCGTGTTGTCGCAATGCACGATGCCCGGGTCAAAACCGGCCTCGCGCAGAGCCGCGATCGCCTCGACGAAGCGCTTGCACTGCAGCTGATGATCCCAGCCGTCGGGGTCGTCGGCGGTCGCGAAATGGGTGAACGTGCCGTCGCACTCCAGGCCCGCGTGGAAGTCCACGCTGCGACGGAAGTCGACGACCTCCGTGCAATGGACGCCGATGCGGTTCATCCCGGTGTTGATGGCCATGTGGTACTTGCCCACGCGGCCGAGCGCCGCGGCACGCTCGCCATACGCCCAGGCAAACTCGGGCGAGTAGACCGAGGGCATGATGTCGTACTCGAGCAGGGTGTCGATGGCGCCCTGCGGAGGCTCGCTCAACAGCAGGATGGGCACCTTCTGCCCCGCTTCGCGCAGCGCGACGCCCTCGAGCACGGTGGCGACGGCGAACATGTCGGCACCTGCCGCATGCATCACCTTGGCGCAATTGACAGCCCCGTGCCCATACGCATCGGCCTTGACCACACAGCACAAACGCTGGCGCGGCCCGACCAGGCCCTTGAATGCCCGCGTGTTCCTGCGCAGCGCGCCGGTGTCGATCTCGGCCCAGGCCCAGCGCGTCGGCGGTTCGTGTAGCGTCTGCATCCTATGCTCCCAACTCGATTCCGGCGTCCTTGAGGGCCTCTTCCTCGACAACCCCCATGGCATCGCCGATCACGTCGATCAAGTCCGTCGCGATCACGCTGCGCTCGCCCATCGTCGCGGCCGCGATATGCCCCGTGAGCGAGTGCACGGCGACGGAATAAGCGCACTGCATCTCCCAGCGATCGACCTCGCCGTGGCTCACCGCGACATTGCCGGCGATGATCCCCGCAAGCACGTCACCGGAACCCGCCGTGGCAAGCGACGCGGGGCCGCTCTTGGGCAGCAGCACGCGCTCGACACCCACGATCGCAGTTCGGGGGCCCTTCGCGACCACGACCATGTTGTCCGAGCCAGCGGCCCACAGCAGGCGCTGAGCGGCGTCGATCGCCGTGCCGAGATCCTCCACCGGCTCTCCCCCGACCAGGCGGGACAGCTCGCGATAATGCGGGGTGAGAATGAGGGGCGCCTCACGACGGTATACATCGGGCGTGGCGTCGATACCGCCAATGGCAAGGCGACTCATGCAGTTGAGCGCATCGGCGTCGAGAACCAAGGGCGCATCGCTCTTCAGGAGCTCCGTGACCACCTGCATGCCACCGGCGGCGGTCGTCATACCCGGGCCGCACAGGACGCAGTCGAACTTTCCGGCAAGATCGCGCACGGCCGAGCCCGCAGCCGAACCGAATGCGCCGCGTGAATCGGCCGGGATGCCGACCACGGGTATACTCGGCAGCGCCATACGGATGAGATTCGCACACGGATCGGGGGTGGCGACGGTCACATAGCCGGCTCCCGCACGGGCGGCGGCCTTGGCCGCCATAATCGCCGCACCGGGATAGGCCGAGGAACCCGCGACGACCAACACGGAACCGCGGCTGTACTTGTTCACGTGGGCCGGAAGCTCGGGGAAATAATCGATGAGGTCAGCGGGCTCGACGATGTCGGCAGCGTGCTCGACGTCGTCGATGACCTCATCGAGGCGATCGTACAGCTCACCGCACAAGATCTCTCCGGCAAACTCGGGGCCCTCGCCGCTGTACAAACCGATTTTGGGCGCAAGCATGGTGGCGGTATACGTCGCCTGAACACAAGGGCCCTCGACCCCGCCGGTTTCCGCATTCAACCCAGAGGGGACATCGGCCGAGACGACCGTCATGTCCATCTCGTTCAACGTCGGGATCCAGATGGAAAAAGGAGCTCGAACAGCTCCGTTGAACCCGGTGCCGAGAATGGCATCGACAACGACATCCGCGGTAACGAGGATCTCGACAAGCTCATCACGAGAGGGGCCGATGATCACGTTCACGTCCCTGCCGGCCGTGCGACGAGCAACGTGGCGGGCGATGGGGCTTTTGATCTCATTGGGGTCAAGGGGGCTCACGACGTCGACCGTAACGCCCTTTTGACTCAAAACGTCAGCGGCGACCCAACCATCGCCACCGTTGTTGCCAAACCCCACCAAGACGACAGCGCGCGTCGGATGAACGTTCATCGCGACGCTGGCGAGAAACTCACCAGCGCACTCCATGAGGGCCGCTTTTGACGTGCCCTCCTTTTCAATTAGATCTTCGAGACGAAGCGTCTCATCGACAGAAAGAACCGGCTTCATACTCGTTACTCCTCATCGGCTTTCATAACGCTTGGATCCAGTTGGGAAACACCCTGAGCCAAGGATTCGACCTCAAGATCCTGAACACGCTCGAGCTCATCGAGCACGCTGCGCGCTTCTCGAAAAGACTGTGCGATCACCTGGCGCTCGGAAATCTTGTCCTCTTTTGGCTTTGGTCTCGACTCCGCAGTGATGGCTAGGGCATTCGCGATCGCCAAATCGCCGGTAAAGGACAGGGAGAGCGCGACCTCCTGGACGCCGAGACGATCGGCAACGTCCTTGGCGCCGCCAGAAAGAACGGCGAGGGGCTTGCCGTTGGAATCCCGCGAGGTGCAGACATCATTGCGCCCTACGCCCTCTTGCCCAAATCCAGTGCCAAGAGACTTTAGAACGGCTTCACGGGCGGCAAAACGACATGCGTAATGAGCTGCCGGACGAGCCGATGCGTCGCAATACGCACGCTCTTCATCTGTGAACATACGCGAAATGAATGACGGTGTAACGTGCATGACGCGTTCCATGCGTGATATTTCAACGATATCAACGCCGATTCCAGCTTCAGCCATGTGCACCTCCCTGCAGATTTCGAGCGCATAACGCTCCTATTGTAGCGATTGGAGATTGTATTGCGCCTTTAAGAACAACTCGAGCAGGATGGCACATAAAAAAGGAGCCTGAACGGCTCCTACAACCCATCTATATGCGGAAAAGGGCCCCCGAGGGGGCCCCTTTCGCGTGCGCCTCAGTGAGGCGCGAAAGCCGTCCACCGGTCAGCGGCGCCCTGCTCTCCCACGGGCTTCCCCCGCAGTACCATCGGCGCGGTGCGGCTTAGCTTCCGGGTTCGGAATGGGACCGGGCGTGCCCCGCACGCAAT
>JARIBW010000024.1 GCA_029264355.1 Collinsella sp. | reverse complement strand
CGAGTCTGCAACCTTGTCGAACTTTAAAAGATCTTCTCGATTAAGGAGGTCAAGATAGAGTACAAGCTCTTCTTGCGAGCCACCGCGAGAGAGATGCAGGGTTGCGACGAGGTCTTCGCCATCGGTTTGCAGATGAAAACCGTTCGGATCGGCGGTCGCTTCGACAATTCCCCTGTGGCCCAGTGCGTCGGCAGCGCCGGAGTCGCTGAAACAATCGCGAGCCCGCCAAATGAGCTCAGTTTCCGAAGTCTCGCTCTTGCTGATAGTCAAATCTACGGCTGCGTACGTACCCTGATTGATGTTTTGATATGTGCCGACTACATCGAACCCGCTATCGAGGCCATCCCTCAATTCGTGCAGACGTGAATATAACGAGAGCAAGAGGAAGATGAGCGCGGTGAATGTAATTGCGCTCCCAAGGTGGAGTAGGATCGGCGCCACGCGTTTCGACATTTTAAGTCCTTCCAAATCGCTGGAAGAGAAGAGATGCCTAGGCAAGCCTGAACGTGCAATCAAACTGCCCTCCCTCAATTGTCAAAAGGGTGGAAATGCTATACCTCCCTTCGTGCCAGTGTAGAAATAATTATTAAGTAAAATGCATATACCAAAACTATTATGGCGTAATTCGTATTATTGCGATACAACGCGGTGTTGTCGAGATTGCTTGGGAAAAGACCGGGCGTTTCGTGCTGGAGATTGCCGGCCGCACCTAGTCCAGGTCCCTAGCGTCGCGCTTCAGCGCGTCTCGCGGTCTTCCGGCTTTCCGGAAGGAGGTGGGGTGAATGCTAAGATGGTGGGGAACGACAACGCGTGATTGCGAGGTGCCACCATGAACGATCTCGAACGAATGCGAGGCTGCTTGCAGGATATGACTACCATGGGCGACCGGGCAGTTGACGGTTGGGATGACGCCAAGTTCGGTCCTTCCACGCGCACGCGCGGCGTTGTCACCGTGGTCCTCGCCGCCCTCATCGCCCTGTTCGTGTTCGGCCTTGCCCCGCACTTCGCCTCGCCCGAGGCGCATGCGCAGGCGATCGCCACCATCGACGAGAAAATCGACAACGTGCTCACCCTTACGGCGGGCTCCGCGGGCGCATCGGCGCTCATCTCGGCGATCCCCGGTGACGCGGGTTCGCCTATCGCGGAGAAACTTATGGATCTGAGCACCGGTTTTCTTATCGTGCTCGCGGCCCTGTTCCTCGAGAAGTACCTCATCGCCATCTTCAGCGGCGCGGCGTTGGGGGTCGTGTTGCCGCTCGCCCTGTTCGCAGCGATAGTGTTTACCTGGGCGTATGGCCGTGCGCGTTGGTCGGTCGTGCCCGCGCGCCTGGGCGTCAAGCTCGCCTTGATCGGTGCGGTTCTGCTGGTGGCCATCCCCACCAGCACCTGGGTGACCAACCAGGTCGACGCCATGTACGACACCTCGCTCACGCAGTCGGTCGAGACGGCCGAGGCGCTCGCCGAGGGCGCGGCGGAGGCCGAGTCGGAGGGCGGCAAGAAAGACGAGGGCGGCATCCTCGACTTCTTCCAAGGTGCCGTCGACACGCTGACGGGCGGGATCTCGAGCGCCGTCGAGGGCGCGCAGGAGTCGCTCAACCAGTTCATCGAATCGTTGGCGGTCATGCTCGTGACCTCGTGCCTCATCCCGCTGCTGGTGCTGCTTTTCTACTTTTGGATGGCGAAGATCCTGTTGGGCGTGAACATCGATATTCCCGCCGTCGCCTCGACGCTCAATCCGGCCAAGGTGCGCCGTAGCGCGGTCAACGCCATCAAGGGTGGGGACCGCCCATGATGAAGCCTCAGATGGGGGATGCGTCGCCCGTGACGGTGCTTTGCGTCGACGGGGGCTCGATCGGCCGTGCGCAGGGCCTGTCCGATCGATTGGACGCACCGATCGCGGTCTGCGAAACCGGCGATCCGGAGGCGGCTTTCATCCCCGAGCCGGGTCTTCTGTATCTCAAAGTGTCCCGCGACGGCCTCTCCCTCATGCGCGACGGCATGGAGCTCCGCCCCGATTTTGCCGAGATGCTGCCACGTATCAAACAGGGCGCCCTGCAGCGAGAGATGCTCGTCAAGGCCGCCCGGGTGAAGGGCGTTGAGACCCCGCGCGCCGTGGATGCCACGGCGGGGCTGGGTGAGGACTCCTTGCTGCTCGCCGCCGCCGGATTCACGGTCACGTTATGCGAGGCCGATCCGGTGATCGCCGCCCTGCTCGAGGACGCCCTTGCGCGGGCGTCGGCACACGAGGTCCTCGGGCCCGTCGTCGCCCGCATGCACCTGGTCGCGGGCGACAGCCGCATCACCCTCGAGCGGGCCGGGGCGAGCATGGGCGCGCAACCCGACGTGGTCTATCTCGACCCCATGTTCCCGGGACGCGCCAAGAGCGCCGCGGTCAAGAAGAAGTTCCAGCTCATCCATGGCCTCGAGCGCCCGGCTGAGCCCCTCGACGAGGAGTCGCTGCTCCGCTCCGCGCTCGCCGCGCATCCGCGCAAAGTCGTGATCAAGCGCCCGGTGAAGGGCCCGTATCTCGCCGGCGTCAAGCCGAGCCACGCGATCGTCGGCAAGGCCGTGCGCTACGACTGCATCGTCCCTCCGAGACAAGGGTGATGGGAGTATGACGGCTGGCTTGGTACTCGAGGGCGGCGGCATGCGCGGTCTGTACACGGCGGGCGTGCTCGACGTGTTCATGGAGCATGGCGTGGAGTTCGACCATGCGGTGGGCGTCTCCGCGGGCGCCGCGTTCGGCGTGAACCTCAAGTCGCGCCAGATCGGCCGCGCTATCCGCTATAACAAGCGCTTTTGCACCGATCCGCGCTACGCCGGCCTCAAGAATCTCTTGCGCACCGGGGAGCTTTACAGCATCGACTTCGCCTATCGCGAGGTCCCCCTGCGCCTCGATCCCTTCGATGTGGGGGCCGCCGCCGCGAATCCCATGCGCTTCACGGCCGTCTGCACGGATATCGTCACGGGCGAGGCCGTCTACCGCGATATCGACCGCGGCGACGGGGATGACCTCGACTGGATCCGCGCTTCGGCCTCGGTGCCCCTGCTCGCGCGCCCCGTCGAACTCGAAGGTCGCAAACTCCTCGACGGAGGCATCGCCAACTCGATCCCGGCGGCGTGGATGGCCGCGCAGGGGTATGACAAAAACGTGGTCATCCTCACGCAGCCCGCGGGATTCGCAAAGGGGCCGAACAGGCTCATGCCGCTTCTCAAGCGCGCGTACGCCGCGTATCCCAAACTGGTGGAGCTGTTGGCCGATCGCCACGTGCGCTACAACGCCCAGCTTGAGGAGGTGGCCCGCTTGGAGCGCGATGGCCGGGCGCTCGTCATCCGCCCGAGCATGTCGGTCAAGGCCCCGCTCACCGTCAAGGACCCGGAGGTGCTGGAGAGCATCTACCAGGTGGGCCGGCGCGACGGGGCGGCGCGCCTCGCGGATGTGGGGCGTTATCTGGCGTAGCCGATGCGACCGCGCGTTTTTTGCGGATGCGAAAGGTGTGTACCATCAAAAGCGCACGAATGAAATGGCCCCGCGGCGCGTACACTGGTGCACGGCGGCATTCGAGGCTCAGATGGAGCGTGCCGCATGAGGCGCCGGAAGGCGTGGAGATGGTGTCTAGGCGGAAGTAGAGTCGCCGGCACCGGGGCGAGGCCCCCAATGAACGCGTCCAAGGACGCAGAAGGAGGACGAAATGTCCGAGTACATCGAGAACGAGAACGAGAACGTGGAAGAGGTCGTCGAGGCTTCCGAGACCGTCGAGGTCGTCGAGGAGGCCGTCGAGGCCGAGGACGTCGTCGAGGAGACGGCCGAGGAGGCTTCCGAGGAGGCCGCCGAGGAGGAGCCCAGCCTGGACGATCAGCTTTTCGATAAGGTGCAGCGCGCCGCCCGCCTGCTCCGCAACCGCAAGTTCGCCATGGGCCGCGAGGCCGAGGCCGACGCCGCCCGTGCCAGCGAGCTCATGCGCGCCCTCAAGCTCCTCGAGCTCAAGCCCCAGATGGAGCAGAAGGAGATGTCCGACCTGCTCGGCATGCGCCTGCGCGAGCTCGACGGCATCCTGCGCGAGGCCGAGGAAGTCGGCGCCGTGACCCGCGTCATGCCCGAGGAGGAGGATATGCGCGCCATCCTCGTCTCCGCCAACGAGAACGCGGAGGAGCTGGCCGCCTCCATCGGCGGTAAGCGCAAGAAGCTCGTCCCCCAGCTGTCCCAGCTGGACGCCGAGGACATCGTCGCCCTCATGGACAAGCTCATCGACCCGCTGACCGAGATGGGCCTGGACAACGATGACCGCGGTGGCCGTGGCGGCGACCGTGGCCCGCGCAAGGACTTCGGCGGCCGTGGCGGCGACCGTGGCGGCCGCGGCGGCTTCGGTGGCCGTGGCGGCGACCGTGGCCCGCGCCGTGACTTCGGCGACCGCGGCCCGCGCAAGGACTTCGGCGATCGCGGCCCGCGCCGTGACTTCGGCGACCGCGGTCCTCGCAAGGACTTCGGCGACCGTGGTCCTCGTCGTGATTTCGGCGACCGTGACCGTGGTGGCCGCGGCGGCTTCGGCGGCCGTGATGACCGTGGCGGCCGTGGCGGTTTCGGCGGTCGCGGTGGCGATCGCGGCCCGCGCCGTGACTTCGGCGATCGCGGTGGCCGTGGCGGCTTTGGTGGGCGCTACTAATCCCTCGACTGCGTCGATATCTATTTCGACATGCCTTGTCGGTCAAACGCAGGGCTAAGTGTGAATGACCCCGACCTGGGTTTCCAGGCCGGGGTTTTCGTATCGAGCTCGAAGGCCCCTTCCATCGCCGTTTCTCATGTGGAACTTTCCGCCCGTGCGCACGAGGGGGTCTCGGGCCGATTACCCTGATTCAGTGATTGGTTGACATGTGCCGATCCGGCGACGGATCTTCGGCTGCAGACGGGTGGTGAGTTGATGGACCGGGCGAATGGGGATCATCTTGCGCGCAAGCGAGAGCGCGAGATGGAAACCGTCTCGGAGATGATCGCGCTTTATTGTCGCGGCGTACATGGTCGCGGTAGGGGCGAGGGGCTGTGCGAATCGTGCCGGGAGCTCGATGCGTACGCGCGCCAACGCAGCGCCAAGTGCCCGTTCATGGAGCGCAAGACCTTTTGCTCCGTGTGTCCGGTACATTGTTACAAGCCCGAGATGCGCGAGCGCGTCCGTGCGGTGATGCGTTATTCCGGACCGCGCATGCTGTTTCACCATCCCGTCATGGCGATTCGCCATCTCATCGAGACCGCGCGTCAAAAGAGAAGGGCCGCTTCCGGCGGGCCCCGCGGGCGCGAGTCGGCATGAGCGCCGTTTCGATGCGTGGAAAACCGGCGGGTTCGAATTTAAAATGAACCAATTGAACTAAAAAGGATATTTGAGTGTTACACTCATCTAAATTGAACTATAAGTTCAATTTAGATGATGGGAGCATTGATGGACGAGAAGAAGAGCCCCACAACCACGTCTCGCACAGCGGCCGAATCGTTCGCACTGAACCTGAAGGAGGGCATGCGCCGTCGCGGCCTCAGGCAGGCCGATCTTATCCGCATGGCCTCCCAACGAGGGGCGAAGCTGGGGAAAAGCCAGGTGAGTCAGTACGTGAGCGGTAAAACCCTCCCGCGCCCCGACATCGCCGAGCTGCTCGCCGACCTGCTTTCCGTCCCCAGCGCCTGGCTGATGGGCGGCCAGGGGGAGTCCCCCTGGCCGGTCGATGCGCGTGCGAGCGACGGCGCGTGCGATTCGCCCGCCCGCGTCGCCACGCGTCCCTCCTCCGGCCCGGAATCCAACATCTCCGCAGGCAGCCCGATTTCCGACTTGCGTCTCGAAGGGAGCGCCATGTCCGATAACGTCCGCACATTCAAGAAATCATCCAAGCTCGACAACGTCCTCTACGACGTCCGCGGCCCCGTGGTTGACGAGGCGGCGCGCCTCGAGTCCGAGGGAGCCCATATCCTCAAGCTCAACATCGGCAACCCCGCCCCGTTCGGTTTTCGAACGCCCCTCGAGGTCATACAGGACATGCGCGAGCAGCTGCCCGAGTGCGAGGGGTACTCCGACAGTCGCGGCTTGTTCTCGGCGCGCAAGGCGATCATGCAGTACGCGCAGCTCAAGGGCCTTCCCAATGTGAGTATGGACGGCATCTACACCGGCAACGGCGTCTCGGAGCTCATCAACTTGTGCATGCAGGCCCTGCTCGACACCGGGGACGAGATCTTGATCCCCAGCCCGGACTATCCGCTGTGGACCGCCTGCGCCACGCTGTCCGGCGGCACGCCCGTGCACTACCGCTGCGATGAGCAGGCCGATTGGAACCCCGACCTCGCCGATATGGAGGCCAAGATCACGCCTCGCACCAAGGCGATCGTCATCATCAACCCGAACAACCCCACCGGCGCCGTGTATGCCAAGGAAGTGCTGGAGGGTATTGTCGAGATCGCCCGCAAGCATCAGCTCATGATCTTCGCGGACGAGATTTACGACCGCCTGTGCATGGACGATGCGGAGCACGTCTCGATCGCGAGCCTCGCGCCCGACCTGTTCTGCGTCACGTTCTCCGGCCTCTCCAAGAGCCACATGATCGCCGGCTACCGCATCGGTTGGATGGTCGTGTCGGGCGACAAGCGTCTGGGGGAGGACTTCATGCTCGGTGTGAACATGCTCTCCAACATGCGCCTGTGCTCGAACGTGCCCGCGCAGTCCATCGTCCAGACGGCGCTCGGCGGGCATCAGTCCGTGAAGGACTACGTGGTCCCAGGGGGGCGCGTGTGTGAGCAGCGCAACTACGTGTACGAGGCCCTCAACGCGATCGACGGCATCACCGCGGTCAAACCCAAGGCGGCGTTCTACATCTTCCCCAAGATGGACGTCAAGAAGTTCAATATCCGCGACGATGAGCAGTTCGCCCTCGACCTCCTGCACCAGAAGGGCATCCTCATCACCCGCGGAGGCGGCTTCAACTGGCCCGAGCCCGATCACTTCCGCATCGTCTACCTGCCGCCCATGGACGTGCTCCACGAGGCAATGGAGGACCTGGCGGAGTTCTTCGAGACCTATCGCCAGCGCTAGGGGGCGTCCATGAAGATCACCGTCATCGCCGTCGGCAAGCTCAAGGAGCGCTTTTGGGCCGATGCCTGTGCGGAGTACGCCAAACGCCTCTCGGCGTACGCGACCGTGAAGATGGTCGAGGTCGCCGACCGGGATCCGGCGAAGTCGGGTGGGGAGGAGGCGGGCCGCGCCCTCGAGGGCAAGGGCATCCTCGCCGCCATTCCCGAGCGCTCTCACGTGGTGTTGCTCGACATCGGGGGAAAGGAGCGCTCGAGTGAGGAGATCGCCCGTCATCTGGACGATCTGATGTTGCGCGGCGAGAGCTCGGTCACCTTCGTCATCGGGGGCTCGTGCGGCGTTTCGCCCGAGGTGCGCGCCCGTGCCGACGAGCGGCTCTCGTTCGGGCGCATCACGCTCCCGCACAACCTGGCGCGCGTGGTCTTGCTCGAGCAGGTGTACCGCGCGTTCAAGATCATGCGCGGCGAGCCGTACCACAAGTAGCGCTCGACGGTCGTTTCCGGCACGAGGGCCCGCATGGCGGCTCCGTGCGCAGATGGGGTGCATAGAAGCCCCGCGGTCGGGTATCACGCTGTAGTATCATGTGCACCACCCGTGCGATTGACGCGAGCCCGCCCATCGGCCGGCTCGCTGTGGATGAAAGGAGTCTCCGTGGCAGTAGACGAGACGCTCCTCAAAGAGGTGCTTGAGCAGATCCGCCCCAACCTCCAGGCCGACGGCGGCGATATGGAGTATCTGGGCGTGACCGAGGATGGCGTGGTCAAGCTGGAGCTGCAGGGCGCCTGCGCCGGTTGCCCCATGAGCTCGCTGACGCTCTCCATGGGCGTCGAGCGCATCCTCAAGGAGCACGTGCCCGGTGTGACGCGCGTCGAGCAGGCCGGCGGCGGCACCGCCGCGAACGAGCTGTACGACGAGTACATGCCGTTCTAATCATCCGTGATGGAGCCGGGCCGGATCGTGGACACCACGGCCGGCCCGGCTCTTTGTGCAAGGGTGCGCCTCACCGGCGCGTCGCAAGGGGGCGCTATGCTCAACGAGCTGTACCACAGCCTCGATCCCGTCGCGTTCTCGGCGGGCCCCATCACGATCTACTGGTACGGATTGGCCTACATGGTCGGTGCGCTGCTGGCGGGATTCGTGATGTACCGGACCCAGAGGCGTTGGAACATCGGGTTCACCGCCGACGACGTCATGACCGTCGTGATCGCCGTCGTGTTCGGACTGCTGATCGGCGGGCGCCTGGGGTACGTGCTGTTTTACAGCAACGGCTACTACTTCACGCACCCGCTCGAGATCTTCCTCGGTACGAACGGAGGCGGAATCAGCGGCATGAGCTTTCACGGCGGTCTTGTCGGAGGCTTGCTGGGAGGGCTCATCGCCTGCCATTACCTGCGCCTTTCTCCCCTCACGGTGGCCGACGCGTCCTTTGTGGGCGTGCCGTTGGCGCTCTGCCTGGGGCGCTGCGCGAACTTCGTGAACGGCGAGTTGTGGGGCAAGCCCACGGACCTGCCGTGGGGAGTCGTCTTCGGCGGTGCGGCGGGAACGGTTCCCCGCCATCCGTCCCAGTTGTACGAGGCGCTGCTCGAGGGCGTCGTGCTGTTCGCGATCCTCTACGTGCTGAGCCGCCGTGCCAAGCCGCTGCCGCAGGGTTCCTATCTCGGGGTCTTCGTGCTCGGCTACGGTGTCGTGCGATTCCTCATCGAGTTCGTCCGCCTGCCCGACGCGCAGCTCGGCTACCTCGCCGGCGGGTGGCTCACCATGGGTCAGCTGCTGAGCCTGCCCCTGATCGCGGCGGGGGCGGGCCTTCTGCTGTACGCATGGAAGACCAGGCACCCGCAGCACCGGGATTGGCTGTGACGGGGGAGCGATGGCGGAAGATGGGCGTGCGGTCGCGTGAGCGATGGACGCAATTTGAGCCTGTCCCCAATTGAGGTCGTGTGTAAAGCTGATTCAAAGGCCTTTCGCATGGTCCGCAATCGGTATATCATGCTGAACGTGTGTTTACATGGGTTCACGTGTCGACGTGAGCGGGAAATAGAAGGAGCATCACATGTCCGGACACTCTAAATGGGCAACTACCAAGCACCGCAAGGGTGCGCAGGACGCCAAGCGTTCCGCCCTGTTCTCCAAGCTGAGCCGTAACATCACCGTCGCGGCCCGCCTGGGCAACGACCCCAACCCGGATAACAACGCCTCCCTCGCCGCCGCCGTGGCCAAGGCCAAGGCCCAGTCCATGCCCAAGGACAAGATCAAGGCCGCCATCGACAAGGCCTTCGGTTCCGGTGCGGACGCCGCCGTGTACGAGAACATCGTGTACGAGGGCTACGGCCCGGCCGGTGTCGCCGTGTACGTCGAGTGCCTGACCGACAACCGCAACCGCACCGCCGCCGATGTCCGCTCCGCGTTCTCCCACGCCGGCGGCAACCTGGGCACCACCGGCTCCGTCGCCTTCCAGTTCGAGCGCAAGGGCCAGGTCGTGGTCTCCAAGCAGATCGTCGACCCGAACGACAAGAAGGAGAACCTCATGGCCAACGGCGCTGCCGGCGATGAGGAAGAGTTCATGATGGCCATCGCCGAGGCCGGTGGCGACGACTACGAGGACGCCGGTGACGAGTGGGTCGTGTGGACCGCCGCGGGCGACCTCATGGCCGTGTCCAAGGGCATCGAGGCCCAGGGCATCGAGGTCAAGGGTGCCGAACTCACCATGGTCCCGACCACCCCGACGGCCGTTTCCGGCGCCGACGCCAAGAAGGTCCAGCGCCTGATCGACCGCCTCGAGGAGCTCGATGACGTCCAGGACGTGTACTCCACCATGGACATGACCGAGGAGGTCATCGCCGCTCTCGAAGAGGAGTAGCATCCACGCGGTTTTCGCCGCTTGGTTAAGAAGTGCTTGCGAAGCCGGGTCCGCATCGTCGCGGGCCCGGCTCGCTTTATAATGGGAAAACGTTACCGCGTTCGGAGGGTCCGTGCGCGTTGCAAGGGAGAGGAGGGTCCATGAGGCGCTTGCGCAAGATCGGCGTTGTGCTGTACCTGATCGCCGCCGTGGTTGTGACCGGCCTGTTCACGGGCTCTCAATTCGGCCCCCATACGGACCGCTTCAACGCCCTGCTGGCCGAGCCGTGGGTGCGCGTGCTCGCGTTTGCGTGCGTATGCGTCGTGCTCGCCCAGATGGCGGTGCTGTTGATCGCGGCCATTGCGGACAGGCCGGAGCCCGCGTTTTTGCGGCTGTCCGGCAACGCCCAAATCGAGGTCGCCCTTCCCGCACTCGCCTCCATCGCCCGCGCCGCCGCCTTGTGCGATGACGTGCTCATCGAGGAGGTCAGGGCGCATGTGCGGGGCCGCGACCGCGCCGAGGCCCATATCGAGGTCGAGGCGATCGCGCTCGTCGACGGGGACCTTGCGTCCCTGGCCCGGGATATGCAGGGGCGCGTGCAGCGGGCGTGCGACCGGATGCTCGGCGTGCCCGGTGTTTCCGTGCGCGTTCGGTTCTTGCCCGGCAAGACCACGACCGTTATCAGGGAGGTTCGCTAAGTGAGTGATACTGAGAAAGGCGCGCAGAAGGCGCCTAGAGCCGTTATCGAGCATGTCGTCGAGCCCGCCGGGGGCAAGTCCCATGCGCCTTCCGGCGAGATGGGCCCGCGGGTGAGCACGGCCGATACAGATGCGGCTGTCCGTCCCGAATCGTTTCATGAGGCGACCTTTGGCTTCTTCCGAGAGCTGGGTCGCAGGATGTGGGCGCACGCCGACGCGCACCCACATGCCACGCTGTACGGCCTCATGGGCTTCGTGCTGGCGGTACTCATCTTGGTGATCGGGTTGTGGGACACCATCGTCATCGCCGTGTTCGTGGGCGTCGGTGTGGTCATCGGCCAGATGCGCGACGGCGATAACGCGGCGGTGAACTTCGTGCGCCGCCTGCTCGACAAATGACGCCCCGGTGCCCGCGGCGTGCATGAGGTGCGCGGCGATGGGCATATTCGATATGACGAGAGAACCTGGAAGGGAAGGCCATCATGGTAGACGAGAAGAAGCGGGATTCGGTTGACGTCGAGGTCGAGGACCGCATGGACGCCGACTGCGACGAGCGCGCTCTGCAG
The DNA here is from genome assembly GCA_029264355.1 of Collinsella sp. Lineage (GTDB taxonomy): Bacteria > Actinomycetota > Coriobacteriia > Coriobacteriales > Coriobacteriaceae > Collinsella. The sequence goes on along the minus strand of JARIBW010000024.1, from coordinate 14,459 downwards.
GACGCGGGCCCTGCGTTTGAGGACGAGCCCGAGTTCGAGGAGGAGCTCGAGGACGATTCCGAGGATTCCCTCACCTACTCCAACGGCGTCATCGAGAAGATCGTCGCCATGGCCACACGCGAGATCCCGCATGTGCTCGGCATGAAGGGCAACCTCATGCACCTCGTACAGGAGACCTTCGGCGCCGAGAACCTCACCAAGGGCGTCACCGTCGAGGTCACCGACGACAATCGCGTGATCGTGAACATCTCCGTGATCATCGAGTACGGTTGCTATGCCCCGGCGATCTTCGAGGATGTGAAGGAGCGCGTGACCGAGCGCCTGACCGCCATGACCGGCCTGGAGGTCGCGGGCATCAACCTGCGCATCGAGGACGTGGTGACGCGCGAGGAATACGAGGCGAGCAAGAAGCGCCACGCCGAGGACGTCGAGTAGGGCGGCGCCAAAGCCCGCGTGCAACTGGATGCAACTGGGGATGCAACTGGGGACGGGTACGCTTTGCGCATCGCACGAAGATGCGCAAAGCGTACCCGTCCCCAGTTGCACACGTCTGCGAGCGAACTGCGGTGCGGCGGGAATGCGGCCATTTTTTTTGTTTCCTGTCGGTTTCCATGCTTGCCCGATATGGGGTACCCTGTTAGTCTCATCCCCATGATTACGTTTGTCGGACATATCGCGAGCATGATGATGGTCATGGAGATGCCCTCGCCCGGGCACTTTGTCATGCCGCGCGATTTCCGCGTGCTGACCGAGACCGGGCGCCTCCACTAGGTCGTTTCCGGCAGGAGATGGCCGTCTATCCCAAAACCATCTTCAAGCGGAGTTTTCCTCGTGATCAGCATCAAGCATGTGTGTAAGTCTTTTGCCGTGCCCAGGGCCGACGGGCCGGTCGAAGCCCTTTCGGATATCAGCATCGACATCGCCGACGGCGACATCTTCGGCGTCATCGGCATGAGCGGTGCGGGCAAGTCCACGCTCGTGCGCACCATCAACCTCCTCGAGCGCCCCACATCGGGCGCCATCGAGGTCGATGGGCGCGACGTCACCGCCCTCTCGGGCAAGGAGCTGCGCGCATACCGTCGCCGCGTTGCCATGATTTTCCAGAACTTCGGCTTGCTCGCGCAAAAGACCGTCTTGGACAACGTGTGCTTCCCGTTCCTCGCCGCTTTCGGCAAGGTGACTGCCGAGAACCGCGCCCGTGCGCTCGAGCTGCTCGACCGCGTCGGCTTGGCCGAGAAGGCCCAGAGCTATCCCGGGCAGCTGTCCGGCGGCCAGAAGCAGCGTGTGGCCATCGCCCGCGCGCTCGCCTGCGAGCCCGAGGTGATCCTGTGCGACGAGGCGACCTCCGCGCTCGACCCCAAGAGCACCAACACCATCCTCAAGCTGCTGCGCGACATCAATCGCGAGACCGGCGTGACGCTGGTGGTCATCACCCATTCCATGGATGTGGTCGAGAAGATCTGCAATAACGTCGCGGTGCTCGATCAGGGTCGCGTGGTGGAGCAGGGGAGCGTGTCGAAGGTGTTCGCCCGTCCCCAAGCCGAGGCCACGCGCGTGCTGCTTGGAAAGGTGGATTGGGATGCTTAACGATTTTCTCGCGGAGTTCGCCCCGCTGCTCATTCAGGGCACCATCGATACACTCGTCATGGTGTTCGCATCCACGGCGGTCGCCTATGTGCTCGGCACGGTCCTCGGCGTCGTGCTGCACCTCACCGCACCGGACGGCCTGCGCCCCGTGCCCGCGCTGAACGCGGTGCTGGGCTGGGTGGTCAACATCGGCCGCTCCCTGCCGTTCATCATCTTGCTGATCGCCCTCATGCCCGCCACAGAGGCGCTCGTGGGTACCTCCACGGGCGTGGCGGGAGTCATTCCGCCGCTGGTGGTCGCGACCGCTCCGTTCGTGGCGCGCATGGTCGAGCAATCGCTCGCCGAGGTGAACCGCGACACCGTGGAGGCTGCCGAGGCGTGCGGCGCGTCCGTGCCCCGCATCGTGTTCTCGGCGCTTCTGCCCGAGGCGCTGCCGAGCATCGTCCGCGGCATCGCCGTGACGCTCATCGCCGTGCTGGGCTACACCGCCATCGCCGGTGCCGTGGGTGCGGGCGGCCTGGGCGATATCGCCATCCGCTACGGCTACTACCGCTACGAGGACGGCGCCATGATCGCCACGGTCGTCCTGCTCATCGCGCTTGTCCAGCTCATCCAGTCCGTCTGCAACTTCATCGCCCGCAAGGTCGATCATCGCTGACGGCCCCTCAAGACTATCCTCGAAAGGATCTCGCCATGAAGAACCTCAACCCATCGCTTTCCCGTCGCAGCTTGCTCAAAACCGCCGTCGTCGGCCTGGGCATCCTCTCCCTGGGCGGGTTGACCGCCTGCGGCGGCTCCGCTCCCGCGGCCACGTCGGACTCCCTCACGCTCACCGTGGCCGCCAGCCCCACCCCGCATGCGGAGATTCTCGCCGATTTCGCCGCGCCGCTTCTGGCCGAACGGGGTATCGAGCTCAAGGTGAAGGAGTACACCGATTACATCCAGCCCAACAAGGACACGTCCGCGGGTTCCGTCGATGCCAACTACTTCCAGCACATCACCTACCTTGAGGACTACAACGAGAAGAACGGCACCGACCTCGTGTCCGCGGGCCTGATCCACTACGAGCCCTTCGCGGTGTACGCCGGCACCTCCGACGACCTCGACAACATCTCCGATGGGGCCACGATCGCGATCCCGAGCGACCCCACCAACGAGGGGCGCGCCCTGCTGCTCTTGCAGGACCTGGGCCTGATCACCCTGAACGACCCCGAGAACCTCGAGTCCACGCCCAAGGACATCGAGGAGAACCCGCATGGCCTCAAGTTCCAGGAGCTCGAGGCCGCGGCCCTGCCGCGCGCCCTCTCCTCCGCGGACTTCGCCGTCATCAACGGCAACTACGCCATCGAGGCCGGCTACCATGTGTCCGATGCGCTCGCCCACGAGTCCTCCGACTCGCTCGCCGTCGAGAAGTACGCCAACATCATCTGCGTCGCCAAGGGTGACGAGGACTCCGAGGCGGTGAGGGCCCTCGTCGAGGTGCTCACCTCCGATGACTTCAAGGCCTATCTCGAGAAGACCTATGGTGAGGATGTCCTCCCGGCGTTTTAGCCCCATGGACGTTCGGCACATCTCGAGTATCGGAAAGGCGGTCGCATCGGGCGGCCGCTTTTTCATGCCGGTCGAGTTTGGGCCCCGCTCCCCGAACCGTCGCGAACCTCGCGCGCCCCGGCGCCCGTGCGCGGTACCATCAAGGGCGTGTGGAACCGAGTTTGATCGGAGCGCAGCGTGGAAGAACGCGACGAACAATTGAGGACATCGGCGACCGAGGCCGCCGCCCATCATGCGACTCCTGTGGAGCCCCTTGAGAACCTTGTGAGCGAGGAGGATATCCGCCGTGGTGAGCAGATCGGGGCCCGTCGCAGCGAGGAACCGGGTTTCCTGCGCTTTTTCGCCATCCTGAACGGGGGGCTGATACTCACCGCCATGGCCATCGTGCTGTTCAAGACGCCGAACCACTTCGCGTTCGGCGGAACTTCGGGCGTATCGGTCATCCTGTCGACGCTGTTCCCCAAGTTGCCGGTGGGCGGCTTCATGTGGATCATCAACATCGTGTTGGTGGTGCTGGGCTTCATCTTCTTGGAGCGCAGGGCCATTTTGTGGAGCGTGTTCGCGTCGTTCGCGCTCTCGGGTTACGTGTCGCTGTTCGAGATCTTGTTCCCCGGGGCGTCGGCTGCGTCCATCACGGGGGACATGTGGCTCGATCTGTGCTTTGCCGTGATCTTGCCGGCCATCGGCAGCGCGATGGTGTTCGACATAGGCGCCTCGACGGGCGGGACGGACATCCTGGCCATGATCCTCAGGCGCCACAGCACGCTCGAGATCGGCCGCGCGCTGCTCTTGGTCGACATCGGCATCGTGTGCATCGCCGCGTTGCTGTACGGGCCGCGCGTGGGTCTGTACTGCGTGCTCGGCCTGTTCGCCAAGACGCTGGTGGTCGACAAGGCCATCGAGAGTATCCACCTGCGCAAGGTGTGCACCATCATCTGCAAGGAGCCTTTGAAGGTGGAGACCTACATCGTCAAGGAGCTCAATCGCACGGCGACCATCAGCCGTGGATACGGTGCGTTCTCGGGCCAGCTCGTGACGGTGATCATGTGCGTGTTGAGCCGCCGCGAGGCGGTGAAGCTGCGCCGCTATGCGCGCGAGGTCGATCCGGGGTGCTTCATCACGATCGTGGACAGTTCCGAGATCGTGGGAAAGGGCTTCAGGGGCGTCAACTAGGGAGCTTCCCGTTTTGCCGGCGTGAATATGAGGGAGCCCCGTCGATGTGGAGGCATCGACGGGGCTCCTTTGCCCGAGGGGTTGCCGGTGGGGCGCTACGCCATGTCGTTCTCGAGGGCCCCGACCCCGGCGACGGCCTCATCCTCGTCTTCACCATCCAGGCAGAAATCGACGATGGCCTGCTTGAGGCGGTCGATGCCCAGGCCGGACTCGCTGCTCGTGACGATGAGGCGGTCGGCGGGGACGCCGAGTTGCTTGCGGATGGCCGCCGTCTGCTTGCCCTGCTGCGATTTGGAGAGCTTGTCGGCCTTGGTGAGGCAGACGATGAAGTTGAAGCCGTTCTCGCGCAGGAACTCGATCATCTGCAGGTCGAGTTTGCTCGGGTCATGGCGGATGTCCACGAGGGAGACGACCAGGTTGAAGCTGCGCTCGGAATCGAAGAAGTCGCCGATGAGGCGCGCCCAGCGGTCGCGTTCGGCCTTGCTGCGCTGCGCGAAGCCGTAGCCGGGAAGGTCGACGAAGTGCACGCCGTCGGCCTCGAAGAAGTTGACGTTGGCGGTCTTGCCCGGGGTCGAGGAGACCTTCACCAGGCCGCGGCGGTTGAACAGCTTGTTCATGATCGAGGATTTGCCCACGTTGGAACGGCCCACGAAGCTCACCTCGGGGCAGGTCGACGGCGGGATCTGCGACGCCTTGCCATAGCTGGCGACGAAATGGACCTTGTTGTAGTTGATGGCCTCTGCCATGGGAAATGCCTCTCTGCGTGATCGGGGGGTCGTGGTCGGGGCCGCAAGCGAGCGGATGCGGCCCGTGCGTTAGGGGGCGCGCGGTGCGGCGTCAGTCGCGTGGCTCAATCCCGAGTTGGACGGCGAGACGGCGAACGATGGAGAGCACGAGGGAGCTGGCGCCCTGGGCGTACTCCTCGAGGTCGAATTCGCGGGAGGATAGGGCATCGTAGCTCTCGTCGCAGTTGTCCGAGATGGCGCGGAGCACCAGGCAGTCGATGCCGTTCTTGGCCGCGACGTGTGCGATGGCGGCACCCTCCATCTCCACGCAATCGCCCTGCGTGGCGGCGATCGCGGCCGCCTTGGCTGCGGTCCCGCTCACGAAGCGGTCGCCCGTGGCGATCGTGCCGCGCAGGAAGCGCTGCGGCTCGGCGTCGGTGTCGTTGCGGCGGAAGAGGGTGGCGTCGGCCTCGGCCCGGGCGGCGACGGCATCGCCCTCGGAGAGCGCGGCGTCGACGAAGCCGTGCGCGCGCAGGGTCTGCTCGGCGAGTTCGACCAGGAAATCGCTGCTGGAGAATTCCTCGAGCCCGGGCGCGGACTCGGCGATGAGGCCCGTGTCGGTGTCGAGGTAGCGCAGACGCTCGCCGATCACGACGTCGCCGATGTGCAAGGCGGGGTTGAGGCCGCCGGCGATGCCGGAGAAGATGATGGCGTTGGCGCCGTGCGCGCTGATGAGGTGCTGCGCCGCGGCCGCGGCGTTGACGGTGCCCATGCCGGCCGTGGTGGCGACGATCTCGAAGCCGTGGTATCGGCCGCCCACGATGTGCAGGCCCGCCTCGTCCGCGACGGTGCCCTTCTCGACGGCGGCGTAGATCTGGCGCACTTCCTTCTCGAGCGCGCCGATGATGGCGATGACAGGTGCCATGGGACTCCAATCTCCAAATTCAATCGCGACCTATTCTACCAGCAGGGAGTCTCAGCCGGCGGACAGGCGAATGCGCAAATGGGGACAGGTACAAATTGCGCTATTCCCGCGTGCGGGTAACGCAACGCTTGATGGGGCGACCCTGCCGGTCGATACGAGGGCGAACTCAATTCGCGCCCGTCCCCAAGTCAAGTAGGTCAATTTGTACCTGTCCCCAGTTGTGCAATTGCGCTTGAGACGATTCGATAGACGTTCCGTGATGATTCACACTGTGTGCAATAATGCACGTCGAGTGAAATAACCCGTGGGAAAGGACTCGATGCCCAGATGGAGGCCATGCGTCCCCTGAAGTCGGATCGGCGCATCTTGCGCTCGCAGCGCGCCTTGCGCGAGGCCCTCGTGGCGGAACTCAACTCGGGCGTGGATATCGCCCGCGTGAGCGTGGCCGCCCTCACCGAGCGCGCGGGCCTCACCCGCCGCACGTTCTACTCGCATTACAGGGACATCCCCGATTTCATCGAGCAGGTCGAGAACAGCCTGTTCGATGAGATTCGCGTCCGCGTGCGCGCCATCGCCGAGGCGACGCTGCCCGATCTGTACAAGAACATCGAGCGTCTCGAGCCGGCGCCCGGCTCGGTCGAGTTGCTCGCGTACATCTCCGAGAACCGCGACCTCATCGGCGCCCTCATCGGGCCCGGCGGCGACCAGGCCTTCATCAAGAAGGTCATCGACATGTCGTGCTCCGAAGTGTCCGATCGCATGCAGACCGGCATCCTGCCCGCCGCCGTGGGCGTCTTTTTCGACTATTACCTCGCCTCGGTGGTCTCCGCCGAGGTCGGCGTGGTCCAGCTGTGGTTCGAGCGCGATTTGGCGGAGAGCCCCGAGACCATGGCGCGCATCATGACGGTGATCGCCTTCGTGCGCCCGGGAGACCTGTACGGCATGCCCATCGATGTGAAGGTCCCCGCCTACGGCGCCAAGCTCATGGGACTGAATATCGACATTCCGGCTATAGACTTCAACGACACCACCTCGGGTTCCACAGGGAGGAACGACTGATGACCGACATGCAGACCAAGGCCGTTGAGAACGCGGTTTGGAACCCCGAGAACGCCACGGGGGCCCTCCATCTGGGCATCGACGTCGGCTCCACCACCGTCAAGCTCGCGGTCTTGAACGACGGGAACGGAATCGTCTACGCCAAGTACCAGCGCCACCACACCGATGTCCGCGCATGCGCGCGCAGCCTGTTCGAGGGCGCGGCATCGCTGCTGCCCGAGGCGCAGATGACCTGCGCCATCACGGGTTCGGGCGGTTTGCTGCTCTCCCAGTGGCTCGGCCTCGAGTTCGTGCAGGAGGTCATCGCGAGCAAGCGCGCGGTGGAGACCCTGATCCCGCAGACCGATGTCGCCATCGAGCTCGGCGGCGAGGATGCCAAGATCATCTACTTCGATTCCGGCATCGAGCAGCGCATGAACGGCACGTGCGCCGGCGGCACCGGCGCGTTCATCGACCAGATGGCCACCTTGCTGCATACCGATGCCGCCGGGTTGAACGAGCTCGCCGCCCGGGCGGTGAACATCTACCCGATCGCCAGCCGTTGCGGCGTGTTCGCCAAGACCGACGTCCAACCGCTGCTGAACGAGGGTGCTCGTCCCGAGGATGTGGCCGCCTCCATCTTCCAGGCCGTGGTGACGCAGACCATCTCGGGCCTGGCGTGCGGCCGCCCCATCCGCGGGCACGTGGCGTTCCTCGGCGGCCCGCTGCAGTACCTCTCCGAGCTGCGCCGCCGCTTCTACCTCACGCTCGATCTCGATGACGAGCACATCATCGTGCCCGAGAACGCGCATCTGTTCGTGGCCTCCGGCGCCGCCATGGCGCACGAGTCGGACAAGCTCGTGCGCCTCGGCGACCTCGTCGCGGCGATCGACGGCCTGGGCGACACGCAGGGCTCCGAGGTCGCCCGCCTCGAGCCGCTGTTCGCCACCGACGACGACCTTGCCGAGTTCCGGGCGCGCCACGCCGAGGAGGTCGTTCCCCGCGGCGATCTCGAGGGTTATGAGGGCCGCGTGTTCATCGGCCTGGACGCCGGTTCGACCACGATGAAGGCGGCCATGGTGGGCGAGGACGGCCAGCTCCTCCATACCTGGTACGGCAACAACAACGGCGACATCCTGGGCACGGCCAAGACGATCATGGCCGACTTCTACGCGCATATCCCGCAAGGATGCGCGATCGGCCACGTGACCACCACCGGATACGGCGAGGCCCTGCTCATCGAGGCGCTCAAGGCCGACTCCGGCGAGATCGAGACCGTGGCGCATCTGCGCGGCGCCCGCGCGTTTTTGCCCGGCGTCGAGTTCATCCTCGACATCGGCGGTCAAGACATGAAGTGCCTGCGCGTTCGCGACGGCGTGATCGAGCACATCATGCTGAACGAGGCGTGCTCCAGCGGATGCGGAAGCTTCATCGAGAGCTTCGCGGTGTCCATGGACATGGACGTGCGCGCCTTCGCCGCCGAGGCGATTGCCGCCCGCGGCCCCGTCGACCTGGGCAGCCGCTGCACCGTGTTCATGAACTCCCGGGTGAAGCAGGCGCAAAAGGAAGGCGCCACGGTGGGAGACATCGCCGCCGGCCTGTCCTACTCCGTCATCAAGAACGCCCTGTTCAAGGTCATCAAGCTGCGCGACCCCAAGGAGATCGGCAGCCAGGTGATCGTCCAGGGCGGCACCTTCATGTCCGATGCCACGCTGCGCGCGTTCGAGCTGCTCACCGGTGTGGACGCCGTGCGCCCCGATATCGCCGGCTGCATGGGCGCGTACGGCGCGGCCCTGCTCGCGCGCGACCGCGCCGGGGCCACCGGCACCTCAACCGTGCTCTCGGCCGACGCGATCGCCGGCCTCACGGTGGCGCAGCGCCACGTGCGTTGCGGCCGTTGCTCCAACAACTGCCAGCTCACGGTGAACGACTTCGGCGAGGGGCGCAAATTCATCACCGGCAACCGCTGCGAGAAGGGGGCGGGCCACAAGAAGCGCAAGACCGAGGCGCCCAATTTGTTCGCCGCCAAGAACAAGCTGTTGTTCGATCGCGAGTGCCTGAGCCCCGACGAGGCACCGCGCGGCACGGTGGGCATCCCGCGCGCGCTCAACATGTACGAGAACTATCCGTTCTGGCATGCGTTCTTCACGCGGCTGGGCTTCTCGGTGGTGCTTTCCGACAACTCCAGCAAGGCGACGTACGAGAGCGGCATCGAGTCCATGCCGAGCGAGAGCGTGTGCTATCCGGCCAAGCTCTCCCACGGGCATGTGATGAACCTCATCGCCAAGGACCCGGACTTCATCTGGATGCCGTGCGTGCGTTGGGAGCGCAAGGAGGACCCCACGGCGGGCAACTGCTACAACTGCCCCATCGTGATGAGCTATCCCACGGCGCTGGGCCTGAACGTCGACGCCATCACCGAGAATCACGTCGAGTTCATGTACCCGTTCGTGCCCTACCATGACAAGGTGGAACTCAAGCGCCGTCTGTACGAGCTGCTCGCCGTGGAGCGCGTGGCCGATGCCGAGGCGGGCCGCGGCCGCGTGCGCGGCCCCAAGCTCACCCGCACCGAGGTCGACGACGCGGTGAACGCCGCCTACGAGGCGGACGCGCGCTTCCATCAGGACATCCAGACCATGGGCGAGGACGCCATGCGCTGGATCGAGGACAACGGCGGGCACGGCATCGTGCTGGCGGGCCGTCCGTATCATAACGACCCCGAGATCAACCACGCCCTGCCCGAGCTCATCGCGAGCTTTGGTTTCGCGGTGCTCACCGAGGACTCCGTGGCGCACCTGGTGAAGCCCGAGCGCCCGATCCGCGTGGTGGACCAGTGGATGTTCCACAGCCGCCTGTACGCCGCGGCGCGGTTCGTGACCATGCGCAACGACCTCGACCTCATCCAACTCAACTCGTTTGGCTGCGGCCTGGACGCGCTCACCACCGATCAGGTCCAGGAGATCCTCGAGTCGAGTGGCAAGATCTACACCGTGCTCAAGATCGATGAGGTGTCCAACCTGGGTGCCGCGCGCATCCGCATCCGCTCGCTCATGGCCGCCCTGAAGGACCAGGAGGCCGAGCGCGCCGCCGAATCCGCCGCCGTGGGCGAGGCGTACGAGCAGGGCGCCGCCGCACCTGTCGCGCCGAGCTTGGACGCGCCGGTGTTCGCCACGCGCAAACACGCCCTCGAACCGCAGCGCGTCGCCGCGAGCGCGGCGTTTCCCAAGGTCCCCTTCACCGAGGAGATGCGCGAGGCGGGCTACACCATCCTGTGCCCGCAGATGGCGCCGATTCACTTCGACCTCATCAAAGAGGTCTTCCGCGCCGGCGGCTACAACCTGGAGCTGCTGCCCTCCACCGATCGCGGCGCGGTCGAGGCGGGCCTGCGCTACGTGAACAACGACATATGCTATCCGTCCATCCTGGTGACGGGTCAGATCATGGAGGCCATCGAGAGCGGTCGCTACGACCTGTCCAAGACCGCCGTGGTGATCACCCAGACCGGCGGCGGTTGCCGCGCAACCAACTACATCGCGCTCATCCGCAAGGCCCTGCGCGACAGCGGGCACCCCGACATCCCGGTGATCAGCCTCTCCGCCGTGAAGCTCGACGAGAGCAACCCGGGCTTCAGGCTCACGGTCCCGCTGCTCAAGTCCTGCGTGTACAGCGTGCTGTTCGGTGACCTCATGATGCAGATGCTCTACCGCACGCGCCCCTATGAGGCCGAGGAGGGGGCTGCCAACGAGTTGTTCGAGGACTTCATGGAGCGCGCCCGCCGGCTCGCCCCGACGTTCACGCGTCGCAGCTTCACCAAGCTCTCCCGCGAGGCCATCACGGCGTTCGACACGATGCCGCTCACAGGCGAGGGCTCCAAGCCGCGCGTGGGCGTGGTGGGGGAGATCCTGGTGAAGTTCCACCCCACGGCCAACAACCACGTGGTCGATGTCATCGAGGCCGAGGGATGCGAGGCCGTGGTGCCCGGCCTGCTCGACTTCTTCCTGTATTCGATGAGCAACGCCCAGGTGCAGAAGGACGAACTGGGCAGTTCCGTCGCCGAGCGCGCCACCATGGACGCCGCGATCGGCCTGGTGGATTGGATGCGCAAGCCCGTGGACGAGATGCTGGAGCGCAGCGATCGCTTCGAGCGCCCCGAGCCCATCTCCGTGATGCAGGACAAGGCCCGCCAGATCCTGTCGCTGTGCAACAACATGGGCGAGGGCTGGCTGCTCACCGCCGAGATGCTTGACCTGATCGACCACGGTGCGCCGAACATCATCTGCACGCAGCCCTTCGCGTGCCTGCCCAACCATGTGGTGGGCAAGGCCGTGATCAAGGAACTGCGCCGCCTGCACCCCGAGAGCAACATCGTGGCCGTCGACTACGACCCGGGCGCGAGCGAGGTCAACCAGCTCAACCGCATCAAGCTCATGATCAGCGTGGCCAAGGAGAACATGCGCGCGGGCAAGGGCTTCGTGATGGAGCCCATCGCCACCATCCGCCGCGACTCGGTGACGAGCCGCATGAAGCCGCATCATCTCACGAGTGATGCCGAGGTGGAACGCGTGGCGCATCGCCTGAGCCGCGGCTTGCATTGGGGGCGCGCAAGCAAGGGCGACGAGGTCGAATAGGGCCGGGTGCGACCGCATCCGGCCGATGGCCCGTCCTTAAATGGTCGATGCCATGAGGCATGCGCCCAGGCTCGGATCCGTGTACTCGTTGAATTCGTCGCGCGGAGCGGTCGAGAAAAAGGCCCAGGCATGCAAAGTCCCCGTGTCGTCCAGATCGGAGCTCAATTCGGTGTAGTAATCCCCACCGAGGAAGGCGAGACGGAACTCTTCGGGGAACAGCGGGGAAACGGAGAGGCCGCTGTCTGCGTAGCGCACATCGGCCCCATGCAGCGCGCCATAGAGCTGCGCGAGTCCCTCTTCCGCGCGCGCCAGATTCTCCTCGGGCGTTGCCCTGAGATCGACCGGGCTGTCGTACATCAGGCTCGTCACGACGCCGGATTCATCGGTTTTCACCGTGACGCACGCACCGGGCTCCCCCGATTCGTCGATGAGCCGGCCAGTCGCGATATACCCCGAGTTTTCGCGCTGCTCGATCGGGTCGTCCGCGGAGACGTCCGCCCCCGCCCGCTCGAGGGCGCTGGTGAGTTCGGCCATGGCCGCGGCGGCCTGATCTTGGGCCGCGGCGGCGGTGTTTGCGGAATTCACGAGACGCGGGGCGGAGGCGAGCGCCAAGACGATCAGCGGGGTGCCGAGTGCCGCGAGCCGTACGGCGCCCAGGCGGGGAAGGCGGATCCCGTGGGCGCGCCCGACCGCGGCGGCGGACTTGCTCAGGCGGTTCATGGATTCGAAGAACCCGTATGCGGCCACGGCCCCGCCGGCGGCCTGAAGGGTCGAGCCGAATATGTCCAGACCGTCGTCCCCGATCGCCTTCACGAGGTTTCCGCCGATGGCCATGCCAACCCCGCCGGCCACGGCGTCGTTCATGTCCGTTCGCGTGTTCCTCCCGACGCTCGAGCGCTCAAGCTCCTGCCAATGAGCGCTGTTCGCGTTCGATTTCGTTTTCACGCAGCAGACGATTCCCACGATGGTCTCGATGACCACGAGTGCGATGAAGACGATGAACTGGAAGATGTCGCTGCCCACCGTCCCGAAGGTTATGTTGTCGTACATCGTGAGCAAGATCACGAGGACGGTGGTGAGGGGAATCGACGCGATGGAGTACCAGGCGATCTTGGGCAGGAGATAGGAGCGCTTGACAAGCTTCACATCGTTTTCGTCGAGCATGGTGTCCCCTTCCGGCGGCGCGGAGGCCTGGCGGCCGTATTCGATGCCCATGAGTATGGCGCAACGCGGTGGCGCCGCGGCCGGGGACGTCTTTCCCATTCCGTGAAAGGGCGGATTGCCCCGATGTGCGTCACGCCACCGGCCCACCGTTGCGGGTCGTACGAGCATGCGCTCGCGACCTCGAGTCCGCGAACGGACGGACCGCCCCTCTATTTCCTTTGAAACAGCTCGCGCGCGCGTTTCTTAAGGTCCGTCGCGCGGATGACGCCTTCGTAGGCTTTCAGCTTAATCTCGGGAAACGCGTTGAAGAAGCGCAGTTCCCTGCGGGTGAGCATGGTTTTCAATTTCTCGGGGGTGGGGATATCCGCGTATCGGGCAACGCCGCGGGCGCGTCGCGCGACGAGGCGAAGCCCGCGTGTCCCCTCGGCGATGAACGAGGGGATCTCGATTTTGCCGCGCAACGCCTCAAGTGCGCTGTCCGACATATCGGCGAGCCGCGAATTGAGTTCGCCGCCGCGCTCCTTGAGGCCCGCGGCGGAGTCCAGCGCGGCGTCGGGCATCTTGTCGATCAGGGAGGCGGAGGCGCCCTTGAGGGATTCATTGACCTTGTCGGCCAGCTCGATTCTGAGAAGCTCGAGTTTTTGGGAGAGCTGTCGCCAGCTCACCAGGGTGAAGGCGGTGTCGATTGCGAGGACGAGCGCACATGAGATCGCGGCGACCGTCAAAACGGGCCCGGGGATGGATTTGAGGGCAGTGAAGAGCGCCGGCGCGGCGACGCGGCAGATGAACACGGCCCCCATGCCGAAAAGCACGGCGCCGTACAGGCAGACCCTGCCTTGGATGTTGAGGGGAAACTTGGAATAGTCCCAAAAACGAGCCCCGGTGAGCCTCTCGAGCAGCGCACCCACGGCGTATTCGATGACGCTGCACACGAGGGCGGCCGCGATGAATTGCACGGCGATTCCCGAGACGTCGCGCAGCAGCAGCCAGCATGCAAGGGCACCCGCTCCGTAGATGGGGCAGCACGGACCGAGAAGAAAGCCGCTGTTGGCAAAGTGGCCGTAGTTCGCCAACGCGCAGACGGTGGATTCGTACAGCCAGCCTGCGAACGAGAATGCCAGGAACGACAGGAACAGGGTGGTCGGGGTGGCACCCGTCGAGGCCAGGTCGGCGGCCAGCGTGGCCGGCCCCGTCAGCATCGCGACCCCGCTTCGCGGCTTGCGGGGCGCCCGGGCAGACGGCCCGCGATGGTCTCGCGAAGCGCGCACGCCTTGTCCGCCATGCACACCAGCCACGCCTCCCGGCAGGTGGGGGGAATGGGGACCAGCGGGAACATGTGGCGTTCGATGATGTTGCGCTCGCGCGGGGTCAGCGCGAAGTCCTCTTGCGCACGCGCCAAGGCGGCGGTGGGGTGCGTGAACCCATGCAGGCGGTGCGATGGGTCGGGGACGTGCCAGTCGTAGAGGAAATAGTCGTGCAGCAGCGCGCCGCGGATGAGGGAGTCCCGGTCGATGCGGACTCCCAGTCGCTCGAGGAGACCCGCCATGGCGAGGCTCGCCCGGGCGACCGAGAGGACATGTGCATGCACGGTCACATCTCCGTGCTGGATGAAGCCGCGCGTGAGCCCGAAGCGCCCTCGCGCCTCCAGATCTCGGGCGACGAGCTCGA
>JARIBW010000050.1 GCA_029264355.1 Collinsella sp. | reverse complement strand
TGTTCTCCTTGGCCTCCTTGACCAGGGCGATCATCTTGTCCATCTGGTCTTGTGGATAAGGTTCGCGCCAACGATCACGATGATAAGGGTCTTCCTTAGGAGCGTAAACATAGGTGTTCATCTTGGTCTTGCCGCAAAAACGCACCTGGTCCATGCGCACGTCCCACGACCAACCCTCCTGGCCACGGGCGTAAAACCCCTCGATCACACCGCGAACCGGAAGCGCCGGCTCATCGACGATACGGACGTTGGGCATGTTCTTGCCGTCGATCATCTGGGCGAGCGTCTGGGCGGCATAGTAGGTGCCGTCACCAGCGGCACCCGTGAGCACGACGACCTTTTGCGCAGCGTCCACGCCCAACACATATCCCTCCTCGCCGAGTTCGGCGGCGCTCGCCAAGCCCATGGAGGCCGCAACGGCATCACGCGCGGGACAGATGTCATCGGCTTCGGTGAGATATACGGCAGTCGCACCGACGCTACCCCCTTGGGAGGCGGGAAGCTCGGTCACCTCCACCCCTGCGTCCTTGAACAGCTGGCGCACAACGCGCAGGGCGTCGGCATCGGCAACGTCGACGCCGACCAACTCCACCTGCGAGATGGCCAGGGAACCTTCCTGATAGGTTGCGCTTTTTGGCACGGGGAGCAGTCGCGTCGGCGCATCTGCCGCCCGGGCGACACCGGCGCCGACGGGCGAAAGCCCCGCTGCGCCCGCCAGCGCGGACGACTCAAAGCCCGAGGTCCGTTCGATTTCCATGTGAGTTCCCCTCGCCAGGATATACAGAGCCCTATGAATGTACCAACCGCACCCACCGCAAATACCGAGAAGCTCGTTTTTTCGAGTCTGGGATCTGCGGACAACCACCGTGGCGGAGATCGATCCCCCATGGACGCCACGCGTTTCACCAATTCCCATTGATCGTGAAACAAGGGCCATACCGGCGGGTAGTATATCTGTATCGAAGTTGCCGGTAGCGGCCTCGTGTGTCATTGGGCGAGAGAAGGGCTGGATGACATGGGCAAGGGTTATGTGAAACTGGCGGTTGTGGGTCTTCTGATCGCCCTCGCGATGGCGCTCTCCGCGTCGATCGCGTCTCATCGCGCAACGCAATCCTTCATCGCCGGGGCGGAGGGCGGATTTGGCGTGGATGGAATGTACGCCGGCGACGGGACGCCCGCTCGCTCCATGGCGATTCTCGCCGATGACTATATGAAATGGCAGCTTGTAAATGGCGACGGCGAAGCCGTTGAGGGCGGCATTCTCACAACGAGCGACCCGAACTTCTTCAGTCTCGTCGATGGCGACGGAAAGCCCTGCGGGTCCATTCATCTGGCCTACGCATCGAAGGACGGTACGGACGGCATCCTCTACGTCTCACACGACGGAGAGGACTTTATGCTGCGCAAGACCGAGCGCCGCCCGTGTTTCGTCGTGGACCAATCGAGCGAATCCGAGGCCGAGGGCACCTTGGGCATGTGATGTCCAGCGCAGGGCGCATAAAGCACAGGGAGCCCTCTTGCGACCGATTGCGATAGGAGCGTTGGCGAGCTTGGACGTCATGCCCTCGACGTTCAAGAAGCACGCAACGGTACGCACTAGAAAAAAGCTCGGGAGCCTTTCGGCTCCCGAGCTGCAAGTTCTTGGTCGCGGGGGCAGGATTTGAACCTACGACCTCCGGGTTATGAGCCCGGCGAGCTACCAGACTGCTCCACCCCGCAATGTCTGGACGCACCGTGTGCGCAAGGAGTTATA
>JARIBW010000031.1 GCA_029264355.1 Collinsella sp. | reverse complement strand
ATTTGCGTACATAGCTCATGGAGTTGGGGACCCCGAGTTTGCTCGGGGTCCCTTTCTTTAATTGCGGCGGGCCGGCGGACAACCTTACGATTTCGTGCGCCGCGCGTAAGTCGAATCGATGGCACGGGCGAGGGGCGCTTGTGAGAATAGATGCAGTGAAGACGTTCGAAAGGACCTGTATGCGCCTGTATCTCAAGCTCGCCCTTGGCAATGTGCGCCGCAGCGCGCGCGACTACTCGGTCTACTTCATCACACTCGGTTTTGCGGCGTGTCTGCTCTACTCGTTCGTCGGCTCCACCGACCATCTGGTCGCGATGGGCCTTTCGAGCGGGCAGATGGGCGTGCTGGGGAGCGCGGGCGACGTCCTGGAGGCGTTCTCCGTCTTCACCGTGCTGGTTTTCCTGTTCTTGGTGCGTTATGCCAATCGCTTTCTGCTGCGTCGCCGAAAGCGCGAGTTCGCTCTCTACAAGCTGTGCGGCATGGGGCGCGGCGCGGTGTCGGCCGTGCTCGTGGCCGAGACGGCGCTCGTGGGGGCCGCCGCGTTGACCGCCGGCCTGGTGGCGGGCGCTTTGCTGTCGCCTGCGTTCGGGGCGGTGGCGGCATTCGTGTTCGGCGTTCCCTGGAGGCTCGCGTTCTCCTTCTCCCCAGGCGCCGCGGTATGGACCGCCGGATGCTTTTCCGTGGTGTTCGCCGTAAATGCGGTGGATGGCGCGCGCGATGTCGCAAGGCGTCCGCTGATCGAGCTCATATCTGCGGGGCGGTCGCCGGAGCGCATGCGGCTCGGCGGTCGGATCGCGCAGGGTGCCCAGGCGGCGCTCGCCGCGGTCCTGCTTGCGGTGGTGTGGGGTTCGTGCCTGTTCCAGCCCATATACTTCATCGCCTTCATCATTCCCATGGGGTTCGCCGCCTGTCTCGCCACCTCGCTCGTCGCGCGTCTGGGTGTCGCCGCGTGGGCGCGGCGGGTTCGAAAGAAGCCCGAGCGCTATTGGGATGGGCTCGCCGCTTTTACGGTTCGCCAGGTCGAGGCGCGCGTGTCGAGCACATCGATGGCGCTTGCGTGCGTGTGCGCGCTCGTCGCCGTCGCCGTGTGCATGATGGTGGCCGGCTTCGTGTTCAGCGTCGGGCTGCGTTCCCCCGAGATGCTTTCGAGCGGTGTGGCGGCGTCCATGGCGCCCATCGGCTACATCGGCATCTTCTACGGCGCGGTGTTCTTGTTGAGCGCCGTGGCGGTGCTTGCGCTCCAGCAGCTCTGCGGCGCGCTCGATGCGCGCCGCGCGTACACCGTGCTCGGGCAATTGGGGTGCGAACGCGCGCTCATGTGCTCCTCGTTGCGCCGTCAGGTCGGCCTGTACTTTGCGGCGCCGCTGGCTGGAGCTCTCGTACACGACGTGTTCGGGCTCTTCTTGGTGGCGTTTCTCGCCTTCGCCATCGGCGCCGAAGGCTTTTTCGCCATCGTCGCGGGCGTGTTGGCGTTCACGGCCTGTCTCATGGCGCTGTACGGGCTGATGACTGCCTGCGCGGTCGAGAGGGCGATACTCGGCCGCCGCCCCTAGGGGCCCTGTCGTCCGACGGTCTCGCCACCTGTCGTGGAAAGTCATATCGGGAGAACTTTCTTCTCCGTCATCCGATATATTATCTTCGGCTAACTATGGCATGGTGCATGCCGCGAGGGAGGATGTATCGCATGATGGTGGACAAACGCCTGATGGGCGAGGTACCGCAGACGCGGCCTTATATCTTGGCGAGCGTCGCGGTGCGCTGGTGCTCGCTGCTGGCGAACATATGGATGGCGTTTTCCATCGCCGACCTGCTGCAGGCGGTGTTCGATGGTGGACCCGTCGAATCGGCCCTGATCCGTGCGGCCATCGCGATGGCGGTTGCCGCGGCGGGGCGGTTCGCAGATTCGTATGCGGGATCCTTGCTGGGACTTCGCGTCTCGCGCATGGTGAAGGCGACGCTGCGAGGTCGCGTGATCGCCAAGTTGCTGCGTCTGGGGCCGCGTTATCGGGATGTCGCTCCGACTTCAGAGGTCGTGCAGGTGGCTTCGGAGGGCGTCGAGCAGCTTGAGACGTACTTCGCCCAGTATCTCCCGCAGCTGCTCTATGCGCTTCTGGCCCCGCTTACACTGTTCGTCGCCCTCTCGCGCACGAGTCTGCCCGCCGCCGCGGCGCTGCTGGCGTGCGTCCCGCTCATCCCGATGTCGATCGTCGTCGTCCAGCGCTGGGCCAAGCGCCTGCTCTCGCGCTATTGGGGGCAATACACGGAGCTCGGCGACACCTTTTTGGAAAATCTGCAGGGTCTCACGACGCTCAAGATATACCGCGCGGATGAGTTCAAGCAGGGCGAGATGAACGAGCGCGCCGAGCAGTTCCGCCGCGTCACCATGCGCGTGCTCATCATGCAGCTCAACTCCATCTCCATCATGGACCTGGTGGCCTACGGCGGCGCCGCGGCCGGATGCGCCCTCGCGCTGCTCGCCCTGCGCGACGGTGCGGTGGATGTGGCGGGGGCGACCGTCATCGCCTTGCTTTCCGCCGAGTTTTTCCTCCCCATGCGTTTGCTGGGGTCTTATTTCCATATCGCGATGAACGGCATGGCTGCGAGCGAGAAGCTGTTCCGCATCTTGGACGCCCCTGAAACCGATCGGGCGCGAAGCGCGTCCGATGGCCGGCAGTGCGAGGTCGCATGTGGCTTGGGTTTGCGCGACGTCGATTTTTCCTACGAAAAGGACCGGCCCGCCCTGCGCTCGGTGAGCATCGAGGCCGCGCCCGGGGAACTGACGGCCATCGTGGGCCCCAGCGGCTCGGGCAAATCGACCGTCGCCGGCCTGTGCATGGGGCGCCTGTTGGCCGATGCGGGGGAGGTGACGATTGGGGATCGGCGCATCTCCGACATGCCCTCGGACGATGTGTTCCGCCTGGTCACCTACGTGGGGCATCAAAGTTACCTGTTTGCCGGGACCGTTCGGGAGAACCTTCTCATGGCGAATCCCGAGGCGACCGACGGGCAGATGTGGTCCGCGCTCGAACGGGCGAGGATCGACGCGTTTTTCCGTTCCGAGCAAGGGTTGGACACGTCGCTCGCCGAGCGGGGCGCGAATCTCTCGGGCGGTCAGCGACAGCGTCTGGCCATCGCCCGCGCGATCTTGCACGACACCCCGATCTACATCTTCGATGAGGCCACCTCGAATATCGACGTCGAGAGCGAGGACGCCATCTCGTGCGCGATCGCGGAGCTCGCGCACGAGAAGACGGTGGTGGTGATAGCCCACCGTCTCGCCAACGTGGTGGAGGCGGCGCGGATCTACGTGATGTGCGACGGCGAGGTCGTCGAGAGGGGAACGCATGGGGAGCTCCTCGCCGCATGCGGTGTGTATGAGAGTATGTGGCGTGCTCAGCGGGAACTGGAAGTAGTCGGCGTTTTGCATGGAAATCGGGAGGTGTAAGGGACATGGTCACGACAGACGGGTTTTCCGGTAGCCCCGCACGTGGGGGTATCGTGGTGATGCGTCGGCTGATCGGGCTCGTGCGCCCCATGGTCGGCTACATGGCGCTCGCCGTCTTTTTGGGATTGATCGGGCATCTGTGCGCCACGGCCATTACCGTGCTCGCGGGTTACGGGGTGCTCTCGGTGTTCGACGGCGCTCCCAATCTCGCGTCCGATGCGTCGGTCGGTCTCGATGCCGTCACGCGGGCGACCGTCTCGGCGGCATCCGCGCGTATCACGGCGCCGTTGGCTCTTGGGACGGTCTTTGCGCTCATGGGCATCGCCGCCGTTCTGCGCGGCGTCCTGCGCTACGGCGAACAGGCCTGCAATCATTACATCGCGTTCAAGCTGCTCGCACTCATCCGCGACCGCGTCTTCCGGGCGTTGCGCCGCCTCGCCCCCGCCAAGCTCGAGGGGCGCGACCGCGGCGACCTGATCGCGGTGATCACCTCGGATATAGAGCTGCTCGAGGTGTTCTTCGCGCACACCATCTCGCCGGTGCTCATCGCGGTTCTGTTCAGCGCGGTCTTGACGGGGTACATCGGCTCGTTCCATCCCGTTTTGGGGGTTATCGCGCTGATGTCCTACGTGTTGGTCGGAGTCGGCGTGCCGTGGCTGGCATCGCGCATGGCGGGAGCGTCGGGGCAGCGCTATCGCGCCGCGTCGGGCCGTTTGAGCGGTTTTGTCCTGGACACCCTGCGGGGCATGGACGAGCTGTTGCAGTACGGAGCCGGGGAGGGGCGTTTGAGGAAGGCCGACGAACTCGATGCCCGTCTGGCTGCGGACGAAAGGCGCCTCAAGCGCGCGGCGGGGCTCAGCATGGGGGCGACCCATGCGCTTATCGTCGCGCTCGACCTGGCGATGCTCGCCGCCGCCGCGTTGCTCTGGCGTTCGGGCGGGCTCGGGTTCGATGGCGTGCTGCTTTCCGTGCTGGCGTTCATGGGTTCTTTCGGCCCCGTGGTCGCCCTGGCGAATCTGGGCAGCACGCTGCAGGGCACCTTCGCCGCGGGCAATCGCGTCCTCGACATCTTGGACGAACAGCCCCAGGTGGAGGATGTCGTGGGCGGCGTCGCGCCGGTGTTTGACGGCGCGCGCGCCCTGGGCGTCGATTTCTCCTACGGGGACGAGCGCGTTCTGAGCGGGGTGTCTCTCGAGGCGCCGGCGGGTTCCATCGTGGGTGTGACGGGCAAAAGCGGCAGTGGAAAGTCCACGCTGCTGCGCCTGTTCATGCGCTTCTGGGATGTGGACGGGGGCTGCATCGAGCTTGGCGGCGATGACGTGCGCGCGATCGACACCGCCCATCTGCGGGCAACCGAAGCTCTGGTCACACAGGATACGCAGCTGTTCCACGACACCATCCGCGCCAACGTGCGCATCGGACGTCTGGACGCGACCGACGGGGAGGTCGAGGAGGCGTGCCGTAAGGCGTCGGTCCACGATTTCATCGTGTCGTTGCCCCAGGGGTATGACACGCAGGTGGGGGAGTTGGGCGAGACGCTTTCGGGCGGCGAGCGCCAACGCCTCGGGCTGGCGCGGGCTTTTGTCTCGCGTGCCCCGTTCATGCTGCTCGATGAGCCGACGAGCAATCTCGACAGTTTGAACGAGGGTGCGATCCTGCGCTCCCTGGCCTGTGAGCGCGCAGGTAAGACGGTGCTTCTGGTGTCGCATCGGGCATCGACCATGCGCATCGCCGACACCGTGGTGAGCGTGGAGAGGGGAAGGGTGAGCTCATGAGGAAGGCGGACCTGCGAGGGGGCCGCCCCGATTCCGCGGAGCATGTGAGGACGGGGGGCAACGCGCCGCTTCGAAGGGCGGTCTGCGCCGCGCTCGGCGTCGTATGCCTGGGGTTCGGTGCCCTTGGCGTGGCGTTGCCCATCCTGCCCACCGTGCCGTTCCTCATGGCTGCGGCGTGTCTGTTTGCGAGGAGCTCCGCCCGTCTCGATGGATGGTTCAAAGGGACTGCCCTGTATCGAAAGCACCTCGAGGGCTATGCGGCGGGACGCGGGATGAGCGTCGGTACCAAGGCGCGGATCATGGGCATGGTCACGCTGCTGCTCGCGGTGGGATTCTCGATGATGGGCGCCGCGCCGGTCGGGCGGGTGGTTCTGGTCATCGTGTGGCTCGGCCACGTCGCGTATTTCATGTTCGGCGTCAAGACCGCAAAGTAAGGACCTCAGTTGAGGACAGGCGCTAAATTGAGGCCGTGCGCTACACCATGGTCGTAGATGCGAGGCCGGCGGCTGCTCGACATCCCCAGCTTCAGGTTGGGGCCCGGGCTGGCGCCGGCCTCGACGATGTGATCGTTCCCTATCTTGAGTCGAAGTTGATCTGGATGTCGCCCAGGTCGCTGTCGACGTCGATGGTGCGGGCGGCGGTTTCGGCGCCGCCGCGCGGGGCGTCGATATCGCCCAGGTTGCTGCGTATGTCGATGTGGTAGTCGGTCTCATTGCCGAGATAGGACAGGTAGATATCCCCGTTCACGTTCTCAATGCTGCTCGCGGTGATGTCGAGCCGCTGCGCGGAGATCTCCCCGTTCACGTTCCGGCACGTGAGGGTTTCCGCCAGCGACATGTTGGCCAGCATGATCTCGCCGCTCTCGTTGCCGACCTCCGCCTTGCGTGCCGCGGCGCCTCCCAGCGAGATATTGCCGTTGTGGTTGGTCGCCAGGATGGCTTCCGCCTCGATGGAGGAGAGCAGGGTGTCGCCATTCTCGTTGATCGCGTCGAGCTTCGTTGCTGAGACGTTGTTGACCACGACGCTTCCGTTGACGCTGGAAGCGTGCAGTCCGGCGAGTCCGTGCACGTTCTCGGCGAAGACCTCTCCCGAATCGGAGTGGACCTCGATTTCGCCGTTGAAGGACGAAGGCACGCGCACCACGGTCGCGGTGTCTTCGGTACCGCCGGCCTCGGCGGGAGAGAGGTCGATCATGACACCGTCCATGGGCTTGGCGGAGACATCGATCGCGAGCGTGCCGTCCTCGTCTGCGACGTCGACGTCTTGAGCGTCGCCGGTCCAATATTCCAGTTCGATGGCATCTCCGTGGGCCGCCTCGATGCGCACGTCATCGAAATCCGAAGTTACGGTTATGCGCTGGTGCGGAATGGTGGATTCATCTTCGAGTGCGCGCACGGTCTGATGCCAGTCGCAGTTCGTTGTCGAAAGGCGGGCGGCGTCGAATCCGGCGCATGCCCACGCGCCGCCGGCGAGCAGCGCGCCCATGCCGATGAGCGCGGCAGCGGTGATGAGGATGATCCTGGGAGCCTTATGCATTGTGGGCACCTTCTTCCAGCGCGGGTTCGTGGTCGGGGAGGCGGGGAGCTGCTTTGGCGGGCCTGTTGGGGATGCCGTCGCCTATGGGGCGGTCGGTGCCTTTGCGTTCGGTGCCATCGCCGCCCATGCGCACGAACAAGCTCGCGATCCAGCGAGCAAACGAGCGCGTTGCATGGAAGAGCAGCTTGCTTGCCCAGAACACGGCGAACGACGCGATGAGGCCGAAGCCGCTGCACACCAGCGAGAGGCCGAGGACGAAGATGCCCGGCAGCGGCGTGCCGCCCGAGAGGGCGGAGACGAGCGCGAAGAGGCCGGCGAAGGGCATGAGCACCAGTGTCGCATCGACTGCCCAGAGCGAGGCGATGACGGCCCATATCGCGACGTACACGGCGAGCGCCGCCGCTGCGAGCGCGAGCGCGATGGGAACCCAGATGGGGGAGAACACGGCGAGCAACACGATGTTGAGGGTGCGGCTTCCGGTATTTGCGCGGGCGATGGCACGGGGGATGGGCGGGGTCTCGGCAGCGATCTGCGCCGCGATCTCGAAGATCGGACCCAGGTCGGAAACCGCTTCTGCTTCGGAAAGGCCGTCCTCCATGCGGTCGCTGACGGCCTCGTCGTAGAACGCGAGCGCCTGTTCGACCTCGGTGTGCGGGAGCTTGCCCAGCGCCCGTTCGAGTTCGGTAAGGAATTCCTGTTTGGTCATCGTAATGCACCTCGTTTCACAAAGTCGTATATCGACATGATGTCCGCCTGCTCGGATAGGAACTCGTCGATTCGGTTTTCGCCAACGGACGTGAGTCGGTAGTACTTTCGAAGTCGGCCGTTGTGCTCCACGGAGTAGGTGGTCAGGCACTCGGCCTTCTCGAGGCGTTTGAGCAACGGGTAGAGCGTCGACTCGGTGAGCTCCAGTATGTCGGGCACGTCTCTGACGATCTGATAACCGTAGGAATCGCGTCCCTTAAGCGACGCGAGCACGCATATCTCAAGAAAGCCGCGTTTCATTTGGGCGTCCATAATACCTCCCTTCGACTGATACTATATGACGCATTGTATAAGGCGTCAACTAGTTATAGGGAATCGTGATGCGGGTCGAGCTCGAACGGGCCTCGCCGATTCGAAGGTCTCGGTATTCGGTCCGGCTCGTGCGGCGAGCGATCGCGGCCGTCTGCCGAAATGTATGGGAAGGCGTCGGGACCTATGCTAGGTTCGAGTGGAAGTCGACGCCGACGAGGGCCGGTCCTGTGGCTTTCTTCGGCGCTTTGGATGTCTCATTCGCGCCTCCCGAGGGGGATGCGCCAGGACAGGGGGTGCGCACCCATGCGGCATATGGTTTCAGTGGATGGCGGGCCCATCTCGCCGGGTCTCGGCGCTTCGCGTCTCCATTCGTCTGGTCGCCTGTACAGTCCCGGCGGGTGCGGATGCGCCGCGCTCGCGGCTCTCTTTCTGACGGTGGGCATGGCGCTGCTCACGATTTCGCTTTGCATGGCGGTGCTCGCCGTGGCGGGCTTGGTTTTTGCGGTCGCGCTCACCATCCGCGAGGTGCGCGGCATCCGTGCGGGCGCCGCGGTGCGTTTCTGGCCATCGGTGGCCATCGGCGCACTTTATGTTGCCTGCATCTCGTGTCTCGGATTCCTCATCTGGTTCTGGTGTTTTGCCTGACGGTTTTTCTTGTCCGTCATTCGCCATGTGTTAGATTTGACTGTGTTGTCGGCTCGGGGACGGCTCCGGGCTCCGGGTACGAGTGGGGCACCATGGCACGTTTGACCACCCTACGGGACCGCAGGCAGGGCGTTGTCGCCATCGTCGGCTGCGTGTTCCTCTTCACCGCGTTCGCCGTGTTGGTTCACGGCCGCCTCGCCACGAGCGTCGGGGCGGCTGCTCTGTGCAATCGTGCGTCGAGCGGCATCGGGTTCATGCTCTTCGGAGTCTCGATGCTTTGCTTCACGCCCCTGCTCTACCTGCAGCGCATGCATCGACGCCGCGTCGACCCGGCGGTGCTCGCCTGTGAGCTCAAGGGCATTTTGCTCGGGTTTCTTTGCTATGTGGTGCCGTTTTTCCTCGCCATGGGCGCCTTGTCCTCTGTGGACGATACCGGGGTGTTTGGACTTGCGCTCATGGTCGCCTTTGGTGCGATCCCCTTCGCCTATCGGCATCATCGCAAGAAGGATCCGATCTCCTACAACCACACCGAGTCTCTTGTGCTTATAGCGTTCTGCATCGTCATGGCCGGCATCTCGATGGTGGGCGGCGCGTTCTCCTGCAGCGAGATGCTCGACGACCTCAAGGCCGGTTGGAAGCAGGAGCGCTTCGCCTTCTACGAGGCCGAGATCAACCGTCCGCACGGGCGCGGTTCCATGCTCTCGCCGACCACGTTCGAGGTCTCGCTCTACAGGGACGGCGAGTCGGTCAGGGCCGGCCACGTGGACGCGCGCCTCAGCGTGAACGCGGCTGACTGGCCCGAGGTGGCCCTCGTGCTCGACGAACCCATGGCCGAGGTGCGCTGGTATCCCCATACCCGCACTCTCGTGGGCGTGCGAGACGTCGATGGACCTGCTGCCGCGGGCGACCCGATCGGGTAGATACCCGTCGGGCTCAGCGTCACGACGAGGAAAATGGCTGTGTCGAGGATTTGAGCGACGAGTGCGCCCATCATGAGATCCTCCTCAACGACGCTCGCCGTACCGCGCCCGAGAAACTCAAGACCGTGATCGGGCATCCCGTTCGGAGGGTGCAGGCGGCGAGTTTCGCGGTGCTATACTGATATCCATCGAAGATAAAAACACAGTGCCCGTCGGGTAGTCGGGCCGTAGGCACTCGCCTGCCAGTAACCTGCCTCCTTGGTTGTCCCTTCTTCGCGTAGCCCTACATAGAAGGAGGTCGCGGCTATGCGAAAGAGCGAGGTCTCATCGACCCTGACGGTCTACCACGACGGTCAGTTCTGGGTGGGCGTGGTTGAGTGCGTCGAAAACGACATGCTGCGCGTCTCGCGCGTGGTATTTGGTGCAGAGCCTTCGAACGAAGAGGTCTATGCGTGGGTGCTCGCCCACTGGACGCGTTTGAACTTGAGCGCAGTGACGGAGCCCGTCGGGGCTCATTTTGGACGGTTGCCGGGCAATCCGAAGCGGCGTGCCCGCGAGGCGGCCAAAGCGATGCACACACACGGGCCGTCGACCGCCTCGCAGCTCGCGCTCGCTCGCGAGCGGGAGCGCGTCAAGGATGAATTGCGGGGCGAGCGGGCCGCACGGCGTCAGGATGAAGCGCGTTCTCGTTGGGAAGTCCGGCGCGAAAAGAAGCGCCGCAAGCATCGCGGCAAGTAAGTGTCACTCGTCCAGCTAGGCCTTTTCCTTCCATCTACGGAGCGTCGGCAGGATGGCACCCAGAAGCGACGCGCACTCGTCCACGGACCAGTCCATGTTTTGGGCCATGCGCGGCGCGCAGTCCTCGATCATCTCTTCCATGGTGGTCTCGTAGGTGTACTCGCCCCCGTCGTAGCACCAGCGGCAGAACTCGTCGGTCTCGGTGCCGTCGGCCTCGTGGCCGTGTTGATCTGGCCCGGTGAACACCATGCCGCAGCTCTGACAGTAGTGCTCGGGCATGTCGAGCAGGTGCGTCACGGGGACGTCGAGCTCGCGTGCGATGAGCTTGATCATGTCGATGCCGGGTTCGGTCGCCCCGGTCTCCCAGCGGCTGACCGCCTGGCGCGTGATGTACAGACGTGTGGCGAGCTCTTCTTGGGTGAGGCCCCGTTCGCGTCGGGCTTGAGCGAGGGCGTCTTTGAGCAGGATCATGGCGGATCTCCCTTGAACGGGCGGCGGGGCTGGTCTCACCGCTTCGCTGCGATTATCCCGCGACGAGTCCCGATGGTCGAGCAACGGCTTGTTGCGCTAGCCCTTCTTACGGGTCACGATTGCGCCCGTAGCGAGGACGAGCAGCGCAAATGGGGCGACCCGCACGAAGACCCATTCGAACCCGTGAAGCATCGTCCCGGCCGCCGCGTATTCCGGGTTGGAGAAATCCCACTCGAGATACGAGTCTCCGATCGCCACCAGCGCGATGAGGGACAGGGCGATGACGGCGGCGATCGCGATGCAAAGGACGCGCAGTGCGCGGCGTTTGGATTCCCGTGCCCGCGCGAACTCTTCTTGCGACAGGCCTTTCGATGTTCTGAGGGCACGGATGTTCTCGTTCAGCATGGCGGGTCCTTTCTCTTACCCGATTCCCACGTTACCGCAATGCTGCCCGCAGACGACCCGTTGCCGCAAGCAACGGGTCGTGACATACGCGGAGATCACCTGACTTCACAGAGGGGTATAAGCTGGTAAAGAAGTTGATTATGAAGGGAGCTGCCATGAGCGCTTTTGATTGGGGATCTGGTTTTACCTTGATATCGACCCAGCTTCTTCCGGGCGCGGTCGCTGTTGTCCTGGCCCTTGCGGCGTCTGTCGCTGCGCGTTCGAAAGCGATGCCGGCGCTCATAGGGGCCAGCGGGCTTGCGGCGGCGTTATCGCTTGTGGGGGTGTTGATGCAGCTGCAATATTTCGCACGAGTGGACAATGCTTCTGCATGGTACGACACCATTGATGCTTACGTCGTCTGCGCAGTTACGCTTATCGTGGTGACGTTCGGTTTGAATCTGGTCGCTCTCGTACGCGGTTTTCGAAGCGAGAAATGAGTTCTGCGATAGCGCATGTAATTGACTTGCCGTGATAGCGGCGTTGCGAAACGACATTTACCTGCGGTTTGCAACCGTAGGGTGCCTGCGAGTTGCGTAAAATGAAGCCTCAAGTTGGTGGTTCTCGCCTCGCGGCAACCGTAGTGTGTAAGTTGCCGGCAGGAAAACACCGAATGTCGGGATGTCGAGCTCGAGTCGTTGCGGTGTGCCGACATGGCAACGCTCGAATCGTCACTCCCAGCCAACGAGAGGACCCGCTATGAGTTTCCGCACCAACCTGCAATACCTTCGCGCCGAACGCCGTATGACCCAGGAGCAGCTCGCCATGCTGCTCGGGGTTTCTCGCCAATCCGTCACCAAGTGGGAGGCCGAGAAGTCCTATCCGGAGATGGACAAGCTCATCAAGATGTGCCAGATTTTCGAGTGCTCGCTGGACGATCTGGTGCAGGGCGACCTGTCCCGTCGCGGGATTCCCGTCCCGGGGGAACTGAGCGGCTGCCCGCCCGTGCGTACGCCTTCGGCGTGTGCCGACGGCGACATGCTCGCTGCCCCCTCGGACGCCGCGGAGTGGGACGCTTCGCTCGGCGCGCCTGCGAGTCCTGCTCGTCCGTTTCCCATCGGAGGCGCTTGCGTTATTCCGGCTGGCCCGGCGACGGATGTGTGTGGCTACGACGAGCATATGATCGCCTTCGCACGCAAAATCGCGACCGGCATCATGCTTATCATTCTCGGCGGCGCCGCAGCGATCTTCACCGACGAGGTCATGCATTCGGACGGTGTCGTGTTGCTGGCTCTGTTTGCGTTTGTGGCTGCTGGTTTGGCCTTCATTATTCCGGCGGGCATGAACCACGCCGCATTTGCGAAGGCGCATCCGTACGTCGCCGATTTCTATACGGCGGAGGAGAAGGCAACCGCTCGGGGCCATGCGTCGATCGCCATCGTGGCGGGTATCGTGTTGATTCTGCTCGGGGTCGCGTTGGCAGCCATGTTCGAGGTCGAGTCCAATGTGAGGATGTACGGTGATTCGCTGATGGTGTCACTGGTTGCGATTGGAGTCGGGGCGATCGTTTACTGGGGTATGCTCTGGGGGCGAACGGACCTCGCGGATTACAACAAGGAATGGCTTGAGACCGTTGACCTGAGCGATGACGAGCTGGCGCGGCTTGACCGGCATTCCCGTGAGGCTTATTTGCGCGCAAGCAATTCCAATCGCCGTGGCGCCGCCGCTCGCAAAGAGAAGGTCTGCTCGGTAATCATGCTTGTCGCGACAATGGTCGCGCTGGTATGGCTGTTCGCCGGGTCTGCCTTGGGTATACCCGAGGGTCTCTCCGGTTTGTTCTGGCTTCCTTGGGTCGTTGGCGGCTTGGGCAGCGGAATCGCCAGTGTCGTGATCGACGATGATGACGCTGCGCCTCGACGTGAGGGTAAGTGCTAGCCGAGGTGTGGCATTGACCTCCGTAAGATTGCCTATGACTTCCTTCCGTTTGGGCCCCTTGAATCGACGAAAAACATAGGCAAAATGCAAGGGGCCATAGGTGATTTCGGGGAAGCCATAGGCAATCGACGGATGCCTGGCCGACCGGTCGGCCAGTCGGCTGGCTTGATGGTTAATTCAGCTGGTCGATTCAGCCACTTAGTTCAGCAGTCCCCATGCGGCAAAGCCGAGTACGCCGCCGATGAGCGCCGCCGCGAAGAAAGTCAGCAAGTCATACGCCAGTCGATGGCGCTTCGGCCAGGCACGGCGGGGAAGTGCACGGGGATCGCGTTCGATATCTGCCTCGCCGTTCATGAAGGCGAGTATCTCGCGGTAGGTCACCAGGTCGTTCTCGCGCTTGATGCGCTCCAGGGCCGTTGCGACAATAAGCGCCGGTATGGCTGGCAGGAACGCCACGGCGGTGGTGATGCCGACGCCCCAGGTTTCTTCCATCCAGGTAAACGCCGGCGATAGGATCAGCGCGAATGCCAGCGCCAGCAGCGCGAGCATCAGCACGGCGAGCCGTATCATTCGCTTTCCCGCAAGCTTGCGGTCCCTCTCGACAGCCTCTTCCATAACGGTCACGTCTCCCTTCACGAGCGTGTCTATGGAGGTGTCGAACAGGATGCTCAGCATGAGCAGGCTCTGGACGTCCGGATACGTCTTGTCTCGTTCCCAGTTTGAGATCGTCTGGCGCGATACGTAGAGCTTCTCGGCGAGCTGCCCTTGCGAAAGGCCCATCGCCTCGCGCCGTGTCTTGATCTGGTTGCTGATGTCCATCGTCACCTCCCGGTCGTGGAGGAGCGTGCCCCAGGATGCCCGGGGCACGCCATCGAAACTGTTGTACATGGTAGGCCCTGAAAGCTTCAGAGCACTGCAAAAACCGTTGTACATCGTCTCTACCTGCAAGAATTATTGGGGTGACGTGCGAGTGGCCATCGTGAGCGAGCCTGATCGCGCAGGTGGTTGCGGGGTGGCGCCTACGACGATGGGCGATTTGCACGCGGTCGCGTTCACGGGCCTCTTCAACGAGAGGCGCCCCCATTCTGCCACGGAGGGGCGGGAATGGGGGCGATCATGTCGGCAAGTGGATTTGAAATGCCCGAGCGCGGACGACCATAACGGCCTTGGCAGCTGGGATGTATGCTCGGAGCGTGGACGTGGACATTCGGACGTTCTTCGAATGGGGGTTATGCCTCGTCTCCCTTGGAGTGCCCTTCCTTTTTGGGCAACCTTCCGGCACGTTTGAGGGCGTCGCGCAAGATCCACTCCACCTGGCCGTTGGCGCTGCGCATCTCATCGTCTGCCCATCGCTGGATGGCTTCCCATATAGTGGGATCTATGCGAAGGGGGTATTGCTTGCGTGCCATGGCGTGCTTTCTTATCGAGCTGGGGTGGTTTGTTCTGAACGACCCCAAGCGTATCAAAACCTCAGTGTGAGACTCTCCCCGGATTGAGGCCGTTCGGCTAGTACAGAGATCCTGCGTTCAGCACCGGGTGCGCCTCGGACTCGCCGCACAGGACCACCATGAGGTTGCTGGCCATCTGGGCCTTTCGCTCGTCGTCCAACTCTATGGTACCGCCGGCGGCCATTTCCTTTACGGCCATGTCCACCATGGAAACCGCGCCCTCGACGATCTTCTTGCGTGCGGCGATGACGGCCTCGGCTTGTTGGCGGCGCAGCATCGCCTGGGCGATCTCGGGGGAATAGGCGAGATGCGTCAGGCGGGCGTCGTCGACCTCGACGCCGGCGGGAGCCAGGCGCATCGCAAGCTCGCGGCGCAGGGCCTCGGAGACCTCCTCGACGTTGGCGCGCAACGTGATGGTGCCGGCGGCATCAGATTCGTCCTCCAGATGGTCATAGGCATATGCACTCGCCACATGGCGGAGCGCCGTCTCTGCCTGCATGGCGACGTAGCTCTGGTAGTCGTCGACGTCGAACAGGGCCTTGGCGGTGTCTGCCACGTGCCATACCACGACGGTTGCGATCTCGATGGGGTTGCCCATCTTGTCATTGACCTTCAGGCGTTCACCATTCAGCGTTCGCACGCGGGTGGAGATGGTGGTGGGCAGGCCCTTTGCGGCGCGGCCCGCCGCTTTGACGCTCTCGCTCAGGGACAGGCCTGCCTTTGCGGTCGCCGCGGCCATGGCGTCCTCGGGCGCGCTGCCCACGCCCATGTATTTGCTGTAGAACGGGTTCGCCCAGAAGAACCCCTCGTCACGCACGGTGCCCACGTACTTGCCAAAGAGGATGCACACACGCGCCTGACCGGGCTGTAGGGAGAAGAAGCCGCTCAACGGCAAAAACCAGAAGCAGAACGCCACGATGCTGAGCCCCATGCCCCAGCCGTAGACGGCGGGTGCGTCGACGCCGTCCGGCACTCCGGCGATGCCGGTGACGCTCCAGATGAATAGGCCGACGATGGGCAGTAGCGCCGCGATAATGGCGGCGAGCATGCCGTAGCCCGACGTGGCCTCGAGTTGCTTTTCCACGCTCATGTGAGTTCCTTTCACGACAGCGCCGGCGTTTGCGTGACGGCCCCGGCGCCACCTCCACATTGCGAGAGGGAGGAGGCGATCCCCCGAGCATACCGTTCGGTTGCTGATTGCATTGTGATATCACATTGAAACCATGTCAACAGAAATCGAACAGGATCTGCCGTTCTCGCCGGATGTGGGTGATGAATGCGCTCCCATCGACTTGCGCCGCATGCCGAAAAAGCCCGTGCGATGCCGTGCGGCTCGACTCATTTTGCTATAGTCTCCCCAGTTCACGTTCTCTATCGGGATGGTGGTTTATATGAGCGACATGTTCGAGTCGTTTCTACGTGCGGCGATGGTGATCTTCATCGTCGGGCCGCTCACCGCATGGGTCGCTCGCCGGGGTGCACGTGAGCGCCGCGAGGCGACGAGCAGCCTCGATCGTTTCACCGTGCGCATGCCCGCCGCCGTCCGCGTGATCCTTGCGTGCTGCTCGGTCGCGTTCGAGCTGCTCATGCTCGGAGTATACGTTTGGCAGGGCGTTTCGCTGGGGGAATGGGATCATGAGCTCGTATGGTTCGGCCACGCCATGGCGCTCGCGGGCATGGCCATTTGGGCCTTGCTGAGCATTCCCCGTCTCGATGTGGATGGTGAGCGCATCTGCTCGCGCAACGTCTTCGGCCTGCGTAAAGAGACGGTGTTTGCCAATATCACCCATGCCACGCTTCATACGCAGATGATGAGGATCGACCTGTTCGAAGGGGATCGAAAATTCGCCTCGATCAGCCTTGAGGGCGTGTGCTCGCTCAATTTGCTCGCCCGTTTGGAAGAGGAGGGCATCGAGGTCTCGGACGCCATCAAGGGCCCCATGACCAAGGCGAGCCTGTGTTGGGCCGCCATCAAGCCGCTGACAATCGTGTTCAACGGCATGGCGTTGGTGTTCTCGCTCGTGATCGCCTTCATGGCCTTCTTTACCGAAGACGGAGTGCACCTGCTTACGCTCGTCCCGTTTTTCTTTCTGTTCATAGGAGGCTTCCTGCCCCTGGCCATGCTCGGCATGCCCGCCCGCGGGATTCTCGAGATCGGCAAGCAAGAGCGGGCTTTGGGCTTCTCATTTGCCGAGGAGATGGAGCGGCGCGGCGCCACGGGCGCCTCGCTCGAGGACGATGATTGGTTCATCGAGATCAGCAACGCCCGCGTCGTGGCGTTTCGCCGCGACTACCTCAAAAAGGTCACGGCGCATGAGGGGAGCGAGAGCGGCGATCGCTGCACCGTGACCACGAAGGACGGCCGCAAGATCAAGGTGTATGCCGCGGGCAGCACGCTTGAGGACCTGCGCTCGTGGTTCAAGCAGGGAGCCAGGGTGAAAAGCACGGTGGATCGCGCCGAGGACGCGCTCGAGGCAACCGTCTGATCGG
>JARIBW010000008.1 GCA_029264355.1 Collinsella sp. | reverse complement strand
TCCGGAATCGACCCGGGCTCGGCGAAGAGATAGACCCCGCCGCCTTGGGGCAGGGCGACCGAACGCACATCGCTATACGCATCCGGCACACCTTGACGCATGGCCTCCGGGGCCTCCTGCCGAGCGGCTCCGCCCTCCCCTCGCACATCGAACCCGTCGCCGGGGGTGGCGAAGGCCGCGGTGGACGTTGCCAGCAACACGGCCGCCGCCAACGCGGCGACGCGACCGCCGAGGCGCGCCAGGCTTCCGCTGAACCGAGATTTTGCGGGCTTGCAACTAGGGTGTTTGTAATTGGCAGACACGTTGCGTTTCCTTTGGTGCGTTTAAACTGTTTATGACCCCTCGGGGCGTTATGTGTCGCTACACTATATCCGAATTAAATACCCCTGTTAAGACCCTATTTGACTTTTCGCATCCACTCCTCGTTTATGCGCATTTACCTAGATTTTTATCGGTACATCTCTCCCATTTCCGACATCGACCCACCATCCCGTGCCGGAAGGCGACGTCACTCGCGCGCGGCACCCTCTGTTTTGCCTCAAAGAGAAGGGGGGGGGTTGGATTCTGAAGCTTTCACACATTCTGGGAGGGTGGATCGAACGCACGGGACAGGGCCCCGCGCCGAGCGCCGGGTCCGAACGCCGGGTGCGCCCCGTGCGAGCAACCGCCCAATCGAGCTGGACCGCCTAATCGAGCTGGACCGCCTGCATCATCTCCAACACTATGCCGTCGGGATCCCTGAAGTAAAACGCACGGCTCGCACCGAGCCCCTGCCCGGAGAAGTCGAAGAGCTGCGGCTCGGACAGGCACTCGACGCCCAGCTCGCAAAGACGCGCATATTCCGCATCGATGTCGTCCGTTTGAAAGCAGACCTCCGATATCGACGTCCTGAACAGATCGGAAGGGATGGCATCAACCGCCGCGGACTCGAATTGGATCAGCTCGATCGGAGGGGCGTCGACGGAGGTCGATCCGTTGAGATAGGCCACCTTGGCCGAACTCCCCTCCCGCCCGAACAAAACGTCCGTTTCCGGGCCGGACATGACGATTTGGCTCTGATAGGCAAGGCCCAGGACATCGCGGTAAAACGCGATCGAGCGCTCGATGTCGGAAACCGTCAAACCGACGTGATAGATGCGACCGACCATGCTGTGTCTCCAATCTCGGTATCTTTAACCGGGTCCGCGTGCCCCTTGCAGCGCGCCCGTTGGGTCCTCATGCCCGCCGGAGCCGATGCCATGCGCACGAGAGGGGACGAGGGCCTTCGTCCACAAAAGAGCCATTTTAAGTTACCATGAGTTAACTGTCACATGCCTGCCGTCTCGCTCCGGCCGCTGCAGGCCGGTCGCGGGCAGTGCGGGCACCGCCTTTTCGGGCGCCGTCGGAAAGAGAGGCCTCATGAGAGACACCGGTCATTTGCCCTTGTTCGGCGTGGGGCCGGCCTGCGTCGCCTCCATGGCGTGCGCGCTGGCGGTGAGCTTGGCACTCTGGAAGGCGGACGTTCTCGCATCGGGCCACGTCCCGGGTCTCGCCCCCGCTCTCGTCGCGCTCGGGGCCGCGCTGGCGGTCGGCGGCGCCGCGATCTGGGTCCAGGCAGTCCTGGTTGCCGACATAGATCGGGCCGTCAAGCAGGGCGAGCTCGTCACGAACGGGATATACGCCTGGGTGCGCAACCCCATATACACCGCCATCGCCATGATGCTCTCCGGCGCCGGGCTGCTTACGGGCAACGCCTGGTTCCTCCTGCTCCCGCCCGTCTTTTGGCTGGACGTCACGGTGTGGGTCAGGGCATCGGAGGAAAAGTGGCTGTCCGCTCGGTTCGGTGAGGCATACGCCGACTATTGCGCCAGGGTCAACCGCTGCATTCCGTGCCCTCCGCGCACCCCGCGAATCCCGCGCACCCCGCGCACCCCGCGCCAAAGATCGTAATCCCCTCCGGGGCCCACCGTCCGCGCATGTGAAAAGCCGGCCATGGCGCACGTCCATGACCGGCTTTCATCAGGGCGGGCCATGCAAAAACGGCATGACCGCAGGGAGGGCGGAGGCCCGCAGGGCGGAACGGCCCGGACCTACTCCCCGGACTCGACCTCGTCGTGAGAGTCGCGGGCCGCCTTGAACTCACGCCAGACGGCGTATTTGTGCACGCCCGCGCACAGTGCGAGCACCGCGATTGCGGGAACGGCCAAAGCACCCACGACGATCATGGGCATGACGGTGTAGAACACTGATTCGAACATCGTGGAACCCCTTACGCGAACAGCCCGCCGGCGATGCCGGCGACACCGGTGAAGGCCAGTGCCATGAGCGAGGCGGTCACCAGCATGATGGGCAGGCCGCGCAGGGAGCGCGGCACCAGGCGCTGGTCGATGCGCTGGTAAACGGATGCGAACAAGACGATGGCCAAGAAGACGCCCAGACCGGCGCCCAACGACGAGCCGAGCGCCGCATCCCAGCCCATGGTGTCGGCAAGGGCCGCGTTACCGAGAGGGACCGCGAGGACACAGGCGTTACATGCCGCGATGGGGCACAGGGACAGCAGGTGCTCGCGCTCCGCGACGGGCTTCTTGGCACCGAGCGCGGTGGCGATGGCCACCACGGCCACCCAGCTCACGAGCACATACGCGAGCGGGGCCAGGTACTCGATGCCCCAGGGCCTCATGACCAGCGTGTAGATGGGCCAACCGAGGGCGCCGGAGACGGCCACCGCGCCGCACACCATGGCGCCGAAGCGCAGCGAGGCCTGCGGGCGACCGGCCGCCACGACCACGGAGACCATGCCTATGACCTGGGCGAACACCAGGTTGTTATCGAGTGCGGCGGTGAACAGCGCATTCAGGAACGCCATCAGCGCTCACCCCCTTCCGAGCCCTCGCCTTCCCCGTGCGTGCGCGCGGAGAGCACCTGCTCGATCGATTGCGTGAATACGGCGATGAGCGCGAGGACGAGCAAAGATCCGGCGGGCTTGCCAAAGACCGAGATCGGCGAGGAGGCGAGCTCGGCCATGGTCAGGCCAAAGACGCGCCCGGTGGTGAACATGCCGTTCACGAACCCGACGACCGTCAGGGCGCACAGCACCATGAGGGCGGCGAGGGCCGCGGTCCCCAGCGGGGACTTGGCGGGAGCGACCACGAGGCCCTCCCCCACCACCCAGGCGGCCGCCAGGGCGTTGACGGCGGCCAGGGGAACGTACATGCCGAGGGACTCATGCACCACGGGATCGATCACCCGGACGGCAAAGCCGAGGAGCACGGCCACGGTGACGCTCGTCATGAGCATCACGGCCGTGCGCGACCAGGTCCCGGTGAAGGAGCGCAGGGCGGGCGCGAGCAACGCCATGGAAAGGATGACGACGGCGTTCACGATGCCGATGGCCAATCCGTTTTCCAGCGAGGTCGCAACCGCCAAGCCGGGAAGCGAACCCGCCACGACCAGGAAGGTAGGCGTGCGGACCATGTCCGCGATGCGCTCGTCGCGCTCACGCGCGATGTTCTCGTTCAGGGACATCAGTTTCCCCCCATCTGGGCGTAGGCGGCAAAGGCGATGTTCAGGCAATCGACCACGGCGCGCGAGGTGAAGGTGGCACCGGAGACGGCGTCGACGTGGGTCTGGCCCGCGCCGGCCTCATCGACCGTGAGCTCATCGGCGGCGGGGGCCCCGGCAAAACCGCCGAAGTACTCCTCGGCGAGCGCGTTGGTGCCGATGCCGTCGGTCTCGTCCTCGGCCACGACCTGGATGCCGGCCACGGTGCCATCGGCGTTGATGCCCACCATGAGCTCGACATCGCCGTGGTAGCCCTGCGCGGAGGTCACATCGAAGACCCACGCGCCGGTATCGGCCCGGTACACGGAGTTCAGGCCCTCGACCGCGGGAGCGGACTGGGACTCGAACGACGTCGCGTCCGGGAACAGCAGCTTGCGCTGCGCGCCGCCCTTGGCCTCATCGAGCGCGAGGTCGGACTGGGCGAAGGCCCCCGCGAGGCCGCGGTGGACGCCGGCCGTCACGCCCGTGCACAGCAGGGCGACGACGAGGACGGCGAAGGCGGAGAAGATGGCGCCGTTGCGGTGGCGGGCCATCGGGCACTTGTTAGACGAGGGCATGCTTCACACCTCCAGCGGGCTGAGGACGCGTGTAACGGTCGATCAGCGGGGTGAACATGTTCATGAACAGGATGGAGAACGCCACGCCCTCGGGGGCGGCGGCGAACAGGCGCACGAGCGCGGTGATGACGCCGCAGCCGATGCCGAAGACGATCTTGCCCTTCGGCGTCATGGGCGTGGTGGTGTAGTCGGTGGCCATGTAGAAGGCGCCGAGGGCGAGGCCGCCGGAGAGCACCTGGTAGATGGCGTCCTGACCGGCGAAGCCGGTGATGAGGGCGACCGTGGCGATGAACGGGACGGTGGCCCACGCGTCCACGACGCGCATCGCGAGCAGGAACACATAGCCCGCGAGCAGCGTGATGATGCAGGTCTCGCCGAGCGCGCCGGCGTGCAGGCCGAACATCATGTCCACGTAGCTGTACGGAGCGTCGCCGGCGGCGTTCATGGCCAGCGGCGTCGCGCCGGTGATGGCGTCGAGCGGGGTGCCCATGACATCGGGATAGGCGCCGAGCGCGATGGGCAGGGCGATCATGATGAACACGCGGGCGGCCACGGCGGGGTTGGCGAAGTTGCAGCCGATGCCGCCGAAGAGCATCTTCACCACGGCGATGGCGAACACGGTGCCCAGGATCGCGGGGAAGTAGCCGCAATCGGCGGGCAGCGTGAAGGCGAAGAGCATGGCGGTGACCACGCAGGACAGGTCGCCGGCGGTGCTCTCGCGGTTCATGAGGCGGCAGCACACGTGCTCGGTCACGAGCGCGGTGGCCACGCACACCAGGACGAGCAGCGGGGCGCCGAGCCCGTACAGGAACACGGAAGCCACGAGCGTGGGCAAAAGCGACAGGCACACCATGCCCATGATCCACTGCGTGGAGCCCTTGCCGTGGAAGTGGGGCGAGGCCTCGTTGATGAGGTTCATGGTTTTAGGCCTCCTTCTTCTCGGACGGGGCGGTCAGGCGGGCGACCTCGCCGCGATAGACGGCCTTGCCCTCGCGGATGGACGCGGTGATACGGCGATGGGCCGGGCACACGTAGGCGCAAGAACCGCACTCCATGCAGTTCATGACGGCGAGCTCGTCGAGCGCGACCACGTCATGGCCGCGGGAGGCGGCGTCGAGGGCGAAGGGCTCGAGGGCCAGCGGGCAGGCGCGCACGCAGCGGCCGCAGCGGATGCAGGCGGTCTCGTCCGGCAGGACGGCGGCGTCGTGCAGGGCCACGATGGCGTTGTTGGCCTTGAGGATCGGACAGTCGATGTCCGTGATGGTGCGACCCATCATGGGGCCGCCCATGATGATCTTCCTCGGCTCCTTGACCATGCCGCCCGTCGCCTCGATGACGTCGCGGACGCTCATGCCGAGCGGGATACGGTAGTTGCCCGGGTTGGCCACGCAATCACCGGTGACCGTAACGGTCTTGCAGGTGAGGGGCGTGCCGTAGCGGAAGTACTGCTCCACGCGGGAGATGGTGGTGACGTTGACCACGAGGCAGCCCGCGTCGATCGGAAGGCCCCCGGCGGGCACGTCGCGCCCGGTCGTGGCCTTGATGAGCACCTTCTCGCCACCGGCGGGGTACTTGGTCGGGATCTCCATGACCTCGATGCGCTCCTCGCGGCCCTTCTCCTTGACCACGCGCTTGAGCTCGAGGATGGCCTCTGGCTTGTTATCCTCGACGCCGATCACGGCGGAGGGGATCTCGAGCGCCTCGATGGTGCGGAACACGCCGTCGATCACGCGCTCGGCGTGCTCCATCATCTGGCGGTAGTCGCTCGTGATGTAGGGCTCGCACTCCAT
Source organism: Collinsella sp. (assembly GCA_029264355.1). Lineage (GTDB taxonomy): Bacteria > Actinomycetota > Coriobacteriia > Coriobacteriales > Coriobacteriaceae > Collinsella. The sequence continues at coordinate 2,367 of JARIBW010000008.1, read as the reverse complement.
GGCGTTGACCACGAGGAACTCGAAGCTCTTGCCCTCGGGGGCGCGCATCTTGAACCACGTGGGGAACGAGGCGCCGCCCAGGCCGACCATGCCGGAGTCGCGCACGCAGGCGATGAACTCCTCCTTGTTCGAATAGGTCGGCGGCTTGAGCGCGGGATCGGCTTCCATCTTGCCGTCGGAGACGATCTCCACCACGGGCGCGGTGGCCCCCGTGGGCAGCTGCTCGGTGGCGACCTTGACCACCGTGCCGGAGATGCTCGCGTGGACGGGCGAACCCAGGCCGTTCACCTGGCCGATCAGCGTGCCCACATATACATGGTCGCCCTCGCCCACCACCGGGCTCGCCGGCGCGCCGATGTGCATGTTCAGCGGAATGAGCACTCGCTCGGGCGGAGTGATGGACATGCAGGCAAAGTCCCGCATGTCCTTGCACTGAGGCGGATGCACGCCGCCCCTTGTCTTGTGCAGAGAAAACATTGGCTTCCCTCCCATATTTCCCCCAACTGTGCGCGGCCGCGCACGAAACGCGGCCGCGACGCATATCAAATCAAAATTGTAGCGGGTTTCATCCCCATATAGACTGCCGAATAGCAGATTTCTGCAGCTTGAAGCGTTTAATCGCCCCTCCGCGGAAGGGTGCGCGCAACGGCAAGGCCGCCCCGGCCCATAAAACGGACCGGGGCGGCCTTGCGCACCGCGGGATATGGCAATGCCGACTGACCGGGGGAGTGAGCCTCGCTAGAACCCGATGCCGTGGCCGGAGAGCGCCCCGTACAGCAGGATGCCCGTCGCGGCGACGAACACCACGCCCTGGACGATGGCGTTGCGGCCGGCGCGGGTAAAGGTGATGGTGGCCATGGTGAGGTCGTCACCGTACTTGCGGGCCTGCTTGAGGCCCATCGCGACGGTCGCCGCGCTGAGCATGAAGCCCATGACGGGCAGGAAGAGCAGCTCGCCCTTCGTGCCATAGCGGAGCACCTCGCCCGCGGCGCTGACCTTCATGGGAACCTGGTCGCCCAGCTCGGGGAAGGCCATGAGAACCATGAGCACGGGGACGAAGGCGATCATGAGGGCGAGCAGGGCCTTCATGCCGGCGGATTTACCGTAAGAGAACATAGCGCACCTTTCGAAGACGAGCCGCCGCGCGGCGGCGTGCGGGATCGCATCGCCAAGGCCGCCGAGATGCTCCCCCGGCGGCCCTTCGACACCCCCTCGGATCTACACGTTGAAGCGGAAGTGGACCACGTCGCCGTCTTGCATGACGTAATCCTTGCCCTCCATGCGCAGACGACCGGCCTCCTTGGCGCCCTTCTCGCCGCCCAGGGCGACGTAATCTTCGAACGCGATGGTCTCGGCCTTGATGAAGCCGCGCTCGAAGTCGGTGTGGATCACGCCGGCGGCCTGCGGGGCCGTGGCGCCCTGGCGAACCGTCCAGGCGCGGACCTCGACCTCACCGGCGGTGAAGAAGCTCTGCAGGCCGAGCAGTTTGTAAGCGGCCTGGGCCAGGACCTCGAGGCCGGAGCGCTCAAGCCCCAGATCGGCCAGGAACTCGGCGGCCTCCTCGGGGTCGAGCTCGGAGAGCTCGGCCTCGACCTTGGCGCAGATCGGGATGGGCGTGACGCCGTCGATGGGATCGAGCTCGGCGGCGAGCATGTCCTCGTCGACGTTGGCCACGTAGAGCATCGGCTTCATGGTCAGCAGGAACAGGCCCTTGGCGGCGGCGCGCTCGGCGTCGGTCATCTCCATCGTGATGGCGCGGTTGCCCTCGTTCAGCCATGCGACCAGGCGCTTGGCCACCGCGAGCTTGGGGGCGAGCTCGGCGTCGCGCTTGGCCTCCTTCTCGAGTTTGGGAAGCTGCTTTTCCAGCGTCTGGATGTCGGCCAGGATGAGCTCGGTCATGATGGTCTCGGCGTCGCTCGCAGGGTCGACGAACGCGCCCGTGTGGTTGACCTCGCGCATGACATCGGGGTCCTTGAAGTAGCGGACGACCTGGCAGATGGCATCGCACTCGCGGATGTTGGCCAGGAACTGGTTGCCCAGGCCCGCGCCCTCGGAGGCGGCGCCCTTCACCAGGCCGGCGATGTCGACGAACTCGACGGTGGCCGGGAGGATGCGGGCGGGGTTCACGATCTTGGCGAGCGCGTTCAGGCGGTCGTCCGGCACGTCGACGATGCCGACGTTCGGGTCGATCGTGGCGAAGGGGTAGTTCGCGGCCAGGCCGCCCTTCTTGGTGAGGGCGGTGAACAGCGTGGACTTGCCCACGTTGGGCAGGCCGACGATTCCGATGGAAAGTGCCATGGGGTTCCTTTGCTCAAGCTCAGCGCCGCATGCGCTGCGTATACGTAAACCTGTTCATTATAGACCGAT
>JARIBW010000020.1 GCA_029264355.1 Collinsella sp. | reverse complement strand
CGGGTTGGCGTATCGACTACTTCCTGGTGAGCGATTCGATCTCCGACCGCGTACGCGCCGCCGGCATCCGCAACGACATCTTCGGATCCGATCACTGCCCCGTCACGCTGGAGATAGAGCTGTAGGGCCGAATCGCGGCGGACACGGACGCCCGATGTTCGAGCCGCACCCGCGGCCCCAAGATGATCGGGCATCCGGACCCGGGTGCCCTCACAACAGGGCGCGCCATGTCGGCAAGGAGGCGTTCGAGTCTCCCGTTTCGGCCTTGCGCGCTCGACGGCGCACAGCCCGCCAGGCCCGGGCCGCCATCCGCGTCCCCTACAGGCCGTACTTGCGCACCACGCGCCCGATGCGTCGTGTCCAAGGGCCGTACAGGACCATGAGGAACAGGGCGGTCGCCACGCCATGCATGGCATCGAAGGGCAGGGATGCGGCAACGTAGGCCAATGCGCCCGCCCATGTGAGCGGCCGCACGAACCCCAACACGCCATATGCATTGATGATCAGGCCGTACAGGGCACCGGACGCGAGCCCCATGAGCGCAAGCGCCCACACGCGCGGCCGGTCGGTCGCGCGATCCTCGAGGGCACCCGCCCTCGCCAGCGCGCCCCCCATGTATCCAACGACGCCCCAGGCATACATCTGCCAGGGGCTCCACAACCCCTGACCAAAAAAGAAATTGCTGGTAAACGCCGCAAGGGCGCCGACCATGAAGCCGTTGCGCGGCCCCAACGTCGCGCCCGCGATGATGGCGATGGCGGACAGCGGCTTGAAATCAGGGATGGGTGCGAACAAAATGCGCCCCGCGGCCCCCAGGGCGGCGAGAACGAGCGTTGGCATGATCTGGCGCAACGCCGGTCGGCCGTGCTCATATCCCAGGAAGAACAGGGCGAGCACCAGCGTCACGACGACCATCATGAGCAGCGCGGCGTTTGCCGCCCCCGACAGCAACGCGACGCCCATGACCACGGGGACCGCAGACAACAGCGCCACCTCGAGGGCCGCGCCTCCCCTCACGTTCAAATGCATCTCATCCCCCTACCATCATGGCCGGTAGAACAAGTTGTTGCGGAAGAACTCGTCCACGGGCTCCGTGCAGGCGAGCTCGCCATCGAACATGAGCGACACGCGGTCGGCGACGCGGCGAACGAACGCCAGATCATGCGTGGACACGACGACCGTGACGCCGTCGCGACGAGCGGCGTCGATCATGTCGGCCACATGCTCGCGAGCGGCACGGTCGAGGCCCTTGGTCGGCTCGTCGAGCAGCAGGAGCCGCGGGCGGACGAGCAGCAATTTTCCCAAGGCGAGCATCTGGCGCTGACCGCCGGAGAGGTCGTACGGATGCAGACCGCAACGATCGGCAAGGCCGAGCTCCGCCATCATGCCCTGCGCGTCATCCACGCCATATCCACCGATGTGCGCCCACTCCATGAGCTCGTCCCGCACACACTCCTCGGCAAAGAGGGCCTTGGGGTCCTGGGGAAGAATCGCCTTGGCCGAAATCGCAGAGCGCACCTCGCCGCGTTGCGCACGGCGCGTGCCCGCGATGAGGGCGAGCAACGTCGACTTTCCGCATCCATTGCCGCCCACCAAGGCATGCACCTCACCGCGGCGCACCTCGAGATCCAAACCGCGCAGCACCCAATCGTCATCGCGACCGTAGCGAAACCATACGCCCTGTGCGGACACGGCGGCCGGGACGTTCGCGGCGCGCGCCGAGGACCCGGATACGCGCCCATCCACGCTCGCATCCGCATCGCCGGATCCGCCGCCGGACAGCATGGCGACGCCCCGATCGGCCAAAGCGGCCGCGCGCCTGAGGCACCCCAAATCATCAACGGGCCTCACGGACCCATCCTCCAACTCGAACGCGCAGGTCGCGTAGTCGGCCATGAGCTCGGGTTCGTGCGTCGCCACGACCACGGTGCATCCCAACTCCCGGTTCACGCGGAACAACGCGTGCAGAAAATTGCGGGCGGCGATGGGGTCGAGCTGCGCCGTCGGCTCGTCGAGCAGCAGCACGCGCGGCTGCATGACAAGCGTCGAGGCCAGCGCCAACAACTGCTTGCGACCGCCCGAAAGCGCATCCGTATCGTCGTGAAACCACGACTCCATGCCGAAAAAGTAACACGCCTCGGCAACGCGACGTCTCATCTCGCCCTGGGGCGTGCCGAGGTTTTCCAGGCCAAACGCCATCTCGTGCCACACGCTGTCGCACACGATCTGATTATCGGGATCTTGGAACACGTAACCGACTTTGCAAGCTTCGTTCCCATCAAGGTCATCCACGGGCCTGCCGAACACGCGCACCTGGCCGGTGCGGTCCCCCGCGGGGGCGATCTGCGGCTTGGCCAGCGAGAGCAGCGTCGATTTACCCGAGCCGGTGCCCCCCACCAGCAGCGCGAACGCACCGGCGGGAACACCCATCGACATGCCGCTCAGCACATCGCCGCAGGCACCCGGATAGCGAAACGTCACGTCATCGTATGCGAGGGCGACAGCCTCATCGCTCATGCGAACACGCTCCTCTCATACACATGCAGCGCCGCCGGGGCGAACATCCAAACGGCGTGGGGAATGTAGCACGGCCAGGGGCCCAAAGGTGAGGGGCTGGGATAAAACGAGAAGGACGAAGACCGCCACGCCACCGCGATGCAAAGGGCGCCGAGGACCGCGACGAGCAATAGGCCGATCGCATCGCGCAAGGTAAAGCGGTAGCGGATGTAGGTCGTCCGACGTGCGGCCGCGCCCCAACCGCGCGCACGCATGGCGTCGGCCGTCTCCAGGGAATCCTCCATGGCCCAGCCCATGAGCACCGAGCTTTGGCGCATGCGGCGGCGCATCAGGCCCAAGCGCCCGATCTCCGCCCGGCGAGCGCCGGCGTCGGCGCAGCTCAGGGCCACATCCTGCGTGTCGGCGATCACATGGCCTTGCCGCACGAAACGCGGGATGAGACGCATCGTCATCGAGATCATGAGCGACACGACCGGAAGCGCGTTGCCAAACAGGGAGAGCATCTTGTCCTGCGGGAGCATATCGCGAGAAGCCTGGAACCACAGCACGCTCGCCACGAACATCACGGCCATGGAGGCGCCGTACAGGATGCTCTCGGCATACACCGGCATGCCGAGCACCGAGAACAGCAACGTGCTCCCCCGGTGCGCGAACAGGGGGTTCACGCAGGCCAGCAATGCGATGAGCGGGAGCTGCCAGCGCAAGGCGAGCAGCGTGGAGCGGATACCGCGGGCCACGGCGCCGTATGCGAGCGCCCCCGCAAGGGACAGAGCCGCCAGCACCGGGTGCGGGGTGAACATGGTCAGGCCGAGCGTCAGCGCGAGAAACACCGCCGGCACCGCCGGATGCATGGTTCCAAATGCCGTGTGCCTGAGAGCCTGCGCCACCCGCGCCCCCTTTCCATGAGCCGCCCTCTTTAAGAAACAGCCGGGCCCGCGAGGACCCGGCCGGACGAGCGACGGACACGCCGACGCTCACGCTGAAAGCGTTCGCTACATCGCGAAGTCGCCGCCCACGAGCGTGCTCACGGACTGCTCGTAGTACACGGCGGAGATGGTCTCGGCGAACTCGCCGGCCACGGAGATGGTCTTGATCTTGCCAGCCTCCTCAACGGGGATGGCGTCGGTGACCAGGCACTCCACGATCGGCGCGTCGTTCAGGCGCTGGATGGCCTCGCCGGAGAAGATGCCGTGGGTGGCGCACACGTAGATGTCGCCGGCGCCGAGGGCCTTGAGCTCGCGCACGTTGGCGCACAGGGTACCCGCGGTATCGATCATGTCGTCGTTGATGATGCAGGTCTTGCCCTCGATGTCGCCGATGATGCCCATGACCTCGGCGGCGTTGTGGCGCGGACGGCCCTTGTGGGCGATGGCCAGCGAGCAACCGAGCATGTCGGACAGCTTCTTGGCGGCCTTGGCGCGGCCCACGTCGGGAGAGACGACGACGAGGTTGTCGGTATCGAAGCCCATGGCGTCGTAGTAGTCGGCGAAGAGCGGCAAGGCGGAGAGGTGGTTCACCGGGATGTCAAAGAAGCCCTGGATCTGACCCTGGTGCAGGTCGAGCGTGATGATACGGTCCACGCCGGCGCACTCGAGCAGGTTGGCCACGAGACGGGCGGTGATGGGCTCGCGCGGGCCGGCCTTGCGGTCCTGACGGGCGTAACCGTAGTGGGTGATGACGGCGGTGATGGAACGGGCGGAGGCGCGCTTGGCGGCGTCCGTGGCGATGAGGAGCTCCATGAGCATGTCGTTGACGTTCTCACCGGCGACGGACTGGATCAGGAAGACGTCGGCACCGCGGACGGTCTCGTCATAGCGAGCGTAGATCTCGCCGTTGGCGAACTGCTTGAGGGTGAGGCCGGAGAGCTCCACACCGAGCTGATTGGCGATCTTCTGAGCGAGCGGACGGTTGGAGGAACCGGAGTACACTCGCAAGATCTTGCTCATATCCACGGTCTTTTTGGGATCGGTTGTCGGCATGACTTCTCCTTTATACGCCACAACTTCCTTACGCACCCTATATATTAGCCGCTTTGCCAGCCAATTGATCACCGATAACGCACCCAACGAAACTTCATCGGCACAAGAACGGACACCTCAATTGGGGACAGGTACAAATTGAGCCATTCGGGGAACGTCGCCGTGAACACGGACGACCAAAAAATGGCTCAATTTGTACCTGTCCCCAATTGATGCGAGTAGGGTCTAGAGGCGGGCGCGGCGCAGCTCGGTGTAGCCCTCGACGATGCGCTGGTCGGAACGCTCGACGGCCAAGGCACCGTCCGGCACGTCGCGGGTGATGCAGCTGCTCGCGCCGGTCACCACGTCGGCGCCGATGTTCACAGGGGCGACCATCATGGTGTCGGAGCCGATGAACGTGCGATCGCCGATGGTGGTGGCGTGCTTGTTCTTGCCATCGTAGTTGCAGGTGATGGAGCCGGCGCCGACGTTCACGCCCGCACCCATCGTGGTGTCGCCGATGTAGGAGAGATGCGGGACCTTGGAGCCCTCGCCGATCGTGGACTTCTTGATCTCGACATGCGTGCCCACGTGCGCGCCGTCCAAAAGATGCGTACCCGGGCGCAGGTAGGCGCGCGGGCCGCAGGTCACGCCGTTCTCGACCACGACGTCGATGGCCACCGTCTCGTCGAGCGAGCAGCCGTTGCCCGCCACGACGTTCGTGAGGCGGCTGTTCGGGCCGAGCTGACAACCCTCGCCGATGCGGCAGGCGCCGATGAGATGGGTCTGCGGCCACACGATGGTGTCGCGGCCGATCTGCGCATCGGGGCCGATCCATGCCTGGGCGGGGTCGATGAAGGTGACGCCCTCGGTCATGAAGCGCTCGTTGATGCGGTCGCGCGCGATCGCCGTGAGCTCCGCGAGCTGCACACGGCTGTTCACGCCCAGCCCGTCGCGGTAGTCCTCGCAGTGTGAGATGGTCACGGCGTGACCGTGGGCCTTCAGGATCTCCACCATGTCGGGCAGGTAGTACTCGGCCTGCGCGTTGTCGTTACCGACCTCGCCGATGTGGGCGGCGAGGAGGGCGCCGTCGAAGGCGTAGCAGCCGGCGTTGCACTCGAGGAGCCCGGCGTCCTGCTCGGGAGTGCAGTCCTTCTGCTCGATGATGCGGTTGACGGTCCCGTCCTCGGCCAGCTCGATGCGGCCATAGCCGAAGGGCACGGGCGGCGTGAAGGTGAGCACGGCGCCGGCGTTAGAGCCGTCGGCGACGGTGTCGGCGAAGGCGGCGATGGTGTCGGCCTGGATGAGCGGGAGGTCGCCGTTCAGGACCACCACGGGGCCGGCGTCGATACCCGTCGCATCCAGCGCGGTGCGGACGGCGTGCGCGGTACCCAAGCGCTCGACCTGCTCGACGCACTCGATGGCGCTGGCGGCGGGCGTGCCCTCGTAGGCGGCGGAGATCATCGCACGCACCTCGTCGGAGTGGCTGCCCACCACCACGACCACGCGGGTGCATCCAGCCGCCAGCGCCGCATCGATGACCCAGCAGGCCATGGGCTTGCCGAGGATCTGGTGGGACACCTTGGCATGATTCGACTTCATGCGCGTGCCCTCGCCGGCGGCCATTACAATCGCGGTGACATCCATGGGGACTCCTTGATGTTCGGTGTCAAATCGGGCATCGCGTGGCGATGCCCACAAATTGATAGTACCGCACGACAAGAAGGCCGAACGCCCCCAAGTCAACACCCCCGCCGCTTCCACATCCCGCACGCCCCGATTTGACAGCCCCTCCGCCCACCGCCACCATACTCGGCAGGTACACGACGAACGCGAGGAGCCCCATGGCCGCAGCACAACCCAAGCCCATCCGCATGGTCGCCGGACTCGGCAACCCCGGCGAGGAATACGCCGCAACCCGTCACAACGCCGGCTTTTGCGCGATCGACATCCTGGCTGAGAAGGCGGGCGTCAGCTATTGGAAGAACCAGGCGGGCGCCGAGGTCGCCGTCATCAACGTCAACGATGCCGAAGCCGAGGGCGGAAAGCGCGAGGTCGTTCTGGTCAAACCCCAGTCCTACATGAACACGAGCGGCGGCCCCATCTCCAAGCTCTGCGCGCAGTACAAGGTCAAACCCGAGGAGCTGCTCGTCATCCACGACGAGCTCGATATCCCCGCGGGCGACGTGCGCGTGAAGGTGGGCGGCGGGCACGCCGGACACAACGGCCTTCGCTCCATCATCGACAAGCTCGGCAGCCGCGACTTCTCGCGCATCCGCTCCGGCATCGGCAACCCCCCGGGCCGCATGCCCGTGGCCGATTTCGTCCTCAAACAGCTGCGCTCCCGCGAGGCCGAGGACTTCGAGGTCATGACGCACCAGGCCGCCGAGGCGGCGGCACTCGCCGTGACCCGCGGCGTCATATTCGCGCGCGACCACGTCAACGGCGGCGCGAGCACCAACGGCAAGCACTGAGCCCAGCGCATCCGGCACCTCAATTTAGGGGGGGGCTGTCCCCCGATCGGGGCCGACCCCTCTTTTCCCCACCTCCCTTCACCCGCCGAAAAACGTTTTACCGCCCACCCGAAAGGCACATGGGCGAGGCTTGCATGCAAGGCCGCGGGGTATACTTGACAATGTGTGCGCATATTCGCCTTATGCGCATGCACAAGAGGTTGCAATCGGGGCGTTTCGCTTGCGTGGGCTGCGCATACGTTGCCCCGGCCAATCAGAGAGGGGTTCTATGTTTGAAATTCTGAAAAAGACGCAGTTCTCGGAGAAGGTCTTCGAGTTCCGCGTCCACGCCCCGAGGATGGCCAAGAAGGCTCACGCCGGCCAGTTCCTCATGGTGCGCATCGACGAGACGGGCGAGCGCGTGCCGTTCACCTTCGCCAACTGGAACGCGGAGGAGGGCTGGATCGAGTTCATCTTCATGGTGGTGGGCAAGACCACGAAATGCCTCTCCGAGCTCAATGAGGGCGACTTCATTCGCGACATCACCGGACCGCTGGGCCAGCCCACCGAGGTCGAGGGCGATTCCGTCGCGGTCATCGGCGGCGGCGTGGGCCTCGCCATCGCCTACCCCGTGGCGCGCATGCTCTGCGAGCAGGGCAAAAACGTCTACGTGATCATGGGTGCCCGTACCAAGGACCTCCTCATCCTGCATGAGCAGTTCGACGAGCTGCCGCTCGCCGGCCTGTTCGTCACCACCGACGACGGTTCCATGGGCGAGAAGGGCGTCGTGACCCTGCCGCTCGCGCGCCTGTGCGAGACGGATGCGATCGACCACGCCTTCTGCGTGGGGCCGGTCCCGATGATGAAGTTCTCCTCCCTCACCTGCCATGAGTACAACATCCCGATCATCGCCAGCCTGAACCCCATCATGGTCGATGGCACCGGCATGTGCGGCTGCTGCCGCGTCGAAGTGGGCGGCGAGACCAAGTTCGCCTGCGTCGACGGCCCGGATTTCGACGCCAGCGCCGTCGATTGGGACGACCTGGCCGCACGCCAGGCCAGCTATCGCGGCGAAGAGGCCGCGTCCACCAAGCGCCATGAGGAGGCCTGCGCATGCCAGAGGTAAAGAAGTATCGCCCGAACATCGGCGCCCCCCGCACCGCTCCGAACGAGGAACCGGCCGCCGAGCGCGCATGCGATTTCCGCCCGGTCGACACGGGCTTCACCAAACAAGACGCCATCGCCGAGGCCAACCGTTGCCTCGACTGCAAGAAGCCCCTGTGCATGCAGGGCTGCCCCGTCGGCGTGAACATCCCCGGCTTCATCTCCAAGATCCGCGACGAGGACTGGGCCGGCGCGCTCGAGACCATCAAGGGTGACAACCTGCTGCCCTCCGTCTGCGGCCGTGTATGCCCGCAGGAGAACCAGTGCGAGGGCAAGTGCATTCTCGGCCGCAAGGGCGAGGCCGTGGCCATCGGTCAGCTCGAGCGCATGGTGGGCGACATGGCGGCCGAGGTCGGCCGCGCCCCCCAGTGCAAGCCCAAAAACGGCAAGAAGGTCGCCATCGTGGGCTCCGGCCCCTCCGGCATCGCCTGCGCCGGCGAACTCGCCCGCGAGGGCTTCGACGTCACCGTGTTCGAGGCCTTTTTCACCGGCGGCGGCGTGCTGACCTACGGCATCCCCGAGTTTCGTCTGCCCAAGAAGATCGTCAAGCGTGAGATTGACGGCCTGGAGCAGCTCGGTGTCAAGTTCGAGTACAACTCCGTCGCCGGGCGCTTGTTCGACGCCGAGGAGCTCTTCAACGAGGAGGGCTTCGACGCCCTGTACCTCGCCGTGGGCGCCGGCCTCCCCCGCTTCCTCAAGGTCCCGGGAGAGAACCTGCCCGGCGTGTACTGCGCAAACGAGTACCTCACGCGCACCAACCTCATGCACGCATACGACTTCCCGGTCTACGACACCCCGATTCGCCAGGGCAAGAACGTCGTGGTGTTCGGCGGCGGCAACGTCGCCATGGACGCCGCCCGCACCGCCCTGCGCCTGGGTGCCGACAGCGTGACGCTGGCCTACCGCCGCACCGAGGCCGAGATGCCCGCGCGCCTGGCCGAGGTCCATCACGCCAAGGAGGAAGGCGTGCGCATCCTCGAGCTCGTCAACCCGCTCGAGTTCGTCAAGGGCGATGACGGCTTCGTGTCCGCGGTCAAACTGGAGCGCATGGAGCTCGGCGAGCCCGACGCCTCCGGCCGTCGCCGCCCCGTGCCGGTTCCGGACTCCGCCTTCGAAATCCCCTGCGACGTCGCCATCACCGCCATCGGCACCATGGCGAACCCCTTTGCCAAGCTCTGCGCCGACGTCGAGCTCAACCGCTGGGGCCTCATCGAGGCCGACGAGGACGGTCGGACCTCCAACCCCAAGGTGTGGGCCGGCGGTGACATCGTGACCGGTGCCGCCACCGTCATCCTCGCCATGGGCGCCGGCAAGAAGGCCGCCGCCTCCATGAAGAAAGCGCTGCTGGAAGAGTAGGACGTCGAAGTCGCGCCTCGCAAAACCCGCCAGGGCCCGTCGAACATCGCATCGGCGGGCCCTTTGCACGGGCATCGAGATCAACGGGCATCAATCGCCAAAACGGGTAATATGGACAGATATTCGATCGTCGCCTTTTGAGCAAGGAGCCTTCGTGAGCGACTCGACGAACCGCATGCCCGCTTCCCCCAACCCCGACTATGATCTTCCGGGCAACGACCTCGACCCCAACAACGTCACGGCGGAGCAGCGCAGGGCGATCCCGCTCGTCGTGCGCGTCTACGGAGCGCTGTGCGCCCTTGACGGAATCGTGGCCCTGCCGCTCATGGGGGCCTACTTCGGCATCATGGTCTATCGGTTGGTGCTGGGTCAGGAATCCGTCCTGATCGGCTCCGACCTCACCCTCACCGTCACCATGACGGCCATCGGCTCGGCACTTTCATTCGTTGCCTCGGTCGCGCTCATCATATTCGGCTGGACGCTCATGAAGAGCTATCGCCGCGACGCCGGACGCTGGGCCTGCGCGCTCATCGCGATGACGGTGGGGCAGATCCTCATCGATGTCATGCTCCAGGGCATCGGGGTGCACCTCATCCGCCCCATGATCCAGCTGGGCATCCTCACCGC
>JARIBW010000046.1 GCA_029264355.1 Collinsella sp. | reverse complement strand
ACCATGCCGGCGCGGGTCGTGCGGGGAATGATCTGGCCGGCGCATGTCACGAGGGTGAGGACCTTGTCGGCCTTCTCCACCTCGGTGGCCGCATCCTTCGCGCTCGCCTTCGCCTGGGCGAGCGAAGCCTGGAGATACTGAGTGAATGCCTTCTCGCTGTCGAAATTGGCGCGGCGGGCGTCGACATAATCGTCTTGCACCTGCATGGTGAACATCGGCTTGAGGACGTAGGTCATCTCGGGCGTGATGTAGTAAACCTTCTCGAACGTATCGAAGACCTTCTGATCCATGCTCGCATCGATGGGCTCGAACATGGCGCCGTCATTCATATGATGGCCGTACAAGGTGGTCTGTTGGTCGACCATGCCCGGCGCGGTGCCATCCATATCCATGAAGATGGTGCCGTTCTCGCTGTACTCGCCATTGGGCAGGTGACGCAGGTAGGTGTTGTTCGTCTCGCCCTGCGTGACCACGTAGTTGATGCGCGTCCCGGGAACATAGATCCAACCCACGATGTCGTCGCTCTCCTTTTTGAGCGCCTCGAAGTCGATCTGGGGGATATCGTCCCCGCCCGAGGAATCCTTCACGGCCATCTCGGCGATACCGTTGTAATAGTCATTGGCCTTCTTATAGCCGATCTGCGCCTTGACAAACAGACCGCCCGAAACGAGGAGCAGCACCACACCCACCGCGATCAGGATGTTGGAAAGCAGATTACCGCGGCCCTTGCCGGCGCGCCCTGGCTTATCGCCCCGAGATGCGCGCCGCGCGGGCGAAGCCGGGGCGCCCGCCTGCGCACCGTACACGGGACGCGCGCCCTGAACGGGGCGCGGCCCATGCACGACCTGCGCAGGGCGTCCTTGCGGAGACGGGGGAACGGAGTTCGGGCTCACCGGCCGCTGCGCCTGAGTCCCACCGGGGCCGGATGCGGCCCGGCCTTTGGGTTTGAAATGCTTTCCCCCTTCGTTCCCCATACGCCTCTACGCCTCCGCCATCTCGCTCTTGAGCTGGACGATAGCGGCACGATACTCGGGCATGGTGGCGCCGATGATCTGCGTGGCGTAGATGGCCGCGTTCTTGGCACCGTTGATGGCAACGCAGGCCACGGGAACACCGGAGGGCATCTGCACCATGGAGAGCAGGGAGTCCAGACCGCCCAGGTCGCTCGTCTTCATGGGCACGCCGATGACCGGAAGCGGGGTGAAGGCCGCCACGACGCCGCCGAGATGCGCGGCCTTGCCGGCGGCGGCCACGATCACCTTGATGCCGCGGTCGGCGGCAGACTCGGCCCACTCGTGGACCTTCGCGGGATTGCGATGGGCGCTGGCGATGACCAACTCGTAGGGAACGCCCAGGCGCTCGAGCTCGGCGGTGCAGCCCTCCATGACGGGGAGGTCGGACTTAGAGCCCATGATGATGCCGACGAGCGGGGCCTTTTCAGTTGCAGTGGTTTCCATGGTGCCTCCAGGGAATCGCGGTGGTAGTGGCATTAGTATACCTACTGACACAAGGGGGAGACTGCACTCATCCCATTTCCCGCGCAATCGGGGGCGCTATTCGGCAAACGTACCGAGCTCCTCGGCCATGCGGATGACCTCGAGTCCCAATGCGGTCAATTCGTAGCTGTTCGGCAATTGGGCCCCGTTGGGCTGGATATTGTCGTGCGCGATGACGAGCTCGCAATCGCGCAGCGCGGCGAGGGTCCGAATCACCGTCGGGACGCTAACCGCGACGGCCCGGGCGATGTCGCGATGGGAGAGCTGGACTTCGGCACAGCGGCGACCATGCTCGCGGCTGGAGCGCTCGGCGATGACGCGCAGCACGCGGCAACCGGTCTCGTTGACCCGGACACCCGGAATATTGACTCGAACTCGCTTGCTCATGTCGGCGCACCTCCCCGAAATACGCATCAGCATCAAGATGGGGCCCATGGCGCGGCCTTCCGCACCGCGGCGAGCGCCCAGCGCCCGCACGGGGAGACCGATCATTCACATCTACGCACGTCACCCATCCTGACTGGCACTCGAGAACCATAACACCTTATCTCTACCTGACAGCTATCAATTTGCCTCAGGGGTAGCATTTTTAAAGCAGGTGCCTGCGCTTTTATCGTCGCGGGCGGGGGCGCGCACATGGACTTGATTGAAGGGGCGTTTTCACGCCCGTCTTCAAGGGCCCGCTGAACTGCCAAAACAGCCATGACACCACCGTACTGATAGAGGACTGGCGGCCACCTTGCATCGCTCTTCCAAACCGGCCTCGAAGAACCTAATCACACACCCCCTCATTTTTTTCTGTAAGCGTTTTGTAAGTTGAGCCGGTATGTCCGGTTTTTTAACCCCCATCTCCATATTCAAGAAAGGCAAGGGGCGCTCGGACCCGTGAACTGAGCCCGAAGCGCCCCTTATCAAGGGAGACCTTCCCCTCGTCATGGACCGGCCAGCGGCGGCTCCCGCGCGACCTACGTCAAATCCTGCAGCGCCACAACCTCCATGCCGGCACCGGACTGGCGGGCCTCGAGCGCGGCGACGTACGCGTTGGCAGCGGAAAGCGCCGTCAGACAGGTCACGCCACGGCGCACGGCCTCGGTGCGGAGCACGTAACCGTCACCGCGCGAGCCCGGACCGTAGGGGATGTTGATGATGAACGCGATCTGTCCCTCGGCGATGAGGTCGATGATCGAGGTGCCCCGGCACCCCCCATTCGAGGAGCCGACCTTCCCCACGATCTCACACGGCACGTTGCCGCCGCGCAGCACGCGCGCGGTGCCCTCGGTGGAAACGATCTCGAACCCCAGGTAGCGCAAGATGCGCGCCAGGCTGAGGATGTGACGCTTATCGCGGTCGCACACCGAAATGAACACGCGGCCGTCCCCTGGCGTCGGCAGCTGGTAATCGATTGCGAGCTGCGTCTTCGCATACGCCTCGGGATAGCTCTTGGCGATGCCCATGACCTCGCCCGTCGATTTCATCTCGGGCCCCAGGATGACCTCTGCGCCGGGGAAGCGGCCCCACGGCATCACGGCCTCCTTCATGCAGAAGTAATCAAGTTTGCGACGATCGTCGGGCAGGTCCAGGTCGCTCAAGGCGGCTCCGGCCATGATGCGGGCCGCGCAACGGGCCAGCGGCACGCCCGTCGCCTTGGAGATGAACGGCACGGTGCGGCTCGCGCGCGGGTTCGCCTCGATGACGTAGATGGCGTCGCCCTTGACCGCGTACTGCACGTTCACCAAGCCCCGCACACCGAGCGCCAACGCGATGCGGCGCGTCGTCTCGCGTAACTTATCCTGCAGCGACTCCGAGAAGGAAAACGGCGGGATGCACGTGGCCGAGTCACCGGAATGGATGCCCGCCTCCTCGATGTGCTCCAAGATGCCGCCGATGTAGACACCCTCGCCGTCGCACAGGGCATCGACATCGCTCTCATACGCGCCCTCGAGAAAACGATCCAGGTAGATAGGGTGATCGGGGCTCACGCGCGTGGCCTCGGCCATGTACTCGCGCAGGCGCTCGGCATCATAGGCGATCATCATGCCGCGGCCACCGAGCACGTAGCTCGGACGAACGAGCAGCGGATAGCCGATCTGCGCCGCGACGGCCTCGGCCTCCTCGAACGAAGTCGCCATGCCCGCCGGCGGGTACATGATGCCCAGACGGTCGAGGAGCGCTGAGAAACGCTTTCGGTCCTCGGCGAGGTCGATGGCATCGGGCTGCGTGCCCATGATCCTCACACCGCTCTCAGCCAGCGCGCGCGTGAGGTTGACCGGCGTCTGGCCACCCAACGTGGTGATCACTCCCACAGGGCGCTCGGCATCCACGATGTCCATCACGTCCTCGTAGGTGACCGGCTCGAAGTACAGGCGATCGGAAGTGTCGTAATCGGTGGATACGGTCTCGGGGTTGCAGTTGACCATGATGGTCTCGAAGCCACGTTCGGCCAGCTCATAGCAGGCGTGCACGCAGCAGTAGTCGAACTCGATACCCTGCCCGATGCGATTGGGGCCGGCACCCAAGATCATGACCTTGGGCTTTTCGCAACCGCGCACCTCGTCGGCAGCCACGCCGCGGCGCGCGGCGCGAGACGGGCGCATGAGATTCTCATACGTCTTGTAGTGATACTCCGTCGCGCTCTCGAACTCGGCGGCGCACGTGTCGACCGTCTTCATGCTCGGCACCACGCCCAGGCCCTTGCGATACGCGCGAACGAAGCGCTCATCGCTGCCGGTCAGCAGCGCGATCTGAGCGTCGCTCGTACCGTACTGCTTGAGCAGGCGCATGGCATCGGCATCGATGTCCTCCACGCGCAAGCCCCGTACCGCCTCCTGCACGGCGATCATATCGTGCAGGCGCGCGAGGAACCACGGGTCGATGCCCGTGGCATCGTGCAGGCGCTCCACGCTCCAGCCGCGACGCAATGCCTCGGCCACATAGGCGATGCGACCCTCGCTCGCGCGGGACACGGCCGCCGCAAGGTCGTCTCCATCCAGGGCCGTCAGCTCATCTGCGCCCTTCGCGTTCACGCCGAACCCGCAGGCCCCGTCCTCGAGCGAGCGCATCGCCTTGCCGAACGACTCCTCGAACGTGCGACCGATCGCCATGACCTCGCCCACGGCCTTCATGCGCGTGGTGAGCGTCGTGTCGGTCCCCTTGAACTTCTCGAAGGCGAAGCGGGGCACCTTGACCACGCAGTAGTCGATGGAGGGCTCGAAGCACGCCGGCGTGGCGCGGGTGATGTCGTTGGTAATCTCGTCGAGGGTGTAGCCCACAGCCAAGCGCGCCGCCGCCTTGGCGATGGGGAATCCCGTCGCCTTGGACGCGAGAGCCGAGGAGCGGCTCACGCGCGGGTTCATCTCGATGACGATGAGACGGCCGTTTTGGGGGTTGACCGCGAACTGCACGTTCGAACCGCCCGTCTCGACGCCGATCTTCTCCAAAATCGCCAGGGAGGCGACGCGCATGCGTTGGTACTCGAGGTCGGACAGGGTCTGCGCGGGGGCAACGGTGATGGAGTCGCCCGTGTGCACGCCCATGGGATCGAGGTTCTCGATAGAGCACACGATGATGCCGTTGCCAGCGCCGTCGCGCATGACCTCCATCTCGTATTCCTTCCAACCCTCGATCGACTCCTCGACGAGCACCTCGCCCGCCGGGGACAGTTCGAGGCCCTGGCTCACGATCTGGATGAGCTCCGCCTCGTCGTGCGCGATGCCGCCGCCGGCGCCGCCCATGGTGAAGCTCGGGCGCAGGACGCACGGATAGCCCGTGCGCTCGACGATACCCAAGGCGTCCTCGACGGAATATGCGTAACCGGAGCGCGCGACCTCGAGGCCGAGTTCGGCCATGGCCTCGTTGAAGAGCTTGCGATCCTCCCCGCACTCGATCGCGGCCAGGTCGCAGCCGATCATCTCGACGCCGTGACGATCGAGCACGCCGGAACGGGCGAGGTCGACGGCGGCGTTCAAACCGGTCTGGCCGCCGAGTGTGGGAAGCAGCGCATCGGGGCGCTCGCGCTCGATGACGCGCTCGATGAATTCCGGCGTGATGGGCTCCACGTAGGTGCGGTCGGCAAGGTCGGGGTCGGTCATGATGGTCGCGGGGTTCGAATTGACCAAGATGAC
This sequence comes from Collinsella sp., assembly GCA_029264355.1. Classification (GTDB taxonomy): domain Bacteria; phylum Actinomycetota; class Coriobacteriia; order Coriobacteriales; family Coriobacteriaceae; genus Collinsella. The sequence continues at coordinate 16,853 of JARIBW010000046.1, read as the reverse complement.
CTCGTAGCCGTCCTCCTTGAGGACCTTGCAGGCCTGGGCACCGGAATAATCGAACTCGCACGCCTGGCCGATGACGATCGGGCCGGAACCGATGACCAGGATGCGTTTGATGTCTTGACGCTTGGGCATGCTAGTTCTCCTTCGTTGCGAAATTCCAACCGGCGAGGCGGTCGGCGGCGATGTCGATGTTCAGATAATCCGGCTCTCCCGCCATCAAGCGCGCGAACGCGGCGAACAGGTAGCGCGCATCGGTGGGGCCCGGCGAGGCCTCCGGATGGTACTGCACGCTGAAGCACGGGACGTCGAGCAGCTGGATGCCCTCAGCGGTTCCGTCGTTGAGGTTCACGTGCGTGAGGCGAATGCGGCCGAATCGCCCATTCTCAACCACCGGCGCGATGCGTCGCTCGACCCAAAAGCGCAAGTCACCATCAGCCGGGTGTTCGGCAACACCGCCGGACAACTCGGGAACGAGGGGGCCCAGGCTGGGGAATACCAGCCCAAAGCCGTGGTTTTGCGCGGTGATCTCCACACGGCGCGTGAGAAGGTTCATGACCGGCTGGTTGCCACCGCGGTGGCCGAACTTGAGTTTCTCGATCCGTGCGCCGGCGGCCAGGGCGATCATCTGATGACCCAGGCAGATACCGAATACCGGAACATGGCCGATGAGCCGCTGCACCTGGGTGTACGTCTCGGGGACGGCATCGGGATCCCCAGGGCCGTTTGAGAGGAACACGCCATCGGGGCCCATCGCGAGCACCTCGGAGGCGGGGGTGTCCCACGGCACGACGGTAAGCTCGCATCCGGCACGGACGAGGGCCTCGAGGATGCCGCGCTTCACACCGCAGTCGTAGGCGACCACGCGATGCGCGGCCGGGTCCTCCGCTTTTTCGCCCGCCGGGGCGGCCAGCGCGAAATCATGGGCGTCGAGCAAGTCTCCAGCGGTAAAGGGGTGGGGTTCGACGCAGCTCACGGTCTTCACGAGGTTCTCCCCCACCAGCTGGGGCGCAGAGGCGAGACGGGAGGCGAGCTCACCCAGATCGAACTCCTCGGTCGACACGATGCCCATCTGCGCACCGTTATCGCGTAGATGCTGAACGAGGGCGCGGGTATCAACCCCCTCGATGGCGACGACGCCAAGCTTCTGCAGATATGCGGGAGCGCTCATGGCGCCGCGCCAATTGGAGGGCGTGGGGCACATATCGCGCACGACCATGGCCCGCATCGCCGGGGCACCCGTGTGACAGGATCCGTTGCCGGGAAAGGCGCTCTGCGCATCCGCGAGATCGATGCCGTAATTTCCGATCTGCGGATACGTCATGGTCACGATCTGGCCGGCGTAGCTCGGGTCGGTCATGACCTCGAAATACCCCTCGAGCGATGTGTTGAAGCAAACCTCGCCGGTGACCGTGCCCGAAGCTCCGCAAGAGCGGCCGTGGAACACGGTGCCGTCGGCGAGCAGCAACACCGCCGGTCCGGTATTTCCTTTTGAAGTGGATGCCATGATGCGCTGGGCCAAGGGGCTTGCATCAGCGCGCGAGGGCGCGGGCGCAAACGCGCCCGTAGGGTGATTCAGACCCATCTCGTCTCCTTTTCGGTCTCTCGGTACCGGCTTAAAGGCCGTATGGTCTCGGTGTATTGTACAGGTATTTGCAGAGTTTCGCGTATAAAATTATTAATATTCGATATTTGAATCTTGTGACTATATTTTATGCATTATGCACTTCATCACCGCTGTGGCGGCCGTGTCATCCCCCATGCACCGGAAGATACGTTCTCCTCGACGGCGGTTCCACGACGCGATCGACGCGAAGCGAATGCCTCACGCCTTTCGCGACCACGCGATTGCCACGGCCCCCGACCGTGGTACAATGCAGCACGCGGGTCATTAGCTCAGTTGGCAGAGCAGGGGACTTTTAATCCCAAGGCCCAGGGTTCGAACCCCTGATGACCCACCCTTGAACATGAACGCGAGGAGCACGGCGCCCCTCGCGTTTTTGTTTACCCCACATAAAAAAGCCGCCGACTCTCGCCGACGGCCAAAAGCCTATTCCCAAGTCCACTGACCGTTCACAAAGATCGGGACCTCTTCACCATCGACCGTGATGCCCGTGATATCCAGGTCGTCGGCACCGATCATAAAGTCGACGTGCGCGGCGCTCTTGTTCAGGCCACGACGACGCAGCTCCTCGGCAGACAGGTCGCAGCCACCCTCGTAGCATTCGGGGAAAGCAGACCCGAGCGCCAAGTGGCAGCTCGCGTTCTCGTCGTATAGCGTGTCATAGAACAGGATGCCCGTCTCACGGATGGGCGTGTTCTTCGAGATCAGCGCAACTTCACCCAGGCGACGTGCGCCCTCGTCGGTCTCCAGAATGCTCGCAAGCGCATCGCGACCAACCTCGGCATCGAACTCCACGACGCTGCCGCCCTCGAAGCGCAACCAGAAGCGGTCGATTTTGTTGCCATGGCGCACGAGCGGCAGGGCCGAATACACGATGCCGTCCACACGGTCGCAGTCCGGCGAGGTGAACACCTCCTCCGTGGGGATGTTCGGCGAGAATTCGCGCCCCTCGGGCGTCACGCTCGATCCGCCCTCCCACACATGGCGATCGGTCATGCCGACCCACAAGTCGGTGCCGTTGGCCGAGGTGTAATGGAGGCGGTCGAAATGACGATCGTTTAGCAGGCGCAGATTCTTCTCGAACGTGGCGTCATGCAGCTCCCATGCCGCCTCGGGGTCATCGCCATCCGCGCGGGCGACGGAGAGAATCGCGCACCACAGGCGATATACGGCGACCTCGTCCTCAACGCCCGGATACACGCGACGGGCCCAAGCGGCCACCGGAGCGCCGGCGATGCACCACGGGTTGATATTGAAATCCATGCCGCGGCGATAGGCCTTGCACTGGGTGTTGCGCGCCTTGGAGGCAGCGGCGGGCTTGGCCGGATCGACGCCCTTGAGGGCCTCCGGGTCCGCGCCCTCGACGAAAATGAAACACGCGCCGTCTTCGGCGAGTGAATCGAGCTGTTCGCGCCGCCAAGAAGGAACCGTCTCGAACCAGGAGGCATCGACGTTCTCATACGTCAGGCGCTCGATCTCGTCGTCGCCCCAAATCACGGTCACATGGCCGGCGCCGGCGGCATACGCACGCGCGACCAGCATGCGCACGAACGGGGCGACCTCGACGGGGGCCTGGATGACGACCTCCTGCCCCGCCTCGACGTTCACGCCCTTGCGCACGATCAGATCGGCATAACGCTCGATCTTGGGCTGCAGCTTGAGCATGCCGGCGCGGGCATCCTCCACGGTGAGTTCTGCCTTGAACATACGCTACTTGCCCTGCTTCTTGTCTTTGGGCTCCATGGAGCGAGCGATGACCTCGTCGAGCCTCGCGGCGGTCATGCCGGCGGCCTTGTCGCGGCAGGCGTTGCGGATCGGGCGGATCTTGATGAAGTCGAAGATGAAGGCGATGATGATCGCGGCGTAGGCGGCCACGATCAGGGCGAATTGCGCGGTCTGGGCGCCGCGCTCGGCCATCCCATCTTGACCGAGGACGATCAGCAGAACCCAGGTGCCGATGAGCGCCAGGATGCCGATGATGAGCAGGACCCACCAGATGCGGCGATAGCGCAGGTAGCCCTCATCCTCCTTCATGAGCTGGCTGGACGCGGTGTAAACACGGTCCTCCTCACGGCGCAGCTCGGCCTTGCGGGCCTTCCTCTCCTCCTTTGACAGGTTGGAGAGGTCCTCACCGCGCTCGGCGGCGGCACGCTTGGCTTTGGCCGTCGCCGGAACCATGCGAACCGAACCGCCCGCGGGGCGGGCGGGCTTGGCGGAAGCGGTCGACTTGCGGGCCATGCCGGAACCGGACATGCCCTGCAACTTGTCCTGACTACGCTTGTTCTGGGCGCTACGGGTGCTCACGTGCTCGTTCTCCTTCATGCAATTTTGGGGCCGGCGCCTCACGCGCCGAACCGCGGGCCAACCAAGGCCGCGCGGCACCCCTCCGAGGTTTTACAGCTAATACCTCATTGTAGTTGAAGTGCCCTCGGCTTCCAGCTCACGGGGCAGATGAATCGTAAAAGTCGTGCCTTTTTCGAGCTCCGATTCCACGGCGATGAAGCCATGATGGCGTTCGACGATCTGCTTCGTCACGGCCAAACCGACGCCCAGGCCGCCCGCCTCGCGGGCTCGGCTGGCGTCGGCGCGCCAGAAACGCCCGAAGATGCGCGCAAGATCATCCTTCGCGATGCCGATGCCCGTGTCGGAAACCGTCACCATCACGTGCTTGCGGTCCCCATGGACCGACACCACGACCCAGCCATCCTCGGGCGTATAGCGCATCGCGTTGCTCATGAGGTTGATGACGCACTGGGTGATCATGTCCGCATCGCAGGTGATCACCGCGGAGCGACCCTGCATCTCATCGGCGAAGCGCAGATGCAGGCCCTTGTTGTGGAAGAGCTGGTGCTGGTTGTTCACGATGGTGCGCGTGAGCTGGACGATGTCGACCTGGTCCAGGCGCAACGGGGCCGCGTGGTTTTCCTGACGGCTCAAATCGAGCGTCTGCTGCACCAGGCGCGCCAGGCGGCGCGTCTCGGAGGCGACGGTCTCCAGGTGCTCGGCATCGGTGGGATACACGCCGTCCTGCATAGCCTCGACCGTGGCCTGCATGGCCATGAGCGGGGTGCGCAGCTCGTGCGCCACGTCAGAGGTGAGTCGGCGTTCGCGTTTGAGGTCTCGCTCGAGATTGGCCGCCATCTCGTCAAAGGTCTCGCCGAGCTGGTCCAGCTCATCGTCGCCGCGCATGTTGGTACGAGCCGACAGATCGCCCTCGCGGATGCGGCGGGCGGTGTCGGTGATGATGCCCACGGGCTTGGTGAACATGCGCGAAACCAAGAAGCCCACGATGACCGCTATGGAGATGGCGATGAACGCCGCGAGGCCCATGGCGTTGAAGGTGCGCTCACGGAACGCCGTATCGGCCTTGGTGAGCAGGGCGTCGCTGCCAAGCACCCACAGGCGGGCATCGCCGACGCGCACGCCATCCGCCGCGATGATAGGCACCGTCACGGCGGACTCGGGGTCCGTGGGGGCCTTGGAGACGGGGCTGTGCTCCTTGGCATGGCGGGCGGGCAGGGTGTCGTCGTACAAGATCTTGCCGTTAACGTCCATGACCTGTAGGCCGATATCGTCTGACAGGGCGCTTGACCCGGCAATGGCTGCGAGGGACTCGCGCTTCCAGCCGCCGTCCTCCCCGTACGTCTCGGCGATCTTGGCGGCCACGACGTTCGCGATTTCCTCGACGTTGGCGCGGGTGTAATCGGAAAACGCGCCGCCCCAGACAACCATGACCACAGACGCCAAGATCATTACCGTCACCAGCGAAGTCAGGGCAAAGGAGAGCGCCATCCTACCGCCGTAGCTGATGCCGGTGCGCGGTGTGGCATGCGGTGTGTTCCAGCTCGCACGGTTCGAGGATTGCTCCCCTTCGCACCCGTGTTTTTGCCCGATGACCAAACGCGCCATCTCACCCTCCTCATGGTTTGCCCTCAAATGGGGACAGGTACAAATTGCTCAAATTGCACCAGCTCCCCCTCGAGACTGCCCGGGAAACGAAAAAACGGGCGCCACGACCGTTCGCGGCGCCCGTCTGCAGACGTGTTACTTGTCGGCCTTGTCCGACTGGGCGGGAGCCTCGAAACGATAGCCCACGCCATGAACGGTATAGAGCCACTTGGGCTTCTTGGGGTCGTCGCCCAACTTGGCCCGAAGGTTCTTGACGTGACTGTCGATCGTGCGCTCGTAACCCTCGAAGTCATAGCCGAGGACCTTCTCCACCAGCTCCATGCGGTTGTACACGCGGCCCGGGTGACGGGCAAGCGTGGTGAGGAGCTTGAACTCGGAGGCGGTGAGGTCGACTTCCTTGCCCTCGGCCAAAATCTTGTGCCCGGAGATATCGATGACCAGGTCGCCGAAATCGAGCACCTCGACCTGCGGCTCATCGGCCTGATGGGCGCGACGGAACAGCGCACGCACGCGGGCCACCAGCTCGCGCGGGGAGAACGGCTTGATGAGATAGTCATCCGCACCGAGCTCGAGACCGATGATACGGTCCTCGACCTCGCCCTTTGCGGTGAGCATGATGATCGGCACATCCGAGGTATCGCGAATCGCGCGGCAGACACGCTCACCGGAAAGCTTGGGAAGCATGAGGTCGAGGACGATCAGGTCGAACTGATGCTTCTCGAACTCCTCGACGGCGGACTGACCGTCGCCGACACCCACGACCCAATAACCCTCGCGCTCGAGGTAAGCCGCCACCGCATCGCGAATGGCCTTCTCGTCTTCAACCAACAAAATCTTACGTGCATCTGAAGCCATGGGCGGCCTCCTCGTCTCGTGATCAAGCGTCATTACATTTTAACGCACAAGCGCGACGCATATCTTAGATGGAGTATGCCCAATATGGCGAACGCTCAATCAAGCGCCCGGAATCTGACTCGGTGTGCAATTGGGGACGGGTGCAAATTGCACACCGGCATACGCACCGATCCGCCAAGCCTCCTTTGAGCCGGCAAGACCGTGAATGATGTGCAATTTGCGCCCGTCCCCAATTGCACACCGTACCCAGCCGGTGTCTCGCGCACTATGCCAGCGGGAATACCCGGAGCTGCACGGCCGCGGGCAGACCGTTGTCGCCGCGGACCGTGGCGAACGTCACAAACCAATCGGTTTCGCCCGCGCTCGCGGGATAATCGCCGTAATCGGTGGCTTTGTCGGGCGCGGGCAGGACCGCATACGTCTGCCCCTCGGTGTCCACCACGAAATGCGATGAACGCGCCTTGATAAGATAGCGGCTTCCCTTTCCCGCCACGCAGGCAAGGGGCTCTCGGCTCAGATACACGAACGGACCGCCCTCGCGACCGATGAACGTGCCCATGTTGCCCAAGCTGCCGCCATGCCCATAGTTCGCCTCAACGCAGAACGCGAACGTCCCGTTCATGTACACGGCCTCGAAGGGGCTCACGTTTTGCGGCATGACAAGCTGGTCGACCATTTTGCCGCCGTCGAGATCGAGCGCGGTCAACCCGTAAAACGTACCCTCCTCGGCGTTCACGCGTGGCGCGATGGTGAGGTACCCACCGCTCGCACGCGGCCAGGTGGCAAAACGACCCTGGCTCTCGTAAAGATCCTCGGCCTTGGCGTCGCCGAACGCCCAACTGTAGCAATGGGAGAACTCCGAGCGCTTGGAACCGCTGGCAAACGGCATCTTCTGCCAAATGACATGTCCGCCCGCCACCGTGAAGCGCGCCGGCTCCCAATCCGAATTCCCATGATCAAGCTCGACCGGCTCGCCTACGAGCGCGCCATTTTGCAACTCCTGGGCGAAGAGCACCCACGACGCCTCGGCATAATTCATCTCGATCCACGCATACACCGTCTCGCTGCAGCGAACGTCGTGGAAACCGTACGCACCGCCCTTGGTGGGCTGGGGGATCAGCGTGGTGCGCGTACCCGACGAAAGGGAGATGATGCCGAGCGTGTTCACCGAACGCGCGCTGGACGGCGCCTCGAGCAATGCGGCCCACGTCCCCTCGGAGTGGAACGGCACCGTACCGAGAGGCAGGTCCCAGGTTGATTGAGCGGCGAGCGGGTTATCGACGCTCTTGAATTCCTCGGTCACGTTCACGATCTTCGAGTCATCCGTGATGACCTGAGGCTCTCCGCTGACCTTCTGCTCGTCCCCCTTCCCGCCGCAACCCGAAAGGGAGACGGCCCCGAGCGCCGCCGTCGCCACGGCCGCGCCCTTGAAAAGAGATCGGCGAGACAAGCCGGCACCGGCCTTGGCCAGGGCGGCTGATTTCCGGTTCAACTGTTCGCGATACCTGCTGGTCATATGTGCTTCCTCGTATAACGTGCCGCCGTGCTGCCATGTCACCGCGGTGCACCCGGCCGGCCGCGCCCCATCGCCAGCCGATCCTCGACGCTCGGCCTGCCGTGGCTACTCGACGATCTGCTCCTGGGCGTCACGCAGGGCACGGGTCATCTGGTCGGCGCAAGAAGTCTTGCGCGGACCGCAGGTGTTGCCCTCGAGCAGCTCCACGATGTGTTCGACCGGCTGGCCGGCCACAAGCTTGCCGATGGCCTTGAGATTGCCGTTGCAACCGCCCTCGAACGAAACGTTTTCGATGATCTGGCCGTCATCGGACAGTTCCACGTGGATCATGCGAGAGCAGACACCGCGCGGCTTGTAATCGATCTTGATCATGGTCATACCCCTCCCTGTCGACCTTTCCGCTGGAAAGTATGCCACACCCATATGTGCAGTTTGGGGACGCCCGCCCCACGACCAACGCCCACGACAAATGTCTATGACACAGCGAAATTGCCTATGGATCTCCGCCTTTTGCATACATCAAATGGCAGATTTCCATAGACGATCGCCGCACAACATAGGCAATCACCCTGCGGCATAGACAATCGCCGCGCAACATAGGCAATCACCCCGCGGTATAGGCAATCTCGCCCATGCCACGCGATTCGCGATCGCCATATGGACATATAGAAGAAGGGGCGAGCCCGTAAGCCCGCCCCTTCCTTGACGCCCATCGCGGCCAACCGTAATTACTCGGCGGCCTCGAACAGAAACGGCGTGGTCCAGCCGTCCGGCACAGCGCCCTCGGAGCCGTCGCCAAGATCTTGCTTGGTCCAACCCTCGGGGATGCCGCCCTCGCCGTCCCATGCACCGACCTGATGGCAGCCGGCGCAGGTGAATACGCTCTGATCGTGCATGCGGTGGCAGGAGTTGCACTGCTGCACGCCGTGAAAATCGCTATGCGGGTCGAAGGCGAGATCCTTGGTGGAGGACTCGCTCGCACCGGGCATGATGCCGGCGCCCGCATGGCAACCGCTCTGCAGGCAGAACTCGTTGGTGTAGGTCACCTTGGCAAGCGGGGTGCCGTGGTTGCCCGTGAGCTGGGATTGGGCCATGCGCACGGAGGTGCCGAGTGTGTTCTCATGGCAATCCAGGCACCTGCCGTTCACCACGCCCTTGTGGGCGAACGCCAGGGAATCGGTCTGGTTCTCGAACGTGTCGTAGTACTTGCCCATGGTGCTGTGACACAGGGCATCGCAGTAGCCGGGGGTGGCGCGCCAGGCCCAGCCGGCAACGCCGAGGACCGTCACGGCCACGACGGCGGCGATCACGATCGGCAGGCGCTTACCCTTCCAATCGCGCTTCTTCTTGGGAGTCTCCGACGCGGTCTCGGCCGCGCTCGTCTCCTTGGTCTCATCAGCCATAGTTGCTCCTCTACCTCAAGCGACTTAAGCGGACAGCGCCGGGTTGTCGCCGCAGTACTTCTCGAGAATGTGATCGTAGGTGCGAGTGCGCTTGTCGAAGGCAACGCCACCCTCGGTGAGCAGACCGCGGGACTCGAGGTCCTCGGCGACGTCGTCCATACCGAGGTCCTTCAGGCACTCCTTGGTCGGGCAGCCGAGCTTCTCATCCCAGCCGAAGCGCTTGTAGAGCAAGGTAAGGGCCTTCTTCCAGTCCTTACGCTCCATCTTGTCAGTGCCCGGGGTGAAGGGCTCGATCTCGGGATCCTTCTCGAATACCCATTCGGTGATGACATCATGGACGTTGCGGAGATCGTTGCATCCCACATTGCCGTCCTTGTCCTTCATGCCGCGAACCGTGTTGGCGCGCTGAAGGGTCATGATGCGCTCGCCGGCCTTGTACAGGTCGTCGATGGTGACCTTCTGACCGGTGACGGCGGTGTAGAACTGGGCTTCCAGATCCAAGTCGCCGCGGTAGCTGCGCTCCTTTGCCGGGGCCATGGCCATCGGCCACACCCAATTGCACAGGACCAGGGAGTCGTGCAGCACATCGGTCACGATGCTCCACCACGCGAACTCGGCCTTGGCCTCGTTCATCTTGGTGTAGTTCTTGACCATGTCGATGGCGCCCTCGCCCCACATCTCGGCGGCCATCTCCTCCTTGAGCTCCTGAGGCAGGCCGCAGCCCTGGAAGTTCACGGCGGAATGAATCATGTCATCGCGGTTGAACATCATGTTGTACAGGCCGCCGACCTGACCGAAGCACTCGATGGCGTGGTGAACGGGCCATCCGCGGTAGTTGATCAGCGCGGATTTGGCATTGTCGAACCAATCCATGCACTCCCACTCCTTGGCCCAGACGATGGGGCCATGGCCGAGCAGGGAGATGGGCTTGTTCTCAACATCGTTGGAGGCGATGTCGAGCAAGATCTTGACGAAGCTCGAGGGATCCTGACCGTGGACGATGGCATCGAAGTTGTACTCGGCCATCTGCTCGGCCGGGACGTGCTTCTCCAGGATGCCCGCGGTGTAAGTGTAGGCCAGATCGCGGTAGAGCTGGGCGTAATTGCACCACAGGCCCAGGTCGTCAACGGTGGCGGAGATGAGCATGTTGTAATTCACGGAAAGGTCGGACAGCGTCTTGCCGTCCTCCTCGAAGATGCCCTCGGCCTTGAAGAAGGGCTGCATGTAGGCAGAGAACGGGAAGCCGGGAACGCAGGTGTTGCCCTGGGACTCGTAGCCGGTCTTCTCCTGCACGAAAGGCACGTGGACCTGGGCGTAGCAGCGCACGGGGCAGCTGTGGCAGCCGGCCATCTTGACCGTGTACTTCTCGGCGGCGGGGCCCATGTCCTTGGTGGACTTCATGCAGCGGTAACCCATGGTGTTGAGCTCGAACGGCTTGGGCTCGCCGGTCTCGATGGGACCGCCCTCGGCGGCAGCCCAGTAAAGGCCCTTGCGAGCGGTCCAGCGGGAGCCGGCGTCGTAGTACTCGGCCCAAGACTGCTGGGTACTCGGCACGACGTGGTTGTTGTTGGAGCCGATGACCTGGGAGATCATGTAGTCGGACAGGTCGGCGACCATCTGCGGGTCGGCGACGTGACAGGCCTTGGTGCCCCGAACGACGACGGCCTTGAGGTTCTTGGAGCCGAAGACCGCGCCCAGGCCGGCGCCGGCGGAGTGGGAACGGGTGTTCATCACGCAGGCGTAGGGCAGCAGGTTCTCGCCGGCTGGGCCGATGGCGGCCACGCAGCACTCGGCGCCGTGCTTCTTGCACAGGGCCTCGGTGGTCTCGCGGGTGCCCCTGCCCCACAGGGCGGAAGCGTCCTCGATGCTGATCTTGTCGTCATCAATGAAGATGTAGCAGGGCTTGTCGGCCTTGCCCTCGATGATCAGGCCGTCGTGACCGGAGTACTTGAGCATCGCGCCGAGCTGGCCGCCGCAGTGCATGTCGACCACGAGGTGGTCGGTGGTGAAGGTCGACAGGGACGCCCAGGTGGAGCGACCCGCCAGCGGCACGCCGGAGCCGGTCAGGGGACCGACGGCGAGAACGGCCTTGTTCTCCTCGTCCATCCAATCGACCTCGGGGCCGACCTCGTCGTACATGATCTTGTTCGCGAAGCCCATGCCGCCGATGTAGTCCTTTTGCATCTCGACATCGGACTCTTCGGTGACATCTCCGCTCGTGAGGTTGACGCGGGCGATCCAGCCAGCCCAACCGTAAGAGGTTTCAGCCATTGCGCTTCTCCTTTACTGGGCGATCTTGCCGCCGCCGACGAAGTCCTGGACTTCGCTGACGTAGGGCCACTTGGTCTCGGAACGGGTGGGGCCGGAGGAATGGTTCACGTTCTCCCACTTGATGAGCTCGAGCGCACCGTTGGGGCACTGCTCGGCGCAACGGCCGCAGGCGACGCACTTGGTGGACTTGCGCGTCTCGGTGTTGACCACGGGCATGTGCCACGGACAAGCGGCGACGCAGGTGCCGCAGCCGACGCACTTCTCAGGGTCGACGGTGCGGGTGCCGTCCTCGAGGGTCACGATGGCGCCGTGCGGGCATGAAGTCTGGCACAGCGCGGTGGTGCACATGTGGCATGTGCGGATCTGCCACTCGCACGAGTAGTACAGGCCGTCGCAGGACTCCCAGTCGGAGCCGAACTGCAGGCCGTCATGCACGTGGATACGGGCGGCGGCGGGCTGAGAGGCGCCGTCGTTCTTGAGCGTGCACATCATCTCGCAGCGCTGGCAACCGGTGCAGCGGGCGCGGTTGACCTTCAGCACGTGGGCCGGGGTCGCATAGTAGTCGACCTCGCCCTTAGAGCTCGTGGGGGCAGCGGCGGCGGTATCCGGGAGCAGCCCCAGCGCCACCATACCCGCCACGAACGCGCCCGACACCTTCACAAACCCACGACGGGTAAAGAAGGAGTCGAGACGGTCCGCACCGGAGCCGACCTGCTCCATGGCGGTGTTCTCTTTCATAGTTCCCTCCCCAAAAGGCTTCACGGGCACCCCTACGCCCGTGGAACGTAAAAAGCTGCGCACATGGCGAAAATGCGCACATATAGACAGGTTCAATTATGCCTGAATAAATCGTTTAAGCCCCAGCTGCCAATTATTCTATTTAGAGAATAATTGGCAGCTGTATGCCCCGCCTCTCAAATGGGGACAGGTACAAATTGACCTGTTTCCAAGCCCGCCGAGCCAACCGCCCGCCGAGGCGGGCGCCCTACTCGATTTCCCCGGCCTCGCGCAGCTCTTGGTCGACGCGCTCATCGCGCAGGGAGCAATTCTCGGTGAGAAGGCAGTTCGGGCACATGCCCTCGCAACGGACGACCTCGTTGAGGCGGGCGAGGTCGTATCCCTTGACGCGCAACAGATAGTCGCCGATCAGCGCACGCACAGCCTCCACCGCATATGTGAGCGTGTATTTTCGACCGTTCGGCAGGCCGCCGACCACCTCAAGGATCTCCTCCTTGGTGATGGCAAGGGCCTCTTCGAACGTCTTCCCGCGCAGCATGGTTGCGAGCGCCGTCGCGCAGGCGATTGCGGCCAGGCAGCCGTGGCTGCGAAAACCGACCTCGGCAAACGTCTCGGTCTCGGGGTCGATTTCGGCGAACAGCTGCATCTGCACCGTTCCGCGCTTTTCCTTGCCCACACTGCAAAAAGCGTTGGCTCCATCCGGAATGCCGCCGTTCTTGGCGTCGGCGATCAAGTCGAGCGCGCGCTCGGAATATTCGGTGATCGGCGCGTCGTTCTCAATCTGATACATATCGGGCGTACGTAAAAACGGCGTGTCCTCCGTTAAACGGCGCTTGGCCATGGAACTTCCTCTCTATCTGCAGGTTGTCAATCGAGACTCGGGCGCACGAGCCTGGCTTTCCAGGGCTTATGGATTGCGGAACTTCTCAACCCCGTACCACTCAGCCAGGGCGGCTCCCTGCGCCGGACTCAGATGGCGCGTCGAGTAGAAGAACGATTCATTCAGGCTCGTCGTGACGATCTGGATGTCCTCATAGGCCTCGTCGTTCATAGCCCTCTCGAACAGGCCGGCCACCTTGGACGCGGACCACAGATACGGCTGATTCAGAAAGTCGGAAGCGGCCACCGGGCGCGGGTAAACGCGCGACTCGGTGCGCACCACCTCGACGAACGTCGCCAGATCATCACCCTCCGCCGTATTGAACAGCGCATGGGCGAAACTGTGCGACATGAACGGCTTGGAGTACAGGTAGGTGCCGGATTTGCCGTACAAGATGACGATATCGGTCACCTCCGGTTCGGGCAGGGGATCGTCCAGTCCGAGCTCGTCGAGCTCGGGGCGATCGTCATACCCCAAAGGAAGGTCCTGCTTCCCCATGGCGGGAGCGTCCTCCGCGTGCGGATGCTCCTCGATAAACGCAAGAAGCTCCTCGGCAAAGACGCGAGCGTCCGTTCCCGCAGGGGCAAAGGCACGCTTGACCCAACGATCGGATGTGGTCAGCTTGCCGTCGCGCGAACGGCGTCGCAGGTCGGAGAGCGCCTGATCCGCGGCGATCAGCCAATCATTACGAATTCGGATCTGGGCGAGCTCTTCGGGAGCCCGAGCCGCAGCGGCCGCCATTTCAGTCTCATCGCTCATGCATTACCTCAGCTTGTCAGCCCCGCGCAAAAAGACGGGGTCATCTGTACACACGCCAGTTTACCAGCATGCATGCAGATGAACCCCGTCCCAACACGAACGGTCGCCCTCCAGGGACCGTGAGCGCGTTACTTGGCCGCGCGATTCGCCGCCTTCTTGCGGTCGGTGGCGTTCAGCAGGCGCTTGCGCATGCGAATGTTCTTGGGAGTGACCTCGACGAGCTCGTCATCGATGATGTACTCGAGTGCCTCTTCCAGGGAGAACGTGCGCGGCGGCACGAGCTGAATGGAGATGTCGGAGGTGGAGGAACGCTGATTGCCCAGGTTCTTGGTGCGCGCGATATTGACGACCATATCACCGGGCTGGTTGCGCTCGCCCACGAGCATTCCCTCGTAGCACTCGGTACCGGGCTCGACGAACAGCGAACCGCGCTCCTGCAGCGTACCCAGGGCATAGGCGACCGCCTTCTCGGTCGTCATGGCGATCATGGCGCCGTTCTTGCGACCGCCGATCTCGCCGGCATACGGACCGTACTCGAGGAAGGTGTGATAAAACACGCCCTCGCCATGCGTGACGTTGAGGATGCGGTTCTTCAGGCCCATGATGCCGCGGGTCGGGATGCGGAACTCGACATGCGTGACGGAGGTGCCGGTCTCCATGCTGGTCATGGTGCCGCCGGAGTTGCCGAAGATCTCAATGACCTTTCCGGCGTACTCATCCGGGCACTCCACGACCGCCTGCTCGACAGGCTCCTGCAGATTGCCGTTCTCGTCCTTCTTGAACAGGACGCGCGGACGACCCACCTGGAACTCATAACCCTCACGGCGCATGGTCTCCATCAAAACGGAGAGATGCAGGATGCCGCGGCCGCTCACCTCGACGCCGGTCTTGTCCGGCAGTTCCTCGATGCGCATGGTCACGTTGTTCTCACGCTCGTTGAACAGACGCTCCTTGAGCTGACGGGCGCCCACGATATCGCCGTCGCGGCCGACGAGCGGAGACGTGGAAGCCTCGAACACAATCGAGAGGGTCGGGGGGTCGATCTCGATGGGATCGAGCTCGACGGGGTTCTCGGGGTCGGTGTACACATCGCCGATGTCGGTGTTATCCACGCCGACGACGGCTGCGAGGTCGCCAGCGCTGACCTGAGAGCACTCGGTGCGGCCCAGGTAGTCGAAGGTGAAGAGCTGCTTGACGGTGGCCGTCTTGCGCTCGCCGTCGTTCTTCACGACAAGGATCTGATCGCCGGTGTGAATCGTACCGGAATACACGCGGCCGATGCCGATTCGGCCCACGAAGTTGGAATGGTCGATGGTCACGCACTGCATGGCGAGGGGGCCATCCACGTCCACCTCGGGCGCGGGAAGATCGTTGACGATCATATCGAGCAGCGGGTACATATCCATGTTGCCATCCTCGGGGTCGAGGCGGGCATAGCCGTTCACGCCGGAGCAGTACACGACGTGCTCCATGGCGAACTCGAGCTGCTCATCAGAAGCGCCGAGATCGGCCATCAGGTCGAGGCAGTCGTTATACGCCTTCTCGGGTTCGGCGCCGGGACGGTCGATCTTGTTGATCACGATCATGATGGACAGACCGGTGTCGATGGCGTGGCGCAGGACTAAGCGGGTCTGGGGCATGGGACCCTCAAACGCATCGACGAGCAACAGCGCACCGTCGGCCATGCGCAGAACGCGCTCGACCTCACCGCCGAAGTCGGCGTGACCGGGCGTATCGATAACGTTGATCTTGACGCCGTTGTAATCGATGGAGATATTCTTAGCCAAAATGGTGATACCGCGCTCGCGCTCCTGATCGTTAGAGTCGAGCACACGATCCTGAACCTCCTGGTTTGAGCGGAAGGCGCCGGCGGCGCGCAGCAGCTTGTCGCACAGGGTGGTCTTACCGTGGTCGACGTGAGCGATGATGGCAATGTCTCGAAGGTTGTCTACGCGCATGGGCGTCCCCTATCCATGATTGGGCCTCACGCAAGCCAGTTTCGATAAGCGTGATGATTCGTCGGTATACGGGAAATCGTAACGGCGGTATTGTAGCCGTTGTGAGCGATGCAAACATGCCTCACCAGCGGCTTTGCTGGCACTACACATAATCTGAAGCTATAAGACGGATACGGGCTTTTGACAAAACGATTCATCGAGGCAAAAGACCCGAATTGACATCGACTTAGAGGAGGGCCGGCTCCTCACCCGCAGGCTCGGGATCGCACCAACGGAAGCCCTCGCCGGTGCCGGCGCCTTCATACAGCACGTACGCGGAATACCCCATGGACATGCCGCGCTGGTAAAAGCTTACGATAACGGCATCTTGAAACTGACAATCCAGCTCCACACCACCGGCATACGCAATCGCATAACGATTGATCGGACCCACATGATCGGATTGAATACCGGCGGAATTGCTCTCAATGAAGTGCTGGGCGCCCTCGAGGCAAGCCTCGGGGCCATCTTCGGTAAAACAGGCCTGGTATCGATTACCGTTGACATCCTCAGCGATGAGCATCACGCCAAGATCCTCGCCGTCAGCCAGTCCATTGAGCATGTCATCGATCAAATCGCAAACCATGCCATCGAGCTCGGCGGAGACCTCGTCCTGGGAAGCATTGTTGTTGTAGAAATCCTCGGACATAAGATCTCCCATCCGATTAGGCATATGCTCTCGAGTCGATACGATGGTACATGATAGACCAATACCTCGATACAACCCATCTATATGCGGAAAGGGGCCCCCGAGGGGGCCCCTTTCTCGTGCGCCTCAGGGAGGCGCGAAAGCCGTCCACCGGTCAGCGGCGCCCTGCTCTCCCACGGGCTTCCCCCGCAGTACCATCGGCGCGGTGCGGCTTAGCTTCCGGGTTCGGAATGGGACCGGGCGTGCCCCGCACGCAAT
>JARIBW010000042.1 GCA_029264355.1 Collinsella sp. | reverse complement strand
ATGGCACGAAAGTCACGAATAAGGGGCGAAGTTCGTGACTTTGGATATGTTTCGGTGAAATGCGAAGCGGCGACGAGCGGGGAACGGCGAGCAAATCCGTCCCCGCATGAGCCGCGCGGTCTAGTCTTCGAGGCAGCGCCTACGGAAGGCCTCGATGTCCGCCTCGGTCACGCCGAGCGTGCCGGTGAGATAGCCCATAAAGCCGCCAAACGGTTCGAGCGCGCGTTCCGTCGCTTCGAAATAGCAGATGGAAGCGGGTGAATCCAACGTGAGGTCGATAGGGGCGTAGAGGTTGGTGGCGAGGTAGTCGGCGAGGATGTCATCGCGGCTCACGCCGAGCAGGGTCTCGATGAGCACCGAGCCCATGCCGCAGCGGTCGCGTCCCACGTAACAATGCCAGAGCGCAGCGCCTTCCTCGACATCGAGCACGGCGCGCACAAAGGAGCGGTAGCCGTCGATGCCCGTCTCGTCGATGAGCATGTGCGGGTAGAGCAGCGTCATGAACTCGACGGGGTCGCCCTGGGCCATGGCCTCGAGCTTGTATTCGAATGCAGTCGTGTCGTGTTCCTGCGTGACGCCCACCTGACCGTCGGAAAAGATCTCGGCGTGCAGGTAGCGTGCGGCGGGGATGCGATCCATGGGGTCGGGCAGCTCGGAGAGCTCGATGAGGTTGCGGAAGTCGACCACGAGACTCAGGTCATAGTCGTCGCGCAGACGGTCGATATCGGCGAGCGAGCCAAAACCGAGCGTGCCCGAACGCAGCAGAAGCCCGGGCTTCACGCGGCGGCCGTCAGATCCCGCCATGCCGCCCAGGTCGCGGGTGTTGGGAAGCTTGTCGAAGTCGATACGGCCGTACCCCGGGCGCGCCGGATCGGCCGCGGGGGGCAGATCGACGCGGGAGGGGAGCTCGTCGCCCCAGAAGTTCTGTGCCATCGTGTGACCTTTCTCGTTGGGTTTCTGGCCATTATTCTGCCAGAGGGTCATGTGCGGCACACCTGCTAGAATGGACGATTGTGAGAAAAGCGCATCGCGAGCCGCCGCCTTGCGGCGCACGCGGGAAAGGAATTGCATGGATCGCATCAAGATCGCCCAGCTCTACGCCGATGCTGAGACGCTCGGCGGCACCACCGTGACCGTTGCCGGATGGGTCAAGTCCGTCCGCGACATGAAGAACTTCGGCTTCGTCACCCTGAACGACGGCAGCTGCTTCAAGGACCTGCAGGTCGTCATGAACCGTGAGGTTCTCGCCAACTACGACGAGATCGCCCATCAAAACGTCTCCGCGGCGCTCGTGTGCACCGGCGAGCTCAAGCTCACCCCGGACGCCCCCCAGCCCTTCGAGCTCGCCGCGACCGAGATCGCGGTCGAGGGCGTTTCGGCTCCGGACTACCCGCTGCAGAAGAAGCGCGCCACCGTGGAGTTCCTACGCACCCAGCAGCACCTGCGCCCGCGCACCAACCTGTTCCGCGCGGTCTTCCGCGTGCGCTCCGTGGCCGCCGCCGCTATCCATCGATTCTTCCAGGATCGCGGCTTCGTCTACGTGAACACCCCCATCATCACGGCGAGCGACTGCGAGGGCGCCGGCGAGATGTTCCGCGTCACCACCATCGATCCGACCAACCCGCCGCTGGACGATGAGGGCAACGTGGATTTCAGCCGGGACTTCTTCGGCACCGCGGCCTCCCTCACCGTGTCCGGCCAGCTCAACGCAGAGAACTTCGCCATGGCTTTCGGCGACGTGTACACCTTCGGCCCCACATTCCGCGCCGAGAACTCCAACACCACGCGCCATGCCGCCGAGTTCTGGATGATCGAGCCCGAGATCGCCTTCGCCGACCTGGCCGATGACATGGACCTCGCCGAGGACATGCTCAAGTACGTCATCCGCGACGTCATGGAGCGCTGCCCCGACGAGCTCGCCATGCTCAACAAGTTCGTGGACAAGGGCCTCATCGATCGCCTCACGCACGTGGCCGGCTCCGATTTCGCCCGCGTGACCTACACCGACGCCGTGAAGATCCTCGAGGACGCCGTCGCCGCCGGTCATCAGTTCGACTATCCCGTGAGCTGGGGCATCGATCTGCAGACGGAGCACGAGCGCTTCCTCACCGAGGAGCACTTCAAGTGCCCGACCTTCGTGACCGATTACCCTGCCGAGATCAAGGCCTTCTATATGCGCTTGAACGACGATGGCAAGACCGTCGCCGCCGCCGACTGCCTGGTCCCCGGCATCGGCGAGATCATCGGCGGCTCCCAGCGCGAGGAGCGCCTCGAGGTGCTCGAGCGCCGCATCGCCGAGCTGGGCATGGACCCCGAGCAGTATAAGTACTATCTGGACCTGCGCCGCTACGGCACGTGCAAGCACGCCGGCTTCGGCCTGGGCTTCGAGCGCCTGGTCATGTACCTCACGGGCGTGGGCAATATCCGCGACGTCCTGCCGCACCCGCGCACCGTTGGAAGCTGCGACTTCTAACGTCTCCGCACGGTAACGAGCGCAGATGAGGCCCGGGACGCAGGACGCCCCGGGCCTCATCGCAACTGGGGGATTCGGCCCGAAATGAATCGAGCTTGTTAACACGGCATTAACGTTTCGGCTCCCATGGCCCGGGAGGGCTAGTATATCCCTTGCATGCTTATGCGATGAATCGCCTTCGTCACAGGGACGGGGCCGGGAACAGTGAAATGGAGTTGATCGCCATGCTGAGCATCTCGCGCAGGAACCTTATCACCCTCGGAGCGGGCTTTTTTATGGCTGGCGCTCTCTCCGGTTGCGGAGGCGACCAAAAGGCCGCTTCCAACGGAAGTTCGGTTTCCAAGGGCTCCGGCTACAAGATCGGCGTGCTGCAGCTCGTGGAGCACGGCGCGCTCGATTTGACGAACAAGGGCTTCGTCGCGGCGCTCGACGAGTCCGGCATCTCTTACCAGATCGACCAGCAGAACGCGCAAAACGACCAGTCCGCCTGCCAGACCATCGCGAGCAAGCTCGTGAATGACGGCGACGACCTGATCTTCGCCATCGCGACCCCGGCGGCCCAGGCGGTGGCGGGCACCACATCCGACATCCCGATCGTGGGCTCCGCCATCACCGATTACGCCGAGAGCGGCCTCGTGGCGTCCAGCGAGGAGCCGGGCGGCAACGTCACCGGCACCTCCGACCTCACGCCCGTCGCGGACCAGATCGGCCTGCTCCGCCAGCTCCTGCCCGAGGCGAAGCGCGTGGGCATCCTCTTCTGCTCCGCAGAGTCCAATTCCGGTGTGCAGGTCGCCCTGGCCGAGGAGGTCCTCTACGCCGCGGGCATCGAGCATGAGCGCTACGCCGTTTCTTCTTCCAACGAGATTCAACAGATGGTTGAATCCATGGCGGGCAAGGTCGATGCGATCTACGCCCCGACAGACAACACCATCGCCGCGGGCATGGCGACCGTATCCATGGTCGCCACCGAGAACAAGCTGCCCGTGATCGTGGGATGCGACACTATGGTCGAGGATGGAGGGCTGGCGTCGTATAGCGTGAGCTATTACGACTTGGGCTATAAGGCGGGCGAGATGGCCGTGAAGATCCTCACCGAGGACGCCAATCCCGCCGATATGCCCATCGAGTACCTGTCGAGCAAGGAGTGCAAGCTCATCGTCAACCAGGCGACGGCCGATGCGCTCGGAATCGACATCTCGATGCTCGAGGACGCCCAGATCGTCTAACGCAGACGATGGGCATGCGGACGCGCTCTTTTCGAGCGCGCCGCCCTCGCTTCCGCATGCCACCCCTTGCGCCTTGCGCGCACGTTAGGAGAATCTCCATGAACAACCTCATCTGCTCCCGCCGCTCTTTCTTCAAGGGGCTTGCAGGTTCGGCCGCCTTCGCCACCATCGGCGGGCTCGGTCTTTCCGGCTGTGGCGGCGATTCCGCCTCGGATCCCTCCGCATCCGACGCCGATCCCGCTTTTAAGATCGGCGTTTTGCAGCTCACCGAGCATCCCGCGCTCGACGCGGCGAACAAGGGTTTCGTCGCGGCCGTCGAGGGGGCCGGGATCGGCGCCTCCATCAGCCAGCAGAACGCGCAAAACGACCAGTCCGCCTGCCAGACCATCGCGAGCAAGCTCGTGAACGAGGGCTGCGACCTCATCTTGGCCATCGGCACGCCGGCGGCTCAGGCCGTGGCGGGCGCCACCACGGACATCCCCGTGATCGGGACGGCCATCACCGACTTCGCCGCCTCCGGCTTGGTGAAGGACAACGACGCGCCCGGCGGCAACGTCACCGGCACGTCGGACATGAATCCCGTCGCCGACCAGATCGAGCTGCTCGGGCGCTTGGTTCCGGATGCCAAGAAGGTCGGCCTGCTCCACTGCACGGCGGAGTCGAACTCCAAGCTCCAGATCGACCTCGCGGCCGCCGAGCTCAAGAAGCTCGGCATGGAGGGCGTCGAGTTCACCGCATCCAGCTCCAACGAGGTCCAGCAGGTGGCCGAGTCCATGGTGGGCAAGGTGGACGCGATCTACACCCCCACGGACAACACCATCGCCTCCGCCATGGCCACCATCGCCGCCATCGCCAACGAGGCGGGCGTCCCGACGGTGTGCGGCGAGGTCGCGCACGTCGAGGCCGGCGGTTTGGCGAGCCTGTCGATCAATTACGAGGAGCTCGGCCGTCGGGCCGGAGAGATGGCCGTGCGCATCCTCACCGAGGGCGCCGACCCCGCCGGAATGCCGATCGAGTCCATGGGTGCCGCGGAGTGCGACCTGGTCTACAACGGCCAGACCGCGGAGGCCCTCGGCATCGATACGGCCCCGCTTGCCGCCGACGGCGCAACGGATGTGACCGCATAGTCCACGTGCGGCATTTCCGCACGGCATCTATTTGACGCGACAGTAAGGAGGGACGACATGAGCGGAGCGCTTCTCGGCGCCGTCTCCCAGGGCATCCTGTGGGGCATCATGGTCCTCGGTGTGTACATCACCTACAAACTTCTCGATATCGCCGACCTCACCGTCGACGGCAGCTTCGCCCTCGGCGGCAGCGTGTGCGCCGTGCTCGTGGTGGCCGGCGTCGACCCGCTCATCGCGGTCGTGGCGGCCATGCTCGCCGGCATGCTCGCCGGCGCCGTCACGGGCTTTCTGCACACGGTGCTCGAGATCCCGGCGATTCTCGCGGGCATTCTCACCCAGATCGCCCTGTGGTCCGTCAACCTTCGCATCATGGGCAAGTCCAACACGCCCCTGTTGCAAAGCGATACGGTCTTCTCGCGCATGACCGAGCTGACGGGTCTGTCCTCGGCCAGCGCCTCCATCATCGTGGGCGCCATCGTGGCCGTTGCGATCATCGCCGCCCTGTACTGGTTCTTCGGCACCGAGATCGGCAGCGCCCTGCGCGCGACCGGCAACAACGAGCACATGATCCGCGCCCTCGGAGTCTCCACCGCCAAGACCAAGATGGTCGCGCTCATGCTGGCGAACGCCCTCGTGGGTCTTTCCGGCGGCCTCATCTGCCAGAGCCAGAAGTACGCCGATATCGGCATGGGCACCGGGGCCATCGTCATCGGTCTGGCCGCCATCGTCATCGGCGAGGTGCTCGGCCGCCTCACCCCCGGCAAGCTCACGGGGTTCAAGAGCCGCCTGGTTTCCGCCGTCGCCGGTTCCGTGGTGTACTTCCTCATCCGCGCTATCGTGTTGCAGATGGGCATGGATGCCAACGACATGAAGCTTCTGTCCGCCGCCATCGTGGCTCTGGCGCTGTGCGTGCCGGTGGTGTGGGAGAAGTTCAAGCTGCGCGCGAGTTACTCGAAGGGTGGTGAGGCGGATGCTTAAGCTGTCTCACGTGAAGAAGACGTTCAACCGCGGCACCGTCACCGAGAAGTGCGCCCTCACCGGTGTGGATCTCACCTTGGCCGATGGCGATTTCGTGACCGTGATCGGCGGTAACGGCGCCGGCAAGTCCACCTTGCTCAACATGATCGCGGGCGTGTACCCGCTCGACTCGGGCACCATCGAGTTGGATGGCGAGGACATCTCGCGCCTTTCCGAACCCAAGCGCGCCAAGTACCTGGGCCGCGTGTTCCAGGACCCCATGCGCGGCACCGCCGCCGACATGCAGATCGAGGAGAACCTCGCCCTCGCCAAGCGCCGTGGCCAGCGCCGCGGCCTGCGCTGGGGCATCACCAAGGACGAGCGCACCGAGTACGTCGAACTGCTCAAGCGCCTCGACTTGGGGTTGGAGACGCGCGTGCAGGCCAAGGTGGGCCTGCTGTCCGGCGGTCAGCGCCAGGCGCTCACCCTGCTCATGGCAACGCTCACCAACCCGCGCGTGCTGCTGCTCGACGAGCACACCGCCGCCTTGGACCCCAAGACGGCATCGAAGGTTCTCGAGCTCACGGAGCAGATCGTGGCCGAGCGCCAGCTCACCACGCTCATGGTGACCCACAATATGAATGACGCGATCCGCCTTGGCAACCGCCTGATCATGATGCACGAGGGCCGTGTGATCTACGATGTGGCGGGGGAGGAGAAGCGAGCGCTCACGGTGCCCGATCTGCTTCAGAAGTTCGAGGAGGTCTCCGGCGGCGCGCTTGCCAACGACCGCATGCTGTTGAGCTAGCGCTACGCGACCTCGGAGCCCCCACACCGTCCGTGCTCCGTCCGTCCCGCCATGGTTGAAAATGGGTATACGGCGTTGTATCCAAGGGGTACGACTATGGGGAGGGGCCATGAAGCTCCGTATATCATCCAAGCTCGCCAGCGTGCACAGCGAGGTGGTCGTGGTCGATCATGAAGAGAAGGCGGTGTTCTCAACCAGGACCGATCCGCTCTCGGCGCCTCGGTGCACGCGTCTATACGATGCCGGGGGTTTGGAACTCGCGCATTATACGACCACGCGAACAGACGAGAAGGACCGCGCCTATTCGGTCTCGATCGACGGCGGCGTCTCGTTCACGACCAAACGCTCGTTCCGTGTTTCCAGCAGCACGAGCGAGGCCGTCATCAAGGTGGCCCAGATGGGCTGGGCGGTTCTCACGCAGCGCGCGTGGAGCAGCCGGTTCGAGGTCCGATCCGATGACGGCGAGGTGCTCGCCCGAGCCAAGCAGGTTCCGGCCCTGCGAGGGGATGTCTACGATGTCGAGGTGCTCGACGAGGAGCATGCGATCGAGATGGTGCTGCTCGCCCTCATCGCGCGTTCGATTATTCGAGATGATGCGCCGAGCCCGGTCTAACGGTCGCGTCACGTCGGCATATTGACATATATCGATATGAAAGAGGCGCCGGTCCCCGTGGGGGCCGGCGCCTTGTCACATGTCGGGGGTTATCAACGGTTGCGCAGTGGATTGTTTCCGTTGCGGAATACGAGATAGCTGTAGACGTAGGTGGCCATGCTGGAGACGAGTAACGACCCCAGGAGAATCCACGGCGATGCCTGTCCATGCCAGATGGAGAGTATGCCTCCCGCGATGGTGGCGATGCCGGAGATGACGAACGCCGTGCCGCAGAAGCGGTGGGTGAGGCGCCAGTTCCATTCGTCATGGAGCGCCCAGGGGGTCTTGAAACCGAACGTGTAGTTGTGCTTGATCTTGGGCATGTAGTTGCCCAAGAGGACGAAGCCCACGCCGAGCACCAGGGTCGTGATCGTGCCTATGGGGCTGCCGTTTTCGGGCAGGAGGCCGAACACGGTGAGTTCGGAGGTCCAGGTCATACCGACCATGAAGAGCGTGAATGCGACGGTGAAGCCGTTGTAGAACGACCCCATGCGCATGTACGCCTGGGCGCGCGGATCCATGCCGGGGAGATAGCGGAGCATGACCAGCAGCAGGAGCGGCAGCGCGTCGAGTCCGAGGATCGCGGAGCGCCCGGTGTATCCGTTGACGTTGCCGGCGCTGTCCCAGTGCGTGGGGATCATCTCGGGCATGTGGGGCAGGAGCACGAGATGGCCGATGAGGCTTGCGACGCACACCGCGGCGAGCGCGAGGAAGGTCCGACGGCCGATGGGGTCGATCCTGACCGGGGCCGTCTCTTTGGCCTTCGCCTCGCGTCCGGTGGGCGCCTGCGAGGGATCGGGGTGCTTATCGTTCATGTTCTTCGCTCCTATCGGTGAATGTGTACAGCCAGGTCATGAGGTCCTGCAGGACCGAGGTGTTCAAGCTGTAGATGATGTTTTGGCCGTCTCGCTCGGCGTCGATCATGCCCGCCGTTTTGAGGATGCCCAAATGGTGGCTGAGCGACGGCTTGGTCATATCGAAGTGCTCGGCTATCTCGCCGGCGGTAAGATCCTCGCCGCGTAGAAGCTCGAGGATGTGCCTGCGCGTTGGGTCGGCGAGCGCCTTAAAGGCTTCCCCTCCCATATTGCCTCCTTAGTGTCGCATGGGTGTGCCCGGGGCCTCGCGACGGGGAGGCGCCGGCACCGTGCATGGGAACCCGGCGGCCGGATGGACGCATCGGACCCGGGTTGATCGTTAGACAATTAGACACTCATCTAATAATGGAGTCAAGAACTATTTAGACAAATTTCTAATCATCTATATGAACTGGATGAAAGGGGAGATGGCCCCGTCATCACCGGCGGCGGCGCCGGCAGACTTCGCAGATCGGGGCGTACAGGAAGCGCGGGACCGGGCACGGGGCGATGATGAGGTCCGATGAGTTTTGCCGGGGAAGGGCGCTCACGCCGCAGCTCGAGCGCATGGCGGCGATGAGCATGTCGATCGCCTCGGAGCGGCGGCGGCGCAGGCGGCCCATGCGCGGGCCGCGCGCCGAGGCGCTCACGAGCAGGCCGCCACCGACGGCGATGCCGCCACCCCAGGGTACTCCCGCCTCGCGGCAGGCGGAGCCGAGACTTTCGAGTGCCGCGCGGGCTTTGACGAAGCCGTGCTCATCCGCGCACGCGATCGCGTACAGCAAAGGCGTACGCCCATACCCGGCATCCATGTCGTCGCGCAGGCGATCGCAAAGGGATTCCCAGATGCGGCCGGCCCCCGCGCCGGTGGGGGAGAGGGTCTAGACGTGCGAGTCGATCGGGCGCGCCGTGCCGTATGCGGGCAGGGGGATATGGTGCTCGTAGACGTCGAGCGCTTCGAGCAGGTCGCCGGAGAGGTGGTCCAAGCATGCATGGGGGTCTGACAGCCCCGCATCAACGAGGGCGAGTCGGACGGAAAGCGGCGTGGGGGAGCCGAGGGGCTCTTTGCTATCGGCGTGTTCAGACATCGTTCAACCTCTCCGCGCGCCTGCCTTTTCGACTACTGTACCCGCTTTCACCGGCGGGACGCCCGGCGATGCAGTATGCTGGGAAACTGGCATATCGACGCGCGTCGGACCCGGTTGCGTCCGCGCCGCGCGTCTCGCATTGCGTTCGGACTGTGGGGGCCGCCGGTGTATTCGACTCTGTATCTCGTACGTCACGGTCAGACGGTGTTCAACACCCGCCTGCTCATCCAGGGCCGCTGCGACTCGCCGCTCACGGACCTGGGTCGCGAGCAGGCCCGTGCCGCGGCGCTGTGGCTGGGCGAGCGCGGTGTGCGCTTCGACGCGGCGTTCAGCTCTCCCGCCGAGCGCGCGTGCGGCACGATGGAGCTTTTGTGGGGCGGTGCGTATCAGCGTCTCGAGGGATTGCGCGAGCGCTCGTTCGGCGACCTCGAGGGCACCGACGTGCTGGCCCTGCCCAAGCCCATGGGGGATTACCCCGTGCCGTTCGGCGGTGAGCCGGAGCGCGACCTGGAGGAGCGTCTCACCGCGACGCTTGCGGCGGTGATGCGCGGGACCTGCGAGGCGGGTCCGGCCCTCGTGCCCGCGGGCGCCCCAACCGGCAGGGGGATCGCCTTGCGCAACCCCGTGCCCGGACGCACGGACGCGCCGGTCGAGCCCTGCGCGGTTCGCCCGCCCGACGAGGGCGCACCTCGCTCGGGCAACGTGCTCGCGGTGAGTCATGGCGCGGCTTGCAAGGCGTTCGCCCGCGCGTGGGGGCATACCGCCCAAGTCGAGATCCCCAGTCCCTTCCCCAATTGCTGCGTGCTCGTGTACCGCTTCGACGGGGCGTCGTTCACGCTGGTCGAGGCGGCCGACCCGGCGGCCCATTTGGGCGGGGAGGGGCTGCCCATCTAATCGATGGGCCATGCGATGGGCGCGGCCTCTCCCGCCTCGGTTTCCCAACGGGTACGAGCTCTGCCCGGGTCGGGTACCCTGCCTTAAAGGACGCCCCCAGCCGGGCGAGGCGAGGGGCATGTGTGCAAGCTGTGCACGCGCCTGCGATCTCAACGGCCGTCTTGACGCATACGGCGCCGGCTGCGATACTTTCAAACCGCACACGCACGATTGCTGCCAGAGACAGCCGGTTCCCGCGTGCCCGCGCAAGCGAGCGCAACGGAGTAAAGGGGAGACCCGCCAGCCGAGGTGGTTGAGTAGCACTTGTCTTCTCGCCCCCGTCGCTCAAGCAGCGCGGGGGCTTTCTTTTTCGAGGCATGCCCCCGCCCACATCCTGGCGGTCGTGCCCGGAAAAGAAAAAGAAGGAGGTGTACCACATGCCAAAGCAGTACAAGATCGATGCAGTTGCCGAGATCGAGTCCAAGATCGAGTCCAACGCCGGCGTTTTCGTCGTGAGCTACAACGGCCTCACCGTTCTTCAGGCTCAGGAGCTCCGCAAGCAGCTCCGTGAGGCCGGTGCTCAGATGAAGGTTTACAAGAACAACCTCGTCCGCATCGCCCTGGAGAACAAGGAGCAGCCGAACCTGGACGAGATGCTGGTCGGCCCGCTCGCCTACGTGTTCTTCGAGGAGGAGCCCGTCAGCGCCGCCAAGGCGCTCAAGGAGTTCGCCAAGAAGTCCAAGGGCGTCCTGGAGATCAAGGGCGGTATCTCTGACGGTCAGGCTGTCACCGCTGCCGAGGTCGACGCCATCGCCGAGCTCCCCAGCAAGGATCAGCTCCTGGGTCAGATCGCCGGTCTCATCAACGGCTTCGCTCGCGACATCGCTGTCTGCGTCAACGGCGTTTCCTCTGGTCTCGCCCGCACCGTTCAGCAGATCTCCGAGCAGAAGGCGGCCTAGTCGGCGGCCTTCCCGCGGCCGCTTGACGACCGCACACCTGGCGCGCAACGCGCCGTACTTTAGTTTTGATCTCCCTGCTGCGCGCAGGGAAACCGAAAGGACTTAGAAATGGCTAAGCTTACCACCGATGAGATCATCGAGGCTCTGAAGGAAATGACCCTGCTCGAGGCTTCCGAGCTCGTCAAGGCTATCGAGGACACCTTCGGCGTTTCCGCCGCTGCTCCCGCCGCCGTCGTGGCCGGCCCTGTCGCCGCCGCCGAGGAGGCCGAGGAGAAGACCGAGTTCGACGTCGTGCTCGAGGGCTTCGGCGACAACAAGATCCAGGTCATCAAGGTCGTCCGTGAGCTCACCTCCCTCGGCCTGAAGGAGGCCAAGGAGGTCGTCGAGAACGCCCCCAAGGCCGTCATCGAGGGTGCCAAGAAGGAGGACGCCGAGGCCGCCAAGGAGAAGCTCGAGGCTGCCGGCGCCGCCGTTACCCTGAAGTAGTTTCGCGCAGGTGCATCACCTGCGGTCTACTCGAGCCATAGCGCGCTCATCAAAGCGGGATCCACGCTCGTGGGTCCCGCTTTTTTCGTGGGGCGTCGCGTCTTAACGGGGTATCACAAAATTACTTGCGGGATATCCGTGTGGAATTCGATAAATCGTTCGTAGACGAGTAACATAGCAAAATGTATGTACATCGCGCATTTTGATACGCGTGAGATGAGCGCGCGCGTCGTGCTGAAAGGACAGTCAATGAAGGCTATCATCCCCGCCGCCGGCCTCGGCACCCGCTTCCTGCCCGCCACCAAGTGCACCCCCAAGGAGATGCTGCCGGTCCTCGACAAGCCGGTCATCCAGTACGTGGTGGAGGAGGCCCTCGACCCGGAGGAGGTCGACGCGGCCATCATCGTGACGAGCCCCGGCAAGCCTGAGCTGCTCAGCTACTTCCAGCCCGACCGCTCGCTCGAGGCCCTGCTGCGCGAGCGCGGCAAGGCCGGCTACGCCGACGCGATCGCCGCCGCCGGCAACATGCCCGTCGACTTCCGCTACCAGTACGAGCCCCGCGGCCTCGGTCACGCCATCCGCTCCGCCGCCGACGCCTGCGCCGGCGAGCCCTTCCTGGTCCTGCTGGGCGACTACGTGGTCCCCGCGAAGGACATCTGCGACAAGATGCTCGAGGTCTCCCGCGCCCACGGCGGCGCCAGCGTGATCGCCGTCGCCCCGTGCGCGCCCGACCAGGTGGACCGCTACGGCGTCATCGCCGGTGACTTCGTGGGCACGCTCGAGGGCTATGAGGGCGCGGGGGAGACCGAGCCCGGCGCCGTGTGGCGCATCGGCGGCCTGGTGGAGAAGCCGAGCCCCGAGGCGGCGCCCTCCAACCTCTACATCGTCGGCCGCTACCTGCTCTCGCCCCTCGTCATGGAGCTGCTCTCCGACCAGCAGCCCGGCAAGGGCAACGAGATTCAGCTGACCGACGCCATGGCGCGCAGCCTCGACCGCGAGGCCATGTACGCCGTCGTGATCGACCCGCTGTCCGGCTACGACACCGGCACCCCGTCCGGCTGGATCGCCACCAACGCCCTCATGGCCGCGAACGACCCGCGCTTCGCGGACGAGTT